>CAINOB010000084.1 GCA_903851365.1 uncultured Bacteroidota bacterium
CGGATTGCCGGCCACCTGATGGTGATTAAAAAATCAACCTGGGATAAGATCCTGCCGGTGGTCAGCGTAACCGCCTCCGAAAAACGGATTCTGGGTGTGGATACGAAGATCTGCAACGCCATATTGAAATCCGGGATGAAAATATTGCTCATGAAGGACATCTACATTCTCCACTATTGCCGGTTGGCTGAAGGATTTGAATACACCAAACACCTGGAACCATGAAAACGCTCGATGTGGTATATGTCCTGGG
The DNA here is from genome assembly GCA_903851365.1 of uncultured Bacteroidota bacterium. GTDB lineage: Bacteria > Bacteroidota > Bacteroidia > Bacteroidales > UBA12481 > UBA12481. The sequence continues at coordinate 254 of CAINOB010000084.1, forward strand.
TACCGGCTCCTCATGGGATAACAACGAAATCCGCTTCTCTGTCCGGTCGGTGCTGAAAAACCTTACCGGTATCGGACGGATATTCATCGTTGGTGAAAAGCCATCAGGATTGAAAGGATTTGTTCATATCGAGCACCCCGATGAATTTCCCTCGACCAATGCCGATGGAAATATCATCCGCAAGATCCTTCGTGCCTGCCAAGACCCACGGTTAACCGATCAGTTCCTGTTCATGAATGACGATCACATCATTATGAAACCCATCCGGGCCGAAAAGATTCCGCCATTCCATAAAGGGGATATGAAAACCTTCCCGGAAAATTACTGGGAACTCAACGATTGGCGAAAACGACTACTGAATACTAAACTCGCCCTGGAGGCTCAAAACTTCCCAACCCTGCACTATGATTGCCATGCACCGATCATTTTTGATAAACGAGAGTTCCCGCTGGCCATGGCCCGGTTCGATTATGCCTCTGGAATCGGTCTTACCATGAAGAGCCTGTATGGCAATATCCATTACCCGAAAGCACCATGCCTGGTAGAACAGAAACGCACCGTATTCAAATATTTTAGCCTGGTCGAACTGGAAGAAAGATTTACCGGTCCGATGCTGCTCTCCTTCAACGATCAGGGCCTGAATGATTCGCTGAAAATATTCCTGTACCAGAAATTCAGGTTGCCATCCGCTTTGGAAACCAAACCGATCGGCGATAAAACAATCGAAATTTATATGGCCTGCCGGGAATCAACGGATTACCAGGTAGCACTCGACACCTACCTTAAATATTTCAAGAACCAAAACCTTAAAGACATGTTCCTGGCAGATACCCATCGCCGCTTCAGCAATAAAATCAAGTTCCTACTCGAACAAAAACTGATCGGGCTATGAACCAAGATTATAGCATTGAAACCTGGCAAAAACCAATGCAAAAAACACAGGAACGCGAATTTTAAGTTGTGGTGGTTATTCTTAAGGTGTGTTGCTATTCTTATTCCGAGCTCCATCAGAGGGACTTTGCTTTGTTATGAAACAATGCTAACTTCGTGTGTTTCGTTCAAAGAATCAATACCGTTAGGATCTATGACACGTCCACCACTAGAAACTCTGAGAAAATATAGAGCCGATTATTCCCCCGACACAGATTTCTCAGCCTTTGGTCGGTTACTTCAAAGCATTTGGCGTGAGAAGAAACTGCTTCCACTGGCGGATGGAAAATTGGGTAACTTCTTGCCAAATGAATTTGCCAAAGAAACAAGGGCTAACTATTTAACTGATAATATCAAGACCCTTGTCCAATATGAGGTATTGAAAGCTCGTAATGATGGCAAACTTATTAGTGAGCCTCGAATTTGGAACAATCTCCTCTCATCACAACCATTATGTTTTAACCTTTTTGGAGAATTCCACTTTGACTTAAAGTTAGCATCGAAATATTTTCATAAGCTATTCCCAGATAGAGTTAAGGAAGTTACCTCGGTTCAATTTGAGTATTCCCCAGGTAGAGGAAATGAAAATTTTACCGGAGATCATTCAGCTTTTGACGTTTTTGTTGAATATAAAAATTTGACTGATAAGTTAGGTTTTATAGGAATAGAAGTAAAATATGCAGAAAGCCTTAAAGATGATAAGGAAAAAACTCGACATACTTTCAGTAAACGAGGCAAGAGGTATTTGGAAATCGCCAACGAGAGCAAACTTTTTCCGGAATTATCCCTGGAAAAATTAAAGGAAGTACCACTTCAGCAGATTTGGCGAGACCATCTCCTTGCTTTATCATTAGTCCAATCAAAAACAATGAATTATGAAGAAGGGTTTTTTGTATACCTCTTCCCATCAAAGAATGACCAGTGCCAAATAGCAGTTGACACATATATAGAACACCTTGCCACAGTTGATGAAAGCAAGAATATTTTCTACCCTCGACATCTTGATCTATTCATTAAAACGCTTAGGCAGATGAATTCGGCTGATTGGACATTGGAACTGCAGGAAAGATATCTTGGAGAACAATTAACATATTGACACCCTAAATCATCCAAATCACCACAAATAACTATTAACATGGCTAGCATTAAAGTTAAGGACTTTTTTAACGGGCGTTTCTTTGAAATTCCGAAATACCAGCGTGGGTATGCATGGGAGATACAGAATATTCGCGAGCTATTTGATGACATAATCGAATCAATTGAGTCAAATTCAAATCATTATATTGGTACAATTGTGTTGTCGAAGTCCTCTGATGATGATGAAAAATTTTATGTCGTTGATGGTCAGCAGAGAATCACCACAATAACCATCATTATAAGTGCCTTAGTTAAAAGCCTTTCTGAAAGAGATTCAGCCTATTTTGAAAGGTTTTACCTAAAAGAAGATGATAGATATCGTATATCACCATTAAATCGAGATAGACAGTTCTTTACAAATCTTCTGGAATCAGTAATTGGTGAACCTCAAAATAAAAGTCAAAGATTTCTGAAAGATGCTAATGAAGAAATTTCATTCAAGGTATCCCAGATAGCAGACAAATTGAAATTTCTTAAGTCTGTTGAAAAGCTGGAAGTCATGGAATTCGTAGAAAATTCCGAAGGAGATGCTATTAGGATTTTCCAAACAGTTAACGACAGAGGAAAGCCATTGTCAAATATGGAAAAGGCAAAAAGTCTTTTGATTTATTTCTCGAATCGGTATCTAAATAAAAAGCTAGATAATACTATTAATGAGTATTTTAGCGATATTTTTGAAATATATGACGACATCAAACTTCAGGGAGAAGAACTTAGTATTAACCTGATTAAAAACCGGGACTTTAATGAAGATAATTTAATGCGCTACCATTTTGTTTCATATAGTAATGAAAACTATGACCCAACTGCAGCGTATGTTTTACAATTTCTTAAAAATCAATTAACTAAGTTTAGAAACGACGGCAAAACCGATAGTTATGCTAAAATCGAGATCTTTATCAATTCCTATATTACCAGTTTAAAAGATTTTTTTACGAACTGTAAGACTGTAATAGAAAAAGCTAAAACGGATTCAAAATATTATAAATTATTTGTCATTCTAAATTTGTCAGCTACCTTATATCCCCTAATTATCAAGCTTGAGAAGCTGGGTTTATTGGATCAAAATTTGGTAGGCGCAGGAAGGCAGAAATTCACATTCTTTGATCTCGTCGAATTAATAGAAGTTCGGGTTTATAAAACTCGAGGGACAGACCCAAAAGCCGATATATCTAGGTTGGTTTACAATATTGATAATAAAAAAGCAAAAGACATTGAAGGTTGGCTTATTTGGTTTAATAACCGATGGATGTCTAAAGAAGAATTCCTTTCAAATTTATTCGGTGGCATTTATGGCAATCGCGCATTGAACCACATTTTTATCAATTATTGCGAATACATCAGCGGGACAGAATATGATTGCGAGGAACTTAAAGCTATAGCAACAAAAAATCCAAACATAGAACATGTTTTGGCTCAGACCCCTACTTTTGCCCCTAGGGCTTTAGGATTCAAGAATAAAGAGGATTTTATTGATTTCGAACATAATCTAGGAAATTTGACTATCCTTGAGAAGAGCCTAAACTCCAGTGTGCAAAATAAAAACGCAATTGACAAGGTTGATGGTTATGGCAGAAGCGTTTTTATCATAACCAAGAAGCTTGGTTCTGAAATAGATACGAAGAAAGGATTTACAAAAACCGACCTTCAGCTTAGGACTAAGGAACTTGCCGATTATTGCGTGGAAAGATGGTGGAGCGATAAATCAATAGACCAACCTGTTGCAGCAGTTTTAAATGAGACTATTGATAGCACAGAAAATGGAAATACGTAGTCGACTACATTTATAAATTCCAATGCCTATTAATAGGAACACTTCACTTATTAATTTAAGGCTTCTTTGGTAACACTGAGAAGCCTTTTCATTTTGTCCTTTTTCGCCTTTTCGCCAATCCATACTTTGTGGAGTAATGGGAAAATTAACCAAAGCGAAAATTGACAAATGACACAATCCGATATCGATACCATTAAAGCCTGGCTGATTTCCGGACGGGATTACAACAACGGGGTTGCGATCTATGAAAAATATTCGCGCAACAGTTCGCTTAAACGCATTTTCCCCGGCAAAGAAACCCGGTTCGCTTTCAAACTCGCATACGAGCTTAAAAAACTCATCCCATCGGATATCAAACCAGAACCGCTAAAATCGGTGGCTCCCAAGCCATCAGGACTCAAACCGGTGATAACAGGATCGGTATACCTCGATGCGATCAGTAATGATGACCCAAACCTACCGAAGGTCATCCGGCAGATCATCTCGGAATACAGCACCGTTTATAACCAGCGGTCCATCGCGCACCATTCTTTGAAGAAAATCGCTCCGGATAACCGCACCGACAATGTTGAATCCCGCAGAATCATTGTCGAACAGATTTCCGAACTATCTGACCGGATGGAAGAACTATACCAGGCACATCAAATCTGGCTGAACGATAAAATCCTACCCGAAGAGATCCGGCTGTTTCCTCCGGATGAGCCCATCCTTGCCGATGTGGAAAAAGAAACTGCCGGAGAATTAGCCAGGAAACGGTTGAACCTCATGAAGACCCTTAGCAAGGATTATAACTTGCTCAACTTCTGTTCTATAGCAAAACAACCGGTTATGAATGAAATGCGCGACGGGCCGAAGCGTATAGCTCTGGAGAAAAGGATCCTCACCAAATCGAACAAAATCAAAGAACTTACAGCCAAGATAAATGGTCTTAATAAAGTCAACTGACATTAAAACTCCCGTTCAGGAGGCCGCAAAGAATCAACAGGTTATGATTCCGCTGGCCATCATGGAATCGGATGCTGATCAGAATCCGGATCTGGTGGTATTTGAAACCGGTGCCCTGACAAAGAGCATCGGGTTAATATTACCCGGCCGGCAAAAGCATTACTATTCGGATGGAAATTTCAACCTGCTCCGGCTGATATTCCACATCCTCAAACAAACCGGTCCCGCACATATCCTGATGGCCACCTATTCGATCTCGCAGGACTCGCTCGAGAAGGTCCGGAACCGGATCAACCATGGCGAAATTCTCTCCATCCGGTTCCTGATCGATAACCGGGTAAAAGTCATGAGTCCCCTGCCCTTCCAAATGCTGAAGGAAGGATTCACCTACCGGTGCATCTCCCTGCATGCTAAAGTGGCTCTGATCTATAACGACGATTGGAAAATCTCAATCGTAACATCCCAGAACGCGACCGATAACCCCAAGCTGGAACGCGGGGTGATCTTCACAGATGATCAGATCTTTAACTTCGATAAACAACAAATGGAAAATGCTTTTAACCGAGGAACAGATTAGCGAAATCGAATCGATGGCGGAGCTCTTTTTCGATATCGCCGATATTGCAGTCAATATCGAAGTCAATCCCATGGATCTCCGGGATGAGATAAACTCTGGGCAGGGAGTTGCTTTCGCTGCGTATAACCGGGGCTGGTTCAAAGGCGAAATCCCGCTCCGCAAATCAATCGCCCAGGCGGCAGCCAATGGCTCCAATCCAGCTCAAAACATGCTTCTTGACCTCCGGACAAAAGCACAAATCTCAAATCTATGAGCAAAGAGTTTCTATCACTCGACAATATCCCCTGGCAAATCATTAAAAATCATTTGTCAGATCCTGACCATATCCAATTGTCGGAGGAACACCGGAACATGCTCGACCGCGTGTTTTCCATGCAAAGGATCCTGCAACGATACCCCCAGCCCAGGACTGCCCTGGCATTGCATCAGTCAAAATTTCCTGACATATCCAGGCGAACCGCGTACAACGACCTGAATTACGCCCGGGAACTGGATAACACCTACCACAGTTTTGACTATGAGTTTTATAACAACTGGCTGATCTCAGATATCTTCGATCAGATACAGGCTGCCAAAGCCAAAGGAGACATGAAAGCCTGGGCAGCCGGTCATGCCAATCTCAAAAAAGCCATCGGTGAAAGGCCGATGGCAGAAACGGATCCGAAGCTTTTGGAAAAACACACCTTCCTGATTCAGATCAATAACATGGCCGGCGGAATCCAGATGAACATCGACGAGATGGAGAAACTCCCCGCCAAAATCCGGCAGGAAATTGCCGATGCCGTGTTCGAAGAAATCACGGATGAACAGGCCGAGCAAATGATCAATTCCTGATGGAGCCCGTAAATCTGAACAGACCACAGTACAACTCGCTGCTTCACGGCGCAAAATCCCGGGTTGATGTTTGGAGCCGGGGAACCGGAAAATCATACCTGGTTGGATGGGATATTCATACCGTAAACCGCAAAATGCCCGGTGCCCTGATCTCAGTCACCGGCCAAACATACGGCCAGCTACTCACCAGGACGCTGCCATCGACGTTCAAGTTCCTGGAAAATCTCGGGTACCTGAAAGACAAAAACTATGTGGTCGGTCGCCGGCCGCCACTTTCCTTCCACTCGCCATTGGAAAAGATCATGAAGTTCGATAATGTCATTTCCTTTTCGAACGGGAATGCCATCCTCATGCTCTCCCAGGATCGCATAGGATCGGCCAGGGGGCCCAATGTTGATTATGAAATTCTGGACGAAGCCCTGACCATTGATAAGGAACGTTACGATCAGGAAACTTCGCCCACAAACCGGGGAAACGAAACACTCTGGGGAACTAGATCCCCGGATCCGATTCCATTTCATCATGGATATCACTATGTTTCATCCATGCCATATACTCAGACTCAGAAGTGGCTCCTATCATTCGCCAATTATTACCAGGAGGAAACCGGGGTCCAGCTCTTTTCGATCTGGAACCGCCTGGTGAAACTTCAGATGGAACTGATCCCAGCCTACTATGCCAAGGACTCAAAACTGTACCGGGAAATCTGGAACGAAACCATCCGGCTCCGGAAACAGATCCTGCCGTTCGTATCCAAGACCGGACTGCTTTTCACACTCGCCAATGCTTTCGATAACATTGATAATGTGGGCATGTCCTATATTGTCAGGGAGTATGAAAAGCAAAACCTGCTGACCTTCCTGATCGAGATCATGAACCTCATGCTGGATACCGTGGAAGATTGCTACTACCACATTAACGAGGCAAAGCATGTTTATTTCAATGCCACAAACGATAGTTTTATCCGGGATCTTGCAGAGAACACCAACTTCAATTTTCAGAAACTGGCCACTCATGATTCCCGCTTCGATGCGGATTGCAACCCCAATGCCCCCCTGGAATTATCCCCGGATTGGGGCTCCAACATCAGCCTCCTGTCAGTCGGCCAGGAAGGCTCGTTTGATTTCGTGATTAAGCAGCCGGCATCGACTGACAACTTCATCAATGAGTTCTTTGTCAAGCCTGATCAGTCAAACGATGTAATGATCAATTCGCTTGTAGATCAGTTTACTGATTACTACAAGCATCATATTGACAAGACTATTATATACTTCCGTGACCGGTACGGGGACAGCAAGAACCCCAACGTAAACAAATCAAGCAGTTACAATGAACAGGCAATCGCCAGGCTCGAGCGTAACCACTGGACTGTGATCCAGGAAGTGCACAAAGGCATGGAGCCGCCGCAGCATGACAAGTATCTGCTATGGGGCAACATCCTAAGAGGAAGTGATCCTTCCTTCCCTGCCGTCCGGTTCAATGGCAGCAAATGCAAGTACACCCTGATCTCCATGAACAATACCCAGGTGATTCAAAAGGAAGGGAAGTTCACCAAGAACAAAGCATCAGAGAGATCCAAAACCATTTTACCTGAAGAGGCCACCCACTTCAGCGATGCGGTGGATAAACTCATCTGGACCAAATACGGTCATCTCCTATCGGCCAGTCACTCATTCGTACCGGCACGCACCTGAAAAAGGCGAAAATGGCGAATTTGGTATGAGATCAGGACCCGGCAAGCCGGGCCTGAACTCATGGCATAGGACTCATATTTCCTGAAAATCGAGCCTTTGCCTTCGCCATTCGCCATAGGGCGGGGTCGGCTCACAGAGGTAAAAACGGTTTACCGTTTTATCATTTTCGCCGCAAACTTTTTGAAATAGACCTGATTACAGATCCAAAGTTTGCACCTCAATCCCGGACTACTTTTTGCTTTGGCGAATCAAAGAAAAAGTAGGCAAAAAGAAAATTCGCCCTCGCCGGGCAGGCGTCTTTCCAGACGGGAGAGCTTTTTTCACCGGAGCTTGAAAAAAGAACAAAAAAAGGAGCAGGTATTTGCTGAATTTAGATTTCCTTAACCATTATCACGACCAAAAGTCGTCTGAGTGAGAAGTAAAACCGATGAATTCCAGTTATTTGTCTGTCAAATATTGAAATAAATAGAATAATTTTACCAGAGTATTTCCAAGCTTTAATTTTAGCAATTGAATGCCTATAAGATCATATCACAGTTGTTGATCCATAGCAAATGGATAGATTAACTAGCGAACAACGAAGTCATAATATGAGAGCCGTAAAACCTTATGGCTCAAAGATTGAAATTATGCTGGCCAAAGCAATATTTGCACGAGGCTTTAGATATCGAAAAAACGACCGAACCGTTTATGGCAACCCAGATCTGACCTTTAAAAAGAAAAAGGTTGCTATATTTGTTGACAGCGAATTTTGGCATGGTCGATATTGGCCCGAAGCAAAACTCACTTTCAAATCGAATCAAGCTTTTTGGATTTCTAAAATTGAGCGAAACATAGAGAGAGATAGGATTGTAAATCAAATGCTAACCGATCAGGGATGGACCGTGATCAGGTTCTGGGGTAAGGAAATAATTTGCAATTTGAAAAATTGCGTTTCAATAGTTATCGACCGCTTAAATCAATAGAATATCATGGCATTGCTAAGAATTTTATGGGATGGTAAACCACAAGTCATTAAAAACGAAGCATTCTGCGAATTGCTAAATAGTGCCTTACCTTCTTCAAATCAGTCAATTCAGGAGTTACTCAACTGGATGGATGAACAAATAAGGGTTCAGAATAATGAGGTTACCAGAGAGGCCCTTAGTAACGTTCATGGTGATTGGTATGAATGGTTGTTATCGATTACGGCTTGGAACAATTTTGTAACACAACCATCATCCAAATTGGCAATATCACTTCCAAACGTCAGCCAGTTTGTTGTAGCAAAACTATATACGGAAGAACTATCGAATCTTATTGAAGATCTAAAGCAAAAGGTTCTTGATGCTTCCTCAGTTCAACTGATAACCTCAAATCCTGACTACGTAATCATCGATGGTACATTGGCCAGAGAAGTGATTACAGATCTTTCAGAAATTTCCATCGTGGATGTTGGTTCCCTTTCCTTTTTGGATAATCTTTATCGCCAGTTCATCGGACGATGCAGTTTCAACCAAATTGTTGGATACATATCAGTTAAAACATCCTTGAGGCCAGACCGAAGATTACAGCTGGCTCATGAGGGAAGTTTGATGAAAGCCATTTATACTCATCTTCAAACAAGGCAATGGATCATCAACCCGCCGGGTCTCAAATACTATGGAATGTCCACACGAGTTGGAGCTTCAGATAGAGAAGCGCTTAAAACGGTTGCAACCCATTCAATAACTACTGTTTATAGTTTACCTCAAGCCGCGGTGGATGAGGTTTATCAAGTGAATTCGGTTCAGGAAGCTCAGGAAGCTTTTGGTCAGATTTTGAATGCTTTGTAGCTATCTGTATTCTTATAGCATTGCCAAGAGCTTGTGCCAATAGTGGTGGAACAGCATTTCCAATTTGCTTCCCCCCACTGACTAAAGTCATTTTTTCGCTCTTTCTATTCTTAAAAACCCAAGCATCTGGAAAGGATTGAAGTGCTGCCATTTCGATCGTGCTTAAACCTCGATCTTCGAAAGGATGTATATACATTCCTTTTGCCGGATTATAAGCCGCGGTTCGAATTGTAATTGACGGCAAATCTGCAATCAATCGACCGAAAGTATCATTACCCAAGTGTTTTCCGCTTTTCCAACAATTCGGAAGCAATTCTGGCGGAAGGACTTTGAAATTCTTGCCTTGTTCTATAAAAGTCATGCGGTGTTTCACTTTTTCCGAAATATTCATAATTGCATAATCGGTTCTCTTCTCAGAATTAATCGGAATTTTACCAAAGGCATCCTTAACCGACATCCACTTTTTGTATCCGTTAACTGGTATTCGGTTCAGTTCCTTGATAAATGATTGATATTGTTTTTCATCTTTGAAATGGGTTGGATAAGGGAACGCCGGATTTTCAACCCCTTTTATTCCGATCAGAAAGAATCTTTCTCGCCTTTGTGGAACACCATAATTTGCCGCATTTAAGACTGTGAAGGATATCCCATAACCAAGTCCTTTTAACTTATCCACCATATAACTTATCACATCTGAGTGCTTTTCTTGCGTTATCCCAACAACGTTCTCAAAAATAAATGCTTCTGGAGAAACACCTTTTACAATCCGGACAAATTCAAGAAACAGGTCTCCATTCTTTTCATCTTGTCTCCCAAGCTTTTTCCCAATATTACTGAACGGCTGACACGGGGCACCACCCACAACCAAGGAAGCCTCTCCTTTTTTCAATCCTGACAACGCTAAAAGCTCATCAACGCCAATATCTCTAATATCCCCGGGTATTCGTTTTGTTAACTTCCCGTCCGCTATCTTTATACCCTCTTCGAAAAGTTTCCAGCCCGGGCGGTTGTGTCGAAGGGTCTCCCTGCAATCATCATCATATTCGACGCAAACCGAAGTGTTAAAACCTGCATTTTCTAAACCTATATCTAATCCACCAGCGCCAGTGAAAAGACTTACGATGGGGAGTTCCTTTTCGTTCTTCATACCTGTTAAGTCCGAGCTAATAATGTACCGAACGTCTGTTTTCTTGTTATGGTAAATCATAATACTATTTCTTTTCTAAAGTCTTATTAATTAAATATTTAGATGTTGGTTCAGAGACCAACTCATATTGCAGAATCATTGGATCTAAGTTTTTGCAACCGATGACGTTCAGACATTGAAGAAAGAATGCCGCGCTAAAAGAACCACGACTGATTTTACTATCAATGCTCGCTTTCGTTTCTTCAATGCCGATATTTTCGAGAAGTCTAACCAAATCCTCATTGGTTATTCCTCGTCGAACAAGCTCAGCTTTTAAAAGCCTCTTCGCTTGTTCATTCCAATCCAATTCTTGCATATGAGTAATATTAAGTTTTTGCAAATATGTAAAATTATTATGTATATATGCCGGTTATTATCACTTTTTTAGCTTTAGACAAAAAGACGAAGGTAGTATCCCCATTTATTACTGCCCAAAATGGTTAAAATATGACAACGTTATGATTATCAAATCTCAATCGCAATTCAATTCGCTTAGAACCATTATCCGGTGAAGTCATTGCTCTTTAAAATATGCTTTCAAAAATAGTATAGATGCTGGATTAAGGTGGAAATGGAAAAATCTTCTCACTTTTTTTTTCATAAACCCAAGCTCAAAATTTTCCGACCATCAGGGTCAGGAACTAGAGACAATTAACGATCTCCTTTAGCTGTCAGAAACGTTAGCCCGAAAATCAGCAAAGGTGGTTCAATCCAGCAATCGTCTATTATATAACAATGTAGCACAAAGGTATTCGCAGCCCCGGAACGGTAAAGGGATTCCGGGCTAACTCCTTAAATACACTGCTGTCATCGCCCTTCATTGCTTCGCACTCGGTCAGTTTGCGAGTACACAAACAGACATTCGCCCTTGACCTGATCCGGTTCTTGCTCAAGATGAGGTGCTTCATTTTTAAATCTTAATCAAATGAAGTACGACAAAATGCTCTTGACTCCCTGGCAGGTAAACGATTCCGCTGCTGCCAAAATGGTTCAGATCGGGGGATCTGCTTTAACCAATTCGGAACTCTTTTCAGTTGCAGTCGGAATAACTCCCGATCAAGCGAAACAGTTACTGAACCTGGCAGGTAATGATCTTCATGCGCTTGCCAAAATGACTTTTACGGAATTGTCTTCTGTATTTGGCATTTCGGCTGATAAAGCAGTTCGCGTATCTGCAATCTTTGAAATTGGCCGGCGCAGAAGCTCAACTCCCAGTGTAGTGCCTGCCAAAATCAAGTGCAGCGCTGATGCTTTTAATCTTGTAGGGCCAATCCTCGCGGATCTTTCTTATGAAGAATTCTGGATCATCCTATGCTCAAGGTCCAACACCGTTATCAGTACCGTAAAGATCAGTCAGGGAGGAATTTCCGGAACGGTTACTGATGTAAGATTGATTTTAAATGCAGCCGTTGAAAAATTGGCATCGGGCATAATACTGGCCCATAACCACCCTTCTGGAAACCTTTCTCCAAGCGATGCCGATCTGAAAATCACCAAGAAGATCAAGGAAGCTGCTCAGCTGCTTGATATATCTGTCCTGGATCATCTGATTGTTTCCAGTCAGGGATACCTATCAATGGCTGATGATAATCTGATGCCATGCTAATCATTCAAATATTCATGAAAAGAGAGGGCAAATACCCTCTCTTTTCTTTTAATCCTTTTATTCTTAATCTCTTAATACCTATTCACCATGAGTAAATCAATCCGGAAACCCTGGACAAACATCACCAGGTGTTTCGTTGCTATGTTGATTAAACAAGGATCTCACGTAACAGACGATCAACTTTATGAGAAACTGGCCGGCGAAGCTGGTTTATACGGCGTTGCTTTCTTCGGCCATAAAGGGAAACCTGGCGATAAGAAGCTTTTGAACTACCTCTGGAAGGTCGCCCGTAAAATCGCAACCGAAACTTCCAATTCATTCGACCTCAACACATCTTGGCTACATGGCAAATATGATTGCGGTGTGATTGATACTTGGCTGGGCACTGTTGAGGTTTTTTCTCAGGATTATTTCGCCCAGGGTGATGATGGTAACAGGGCAATCGATGAAATCCACCAGATCTGGCTCGATCTCGACTTATCGGTTGAATCTTCTTTCGAAATATGGATCAGACGTAATTTTTGATAATCAACCGGATGTGCTTGATACCCATAGTATCCATGGCAATAATGTATTTCTACCAATCATCTTTAGTTTGTGTACCTGCATTGTTTTTCATTGCAGTTTTTAAATCGGCAATCAAGGCTGGGATTTCTGCTTTGATTGTTTTTATACACTCAGGGTAACCAAGATTATAAATAGTTGAAATGAGAAAAAAAGGCTTCTCTTCGTAATTCATAAAGCTCTCACAGGGGCCAAAATCCTCATAGAAGCCATAACGCGGGTTACCACGATGACTAAAATCAGTTATTACATACCTAAACCTTCCGGTTTTTAAATATACCGAAATTGAGTAATCGATATAACCATACGTACCATCTTTAACCAGAAGTAAGGCTCTGCCTACAAGGGTTCCTGATTCTTTATCCTCCATTTGAATAACTGATTTTGAAGATTTGTACGTTTTAGCAAACCATTCACGAGCACGGGTATACAATTGATCCTTTGTTGTGATTGTGTCAATTTTGATGATTCCCGTATAAGTGATCTTGCCTGTAAGTTGGTCGATAGGCAAGCCACCTGAAGCATTAGCTGGATATTTGGGGACAACAGAGTCAATGGGAATACAGTATTTTCTAAAATCATCTGGCATATATCGTACTTTCTCTTTAAAATTAACTTGCCAGAAGTCCCCTGTTTTCGTTCCTAAATCTATGGAACTACCAGTAACAACAGCAGTTTGAATCCCAAATGCCTTATTAGGTTTGCTATAAATTGTTATATCGTTGGTCGTCTTCATTTTAGTCTGCCCGGTGGCAAGGTTTACTGACAATGCTGCCAGTAAAATCATTATGATTGTTTTCATGAATCGGTGTTATTAATTACTTGTTTAAATTTATTGTCATTCCGACACCTGCCGAAGTCGGTCCAAAGTAGAATCTTTCACCTGCCTTCATCAATTTCGTATATCCCACAATCTGTAGGACAAGTGCAGCGATACCGGTACTACCAAGGATAGCCCATGCCGGCAGTAGACTCCAAATTCCAGATTGGAGTTTATAATATGGCGCAGTTGTTCTATAATAAAATAGCGATCCACCACCAATTGCCACACAAGTACTTATTATTAATAATTTACCTGCTGAGTGAAGTTCATCTCCAGCAGATTGAGGTCGAATCGATTTTGTAAAAAGATCATGTTCTGCAGGATAGACTGGTTTGACATCAGTAGCTGTATTTTGCCCCATGGCCATTGTTGCGCACATTATCGGAAGTAAAATCATCAAAATTTTTTTCATGTTGTTATGGTTTTAGAAGTTCTATTGATCTTTTAAGCAACGAACTGATACGCCAAAGTCCTTCCCATAGGTTACCCTAATCGGTTTAACACTACAATAAGTCAAACCCCATAAGCCTGAATTGTCGAAATCATCCTCAGTTGCAGACCAGAATTCAGCATTGCTATGTAAGTAAGTGAAAGTATTATTTGGCTTCCTATAACCAGCAGGAATTGCTGCAAATCCACTACTATTATTGTTCTCTTGTTCATTACCAACCTCTCCTTTGTTTGTGCTTGAATACCAACCAGATATAGATGCAATTGATTTGCCTATCCCATTGCCACTCCCTTCAAATCCATATCCATTATCTTGGAGGTATTTCACTAATGATGTCCAATCATTATCATTAGGTAAGTGCCAACCCATTGGACAAGCCTTTACTGCTGCTACCCAGTTATATAGAACTCCATAAGATTGAAAGGCTTCAGTTGTTTTTGCAACATTTGGATCGGTAGCTTCATAGTCAAAAACATAATAATGACTAGTGATTTGAGAACCCATTGAAGATGGACTAACCTTGGGTAAATATGAGAGGTTATCAGCCGTCCATGTCTGATTGCCAATTTTAATTGTTTTATACGTATGCCCATCTCGTATGTCTTGAATTGAATCATAAAAAACAGGCGGAAGAATTGTAGTTGGTTTAACTTTTATCGCCGGCTTGAGAGGCACAATCATTTCAAAGTCAGAAGATGTCATATATCGCAACTTCCCTTCAAAGGTGACTTCGTAGTATTCTCCTGTTTTTTTACCTAATGCTATTATCGAACCGGCTTCTACAAAGTAATGCAATAATGTCCTCTTTGGCTGACCTTGAAGTTCAATCTGTTTTGTAACCCTATACTTTTCCTGCCCTAAGGCCAAGGTTGCGAACAAGATTGCAATCGAAATCATAAATATTTTTTTCATGTTGTTGTGGTTTTAGAGGTTACGTAATTTACGATAATTTTAACGTTTTATGAAACCCTTGCTTTCATAATGAAATTTTTAGAATGAATTTCGAGGCGACCCCGTAACTAATTTATTTTCTCCGGCACCTGCTTCCGGAGTACCACCCCGTCCACTTTGCTGACAAATAATAAAAGATTGTCCTCTGCCGATTATCGGCATTCCTGCAACTCCAAAGGTCACATAATCGGTACCAGTAAGTAATTGTACGGCATGGCCTATAGAAAAAACCAACTCACAGGTTACCCGCGATGTCTGAGGTTGTCAACTTTCTTTGCAATACCCTTTCCTGATGGCGATTTCCCCAAACGCCTTCACGACAGTAATAGTTTTTTATACCAGAAATTATCCGCGAAGATACCTCTGAAGAATAACCCTTCCGTTACACTGCATTGTACCATGGATTTTCTCGGCATATCCTCACTCCTGGGGTCGTTCCGGTATTCCAATTCCTCCATGGCAGTTACTCTTCTCACCGGTAGTTATTAATCGTATAATTTTTTAAATAAAAAACGTCATGAAAACATTTGAGAAAATCTACATCGGAAAAGGGAAAAAAGTTGAAAACCTCGACATCGTAAAAGTAACCTGCAAGCTGGAAGACCTCCAGGCAATTGCGTACAACTACGATGGTACCGATTATGTGACCTTCGAAGTCGCAAGAATGAAAACCGCCGATAACTACGGCAGAAGCCACTCAGTTTATTACAACAAAATGGACGAGGTGGCAGACGCTCCGGCCAAGAACGGTAAGAAGCCAAGAAAATTAAAAAAACTGGCAGAAGTCAACGAACCACTTCCCTTCTGATGATCAGGAGGCAAAGCCCCGGAAACGGGGCTTTTTTTATGGTCGCTCTTAACCCTGGCATTCAAGAAAAACAGGAATCGTCTCAAAATCATATATGTGTATTAAAGTATGCACAAAGGTATTCGCAGTCACGGATAGGTAAAGGGATTCCGGGTTTCTATTCCTGCAAAGAAGATGCAAAGAAAACCTGCAAAGAAGATCCCACCCTCCATTGCTAAAGCACTCGGTCAGATAGCAGGTACACAAACATTGAACCTGAACTCATTTATCAGTTAGACGAGCCAACTTTTTAGAATTTTATTTGGATCTCACAATCTTGGATCAATTGATATTATAGTAAAAGAGCCCTTCAACGGGCTCTTTTACTGTTATTTAATATTAAAAACATTAAACAAATCTGTGTTTTTCCTTTTCATATTCTTTTCTGTCAGTCCAAGTCAGTTCAAGTTGTGCGAGCCTAATTTGAATTAGTTCTCCTCTCGCCTTTTAGTTGCTTCTTTAGTAAGACGATCTAAAAAAGTGGTCATACTCTTTTCACTTAGACCATTAATGGAGAATTCAATAGAATTGTACCTTCCTGATAATTTTAAAATCTTCTTTTTAAGCTGAAAAAACAAAGCGACAAACAATATCGTCGCTAGAAACGGTACAATTTGTTTTAAGCCAAATTGTGAATGTCCCTGAGCTGCATTGGACATCATGCTTAAGATAAATAAAGCAAGACTAATTAATGAAACCCATAAGAACCTGTATTCCATTTTATTAACTATCTCATATCCAGCGAACTCTTTAAGTAGGATTTCTTTACTCGATTCCTTGGTCTTAAGAACAATTCTCTGACTTGTTAAAGTAATAGAGTTGTCATCGGACGTGAATAAGACGCTTTCATTGACATTTGTTTCCATGGTTGTTTAATTGTTTAGTTGGTGTTGGTTTAGGTCTAACCAAGTTAACCCTGTTATTTTAACTCTTTGAGTAAACATATTGCATCTTTCTTGATAGTGTTGCTAACATCCTTACTAGCTTCTTTATCATAAACACCGTTTTGAGGAAAGTATTCAAATATAACTCGGTACTTTGAAAGGTTGGTAGAGGAAAATTTTATCAGGAGTTCTTTTGGTAAGCTAAAAATGGAGAATTCATAACGATAGGCTCCACCTTCTGCTTCGCTAGAATACAGTTTGTTTGCAATCGTGAAAACGGAATCATCTTTAAATTTGAAAATCATTGAACTAACAGCACTAGCTACTGATTGGCTTGCATGTTTCAAAGTTAGACGTAATGTATCATTAACCAGCCTAAATTGCATTGATAAGTCCCAAGGGTCTAGCCCATATGCAAGCGGGAATACGCTAATAAGTTTTACCATGCTCCCCTCAATAACAACCCTTTTGGAAAATTCGTCGACATCCTTTTTTAAATTACATTGAGCAATTGAATTTTGGCTCAACGTGATAAACAAGAGTAAAATAAACGAACTGATTTTTACTAACCGGCGAAGGATGCGAGTGGAATAGTTTTTTGGTTCCATAATAGTAGAGATTTTTGATTGGTAAATAGAATCCATGTTTTTAGAAGGTTCCGAATTTCCATAAAGTTAACTCGAACTTTGATATTAACAATCTGCTTATTAAATTTTTCCAATTATTGATCTCATTTTTCGTGGTGTTTAGCTGTCAACGGTTTTGACTTTTAAATTATTCTGCTAAGGAATAACCTCATTCCTTGGCTCTGCAATGATTTTCTAGGCATATCCTCAGTGCCTTCCGGTATTCCAATTCCTCCATTGTAGCTACCCTTCTTGCCGATAGTTTTTAATCGTATAATTTTTTAAATAAAAAACGTCATGAAAACTTTTGAGAAAATTTACATCGGAAAAGGGAAAAAAGTAGCTAACCTCGACATCGTTAAGGTAACCTGCAAACTGGAAGAACTTCAGGCCATTGCTTACGAGTTTGAAGGCATCGAATATGTGACCTTCGAAGTCGCCAGGATGAAAACAGCCGACGATTACGGCAGAACTCACTCGGTTTACTATAACAAAATGAACGAGGTGGCAGATGCTCCGGCCAAGAACGGCAAGAAGCCAAGAAAATTGAAGAAACTGGCAGAAGTTAACGAACCACTTCCCTTCTGATGATCAGGAGGTAAAGCCCCGGAAACGGGGCTTTTTTTATGGTCGTTTAACACTGGCCCAAGAGTAACAGGGGTCATCTCAAAATCACAAATGTGTATTAAAGTATGCACAAAGGTATTCGCAGTCCCGGATAGGTAAAGGGATTCCGGGTACCAAATCCTGCAAAGAAGATGCAAAGAAAACCTGCAAAGAAGATCCTTCCCTCCATTGCTTCGCACTCGGTCATCTGGCGGGTACACCAGCTGACATTCGCCCTTGACCGAATCCGGATCCTGCTCAGGACATGGCGCAAACTTTAAAATTATCAGCCATGTTACAATTATTCTCATTCGGCAATCTCAAGCAGGATGGCGGTACTGCGATCTTCAACTTCTGCTCTTCCGCCAATTGCCCTTCTGAAAAGCTCGGGCTCTGTAAACTCCCCGGAAAGTGTTATGCTAAAAAAGCGGAACGGATATTCCCGGGAGTTACCAAACACCGGAACCATCAGGCAGCATTCTGGCAGATGTGTACTCCGGAACTATTCATCTATGAGCTTCGGAAATTCCAATTCAATAAACTTCGCCTGAGTGAGTCCGGGGATTTCATCTCTCAGGCAGATATTTCCAAAGCTTCCAGAATTGCTGAATTATTGGATGTTCCGGTTTGGACCTATACCGCTCGCCGGGATCTGGACTTCTCAAATCTGCCGGCAAATTTCACGGTGACCGGATCAGGTTTCATGCTGGATAATCTGTTCAACGTGGTACCTGATCCTACCGGTCTGCCTGGTGTGATCTGCAAAGCAAATTGCCGGATCTGTTCATTCTGCACTGAAAAAGCTTACCGTATTATCAACTGCAAAATTCATTAAGCCATGCAAAATCAAGTCTATTTCTGTACCAGTCAGCACTTTCACCCAACCCGTGATCCTTACAAACCGCTTTGCCTGGTTTGGGTTGCCGTGAAAGGTCATTACGACAAAGTCCGTTCAAAGGTTTACAAATCGCATGATTTCGTTCAAATGATGAACCTTGCTAGGGAACTGGCTACGGAGAAACAAATCGGATTGACTGTTCTCTCGACAAATATTGAACCGGAGGTAATTTATCAGCTGAATGAATGATTTGGCGCAATCATCCAATTATTCAAAATTCCTTGCAGTAGAAAACCGCTTTTTAATACCACTAATAGTTCGTAAATTTATAAACTACCAAAACCAATCACATGAAGATGAAATATAAAGCATTGAAATCCAATGCACATTTAGTCATTTTGCCAATAATTCTTTTATTTCTTATCGGTTGTATGCCAATGGATACACTTACAGCAACCGGGACCACTATTCCCAGCCAAGCTAATGTTGCTATCATTCCATTTGAAGGAACCAAGCAGGAAGCCTATGCAAAAGTTGGTGCTTTCATTCTTCAACAAGGTTACTCTATTATCTATTCTTCCCCAGATTTCTTCACATTACAGACAGATTATAAGGATGCCATAAATCGTGAGGGGCTTTTAACGGTCGGTGTAAAAGCCAAACTTACAGTAACAGTAATTGAATCAACTGGCAAAGTAACAATAGAAATAAGAGGCAAGTCAAAACCGATTAATGACTTGTCTGGTACACTTGAAAGTGAAATCTGTTTTTGTGGGCAAGAACGATCACCTATGAGATTAGGTTGGGATGAATTATATCGGGTGACTCGGGGATTGACCAGTAGCCCAAAATTTGTTTTAAGATAGCAACATATAAAACCACCAACAGTGTGAAAACTCTACCATTTGTTTTACTTCTATTGTTGATCGGATGTAAGAAAGAGCCCCTTTATACAAACGCCGGCAATTTTGTTGATTCACGGGATAGCCATGTTTACAAATCCATAAAGATTGGTGCGCAGACATGGATGGCAGAAAACCTTGCCTATCTACCTATGGTTTCCCCTCCTACAGTGGGTTCGGAAGCATCCAGTATTCCATATTTGGGAAACACACCTCATTACTATGTATATGAATATGAGGGTAACAATATTCAAGAAGCGTCACAAACAGCTAATTATTCCACCTATGGGGTGCTTTACAATTGGAATGCGTTGGGAAAGGCATGCCCTCAAGGGTGGCATTTGCCCACAGATCCCGAATGGAAAGAACTAGAAGATTACTTAGGAACATTTGAAAAATCTAGTAAGGTAGGTAAAATGCTTAGATCGGAATCTGGCTGGAGGGAAAATAGCGGAAATAATAGAAGTGGATTCTCGGCATTACCAGCTGGAGCGCGCAGTCCTTCATCTTCCAAAGGTATATTTTCTGGCCTTGGTGATGAAACCGCCTATTCGACAATCCAATCATTTTGGGGCTTAGCAGCGTATTTCGACGGAATATTCCAATCCACATTGACTTGGGATAGACGCCATTTCGGATACTCGGTCCGATGCATCAAAGATTAAACCACCAAACGTTATGAAAACTTTACCATTTCTTTTACTCCTATTATTAGTCGGATGCAAGAAAGAGGCCTTTAAACCCACAGTGACCACTTCTGAAGCAGTGCAGATTACTGCCAATTCTGCTATTGTTGGTGGCGAAGTTACTTCAATCGGTAGCTCTGATTTAACGGATCGTGGAATATATTGGGGAACTTCTAAAAATCCGTTAGACAATGGAGAGAAGTTGTCAATTGGGATAGGGGCAGGAATTTTTTTGACAACTTTAGACGGGTTAGTTGATCAAACCCCATATTATTATCTTGCTTATGCAACAAACATGCAAGAAACAGGTTTCGGTGAGATTGTTTCTTTTACCACCAAAGCAATGGGGGGCACTTTCATGGATTCCAGAGATAGCCATATTTACAAATGGCTTGATATTGGAGATCAGACGTGGATGGCCGAAAACCTAGCTTATTTACCATCAGTGGGCTCATCTCCGACCGGATCAAATACAATTCCTTACTACTACGTCTATGATTATGATGGCACGAACGTAGATTCAGCGAAGGCCGTTTCAAACTATTCCACCTATGGAGTATTATACAACTGGCCGGCAGCATTGACCGCTTGTCCATCGGGCTGGCATTTACCGTTCGATATAGAATGGCGCGGTTTGACTTATTACCTGACAAACAACGGTTATGGTTATGGTGGAAGCGGTGAAGACATTGCAAAAGCTATGGCGGCAACGTCGGGCTGGAAATCCTATTCAACAGCGGGTGCAATAGGCAACAACCAGGAAAGTAACAATAGCAGCGGTTTTGCGGCTCTTCCAGGCGGCGGCCGCTACGAAAATGGGGGCTTCGGCAATCTTGGCAACTACGCCTACTTCTGGTCGGCTTCTGGGATTTCGACGTTGGCCGCCCTGCTCCGGTACATGTTTTACGACGGTGACGGAGTGAACAGGACCTCCTTCTACCGCAACGAAGGTTTGTCAGTCCGGTGCATCAAGGATTAAACCACCATCAAAATGAAAATACGATTATCAACGCTTACTATTCTGTGCTGCATATTAAGTTGTACTAACTCCACAAAACCAAAAGATTCCAAATCGATAAGAAATGATTCAGAAGGGATTAAGTCCGATGTAAGAAATATTACATGGGGTGATTCCCCTAAAGAAGTGAAAGTTAAAGAAACATGGGAATTCAATTCTGAGGCTAAAGGAACACTTCTTTATAATGGTTCAGTATTTAACCTTCCTTGCCAATTAATTTATGAATTCAATGATTCCGAGAAATTGAGTAATTGTGCTTACATTTTCAGTCATGACCATACAATTGCCGGGGATTATTTAACGGATTTTCAGGAGATAAAAAAGCTGTTGATAGAGAAGTATGGTAAACCTACAAATGATACAATTATTAGAAAGGATCATACCCCACTAATTTATATTGACATGGATTTACGTTCGGGCCGATTAACTTACATTACAACATGGCTCAATGAGAGAACAATTATTTCCCTTTTGTTAAATGGTGGAGAATCAAAAGTCACATTAAGTATATCCTACCATTCCAAGGAATATTACGAATCACCACAAAAAAAGGCTCTTAAGGACTTATAGGTAATCAGTTCAATAATTGAATAATACTTGAACAATATGAAAAAATCAATGATGATTCTCATTGCAATCATGTTTGCAATGACGGCCTTTGGGCAAACGAAGATGATGGTTTTAGAAAACATGGTCCTTTACCCAAGGCCAAGTATGGATGCATTGAATCCCAGACTTGTGAAAGCTGGGACAATCCTAATATTAGGTGAGAAAATTGATTTTGGCAGCTCTGCAAGTGCATTTTACAAAGTCACCTATAACGACAGAATTTACTATCTGGTTGATGTATTACTTGGCAAGTGCCGAATAATTGAAGATAATAAAGCTAATAGTTCAGATCTCAATAAAACTCCAATTGTTTACGACTCTTTGTTAGATATACGAGATAACAAGGTTTATAAGACAGTTAAAATGGGCGATCAATTTTGGATGGCTGAAAACCTTGCCTATCTTCCGATGGTTAACTCTTCAGAAAAAGGTTCAGAAATCAACAGCCATTTTTATGTTTATGATTATGACGGTACTGACGTATCCTTCGCAAGGAGCCTTGAATCTTATTCAATGTACGGTGTTTTGTATAATTGGTCCGCTGCAATAAAATCTTGTCCGTCAGGATGGCATCTTCCAAGCGATGATGAATGGCAGAAACTGGAGACTTTTCTTGGGATGAGTCCGTCGGAAGTTGGTCAATATGGTGTACATATTACAGGGTTTGTAAGTAAAAAAATGAAATCGACAAAGGGATGGAAAGATGGCACAAATGGTGATAATTCAAGTGGGTTTAATGCTCTTGCTGCAGGCAATCGGTATAATGGCCAAGGCATAGCCTTTGCCAACTACAAAGCTGATGGTGGTTTTAAAGGTTTGCATGAACTTGCTTGTTTCCGTACTGCCACTTCTCGATCAGATGGGGAAACCGCCGTATACAGAACCCTTTCGAGTGATCACAGCGGCGTTCGCTGGGAGACGTTTAGCCCAGCCTATGGCTGCTCAGTCCGCTGCGTCAAAGACTAGCTAAAATCTTAAGAAACAATGAAAAAGACAGTATTGATTCTGTTTGCGATTTTGTGCGCAACAATGACCTTCGGACAAGGCAAATACAAAACAGGAATTCTCATCAAACTCTATAATGGGCCAAGTTTTAATGGTCCTCAAATCATTGTTAACACAGGTCGAATCATTGAGATAAAGGCATTAACAGGAAACTTTTTGCCTGTCACGTACAATGAGAAAGAGTTGTTTATGCCTTATGGAAATCTGAAAGATTGTATCAAGGTTGACGAAAATGGTAATGCCATATATCAAAAGCCAATCACTGATACTGTTCTGAAATCAATAAATGCGCTGGTTTACGAACAGCAAAAAGTTGCAGAACCCATTAAAGTTGCAGAACCGCCTAAAGCGCCTGACTACGGCGCAGATATAAGGGCAATTAAAGCCAAATTGTATCGAATTTCCGATGGTGGAACTGAACTTCATTCAGCTGGAAACCTCATGCTAACAGGAACCTTTATTGGATTAGGAGGTGGCGTGGCTACTTATCTTTTGACAAGGAATGGGAATACCACGTTTGGTGCGGCTGTAGGAATCGGCTCCGGAGTTACCTGCCTTATTATTACAATAGTAGGTTACACTAAGCTAAAGGAGGCCGGAAAATTAATCAGTTTTGGAACGACTTCTTCGGGTATCGGTTTGTCTTTCAATCTGAATAAATGAAATGCAATTCTTATATCCTTAAAACCAACATAATGAAACAAGACGATATAGAATATTTTGTTAAAGAGTATTACGCTAATTGTAATTCTAAAAGCCGTTACGTATCATTTGACTATTGCTATAACTACTTCCGAACTTGCGCTGATTTGACTGATGATATGGAAAGGAGTTGCTTGACATTGGGCTTCTTTTTGGCCAGTTGGGGAATGTTTAGAGGCAAATCTCTTTTAGAAAAAAGCATCAAACACTATGAAGAAACTATAGAATATATCGCAGAAATCCCGAAAGATTTTTGGTCAATTGATGTTCGAGAATATGACACAACGATTGATATAATTTTAGAGATATATAATGAGATAAGACAAAAGATGGTTCCAGATAACAGGGACTTAGTTGTGGTTTCAAAGGTGATGTTAGGAGTATTCGGTTTTGTCCCAGCATTTGACGATTATTTCTGTTCCACTTTCAGATATCTATCGAACAATGAATATGGATTTCGTCGAATGAATTACAAATCACTTGATTACCTTTTTCGGTTCTACTTGGCCAACAAGGAGGTAGTCGATAGATTATCCAGCGAGATGTTTACTACAGATTTTAGGACCGGGGAAAAGACTAGTATAAATTATCCTAGAGCCAAGATTATCGATATGTTTGGCTGGCAACAATTCAAGTTTTTAAAAGATAGCCAACTGTTATAATGACGATGATTATTGGAAAATGAGGATTTCGAAACCTAACCTACCATCCACCAACTTATTGTAGTATTTCCAATACCACCTTTCCTAGCTTACCTTCAATTTCTCTGACCTCCCGCGCAATCTTTCTAATACCTTAAATTTCAGTTCAGTCCGAATCAGCTGAAGTGTTGAGATTTCCTATATGCAAATTCCCGCATTTGGCCTTTAAGGAATCCAAACTCTTTCGAAAATCTAAATCGGTGTGCCCGCCGACTGGTCCATAAAACCGGCCGTGTGTTCGAAATTATTCCGCTAAGAAACAACCTTCACTTGTGATTCTGCAAGGATTTTCTCGGCATATCCTCGCTGTGTTCTGGTATTCCAATTCCTCTTTGACAGATCAGTCTTTCGGTTGAATGGGAGCAGAAAATTTTAAAAACAAACGACCATGGAACATTCAACTAGCACACTGATTGATTTTCAGAAAGATTTTGAAGACCACATGAGAGAACTCGCTTCAGAAATTTCAGGCCTTCACATGAGTACCGCACTGGATTTCAAGGACGACTACGCTATAATTCAGAGATTCTGCTTAGGAACGGAGGAAGCTGATGATTTCTACAGCCAGCCGATATAACATACAAGGGGCCAAAACCCCTTTTTTTTGGTCGATGTTCAACAATTTACGTTATTTTGAAACTTGAAAATTTCGCCAGCGACTATGAAAAAGATCAAGGTTTGTTCACAATGCGGATCACAAGAAATTACCGGTCACAGTTTAGCTGGCTATAATTGGTTTTCCGAAAGATGGGAATCTTACCACCAGGTCGATCATGTTACCTGCGATTGTTGCAATATGGAAGTCACAACAAAAGATATCCTCGCTGAATACACTACCAGTGACCTATGGTTCTATTTCAATCTGATCAGCGCTTACCCGGCAGCCAAGGAGCTGAGAAAAATGCTGGATAAGCCGAATTACGCAAAAAAGGTTGATTTTAAACCGGAATTAACCTCCAAAAAACTAGCCGACCTCCTTCTGACTGCATTCATCTGGACGAAAACCAACAAGGATAAAAGCTTTTGGCAGGAGTTATTGGACAGACTCCAAAGATCTGGTTTGTAATCCAAGACAAGGTTAAGAGCCTTTTGATCTAAAACCCCGCTTCTCAAGGCGGTTTTTTTATGTATCCTTTGTACATCTAACTGTCCTTTTTTATCAGTTACCCCGCCAATATCTTGGCCTGAAATCAAATGAAATGGCCACAAAAATCAGACGGAACAAGGTGCTGAAATACCTCGACATCAAGGAAACACCATCCGGTGAGCAAATCTCCTTTAGCATCGTATTCATTAAAAAGAATGGCGAAAGAGTGTTCCTGCCGAGGGCAGTGGCCACCGGCCTTCCTTTTTCATTGAAAACAAACCGGATGCGTGGAGTAGTGCCGATTGACTCCGACGGTGAAAAAACCGGACACGTTTATCCGGTCAACATCGACAACATACTGGAATATAATTCGATGGAGGTATTACTGTAATGGCGAAAATACTCTGGAATAACGAAGGCACACCCCTGATGGCCTACGGGGAAAAGGCTTTTATTTCCACCGTCGGATCACTGCCAGTGGTTAAGCCAGCCAAAACCATCGAAGAATTGGACCAGAATGAATCCTTCGATGATTATAAGATAAGCCCCTGGGGCCCGGCCAACGATTTTCCGGTTACTGCCCTGGACATAATCGGACGAACCGGAGTACTCAATACCGGATTGAAGTTCATCCGGAATTTCACCCTTGGCCAGGGGATATTCCCTGTCCGGATAATCGGCTACGATGATCAGGGCAATGAAAAAATGGAAATAATCAATGATCCCAAACTCACCCGGTTCCTTGAAGGAAGACTCGTTCGCCGGTATATGGCCAACGCCCTTCGTGATTACTTTAAACTGGGAATCGCATTTCCCCAACTGATTCTCAATACCGATGGCAGTGAGATTGTTGGGATCAATACCATCAATGCCCAGCATTGCCGTTTAACGGAAGCAAAAAACGGGATTATTGAAAATTGCATCATCCATGGTGCATGGCCGGATCAACCGGTGGCAAAGGCTGAAGTCATTCCATTACTCGATACTTATGATCCATTAGCTGACCTGATTAATAAAAAGATAGCCAAGAAGGCAACCGCTAAATCCTATATCTATCCCATCCGGGATGAGTGGGGCAATGAAGACTATTACCCCCTCCCGATATGGTATTCCGCCTATCGCGCCGGCTGGATCGATATCGCGAACCAGGTACCAGCATTCCTGAAAAAAGCGTACGCCAATCAGATTACCTGGCTCTGGCATGTGAAAATCCCTTATGCCTATTGGGATAAACGGTTCCCTAAGAGCCAGTATAAAGACGATAAGGTTCGCATGCAACTCATACAGGCTGAGATGGATTCAATCGAACAATCCTTGACCGGCACCGCCAATGCCAATAAAGCATTGTTCTCACATTATGCGTCAAATTCCCAGGGGAAACCCGAAGAGCAATGGTTCATCGAATCTTTGGATAACAAGTACAAAGAGGGTGATAAACTCATCACCTCGGCTGCAGCCAACTCGGAGATTCTTTTCGCACTCATGATCAATCCCAACGTGATGGGCGCCGGGATGCCAGGTGGCATCTATGCCGGTAACCAGGGAGGATCAAATATCCGCGAAGCTTTCCTGGTCAATATTGCCGGCGCGTGGCTCGACCGTCAAAACATTCTGGATCCCATTGAGGCGATGCTTGAGTTCAATGGAGTTGCCGACGTTCAGCTCCGATTCCGTAATACCATATTAACCACCCTGGATACCGGAGCCGGTACCCAGAAAATGCTCAGCTGATATGTTTTTCAAATCCACACTCAACGCCAAGCTCGAGGAAGTCAGGAAATACCTGCCGGTCAGCCTTGCAACCACGTTCTCGAATATTAGTCCATTCATTCAATCGGCAGAGGTCAATTATATCCTACCGCTTCTCGGGCAGCAGTTATATGACCTGGTCCAAAAGTTTTATGACTCGCCTACTCCACTACCGGCTGGCATCACCGTAGAATCTTCGCCTAAATACACCATCCTGATCGAGCATATTCAACGCTCGCTGATCAACCTGACCTATTGGGCATCGTTCGATTTCATGAATATTTTGATGAACGATTCCGGATTCCACCGTCAGGAGTCAGATCATGAAAAATCCCTGTTCAAATATCAGGAAGACAGTCTGAAAGCCGGATTCAAAAACAATGGGTTTGATGGCCTGGATACGATGCTGGAATTCATTGAGGCCAATATGCCAGCGTTCCCACTGTTTTCGGAGAGTGCAAACTATACCGAGCGCAAAAGCTCCATCATCCCCAATACGGCTGGGTTTAATAAAATCTTCAACATCAATAACTCCCGGCTGGTTTTCCTCAAAATCAGCCGTTACATTACGCAGGTTGAAGATTTCGAAATTCAGGCTTTGCTGGGTGCAAACCTTTTCGCAAGAGTGAAAGAGGAAATTGCCAAAACCTTGCCGGATGATAAAATCATCAAGCTGATTCCATACATCCAGAAACCATTGGTCCATCTCTCGATTGCCCGGGCAGGATTCCATCTGGGGATTAACATCACGGATAAAGGCCTATTTTTCGAATCTCAAAACGCAACCCAGCAAAACTCACACGTAACAACCCCTTTATCTGATCAGCAATACTTTGCGCTGGCCCGATCATCGGAAAATGTAGGTTTGGCCTATATGGACAGGCTGACCGGTTTTCTATCTGCCAACGCTATGGATTACCCGGAATATGTGATCCCCGGTGGATCGCCGTTAATCCGAACCAACACAGGCAAAACAACATTCTGGGTATGACAACCATCGAAATACAATACCGGCCCTTTAGGTGGCTGAATTATACCTGCAAGATAAAGACCACCCATCCGGATTCCTGGGAAGAGCTGACTCCCGCTCAGTTTATCTCCGCAGCTTGCGTGTTCAAGGAAACCATAACGGATGATAAACTGATCGCCTCGATGCTGGGGCTCCGGAAAAGGTTGATCCGGAAACTCTCCCCTTATCAGAAGTTCAGCCTGATTGAACTCCTGAAATTCCTGGAAACGTACAAGCCCTATTACGAGTTCATCATCCCCCGGATTGCAGGGTTCAAAGCGCCATACCCCCGGCTGAAAGATGAGACTTTCGGCTGTTTCATATTTGCCGAAACTTACTTTGAACGCTACTCTTCCACCCATGAACCGGAGTACCTATCCAAGTTTATCGCGTGCTTTTACCGGCCCTCAGCGTTCAAAGAATCCGATATTAATGTCCGGGCGGGTACCATCGCCAAACAACCCTTGCTAACTCAGGAAGCCATATTCATTAACTATTTTCTGATCAGGGAGTGGTACACCCAGGAGTACCCTCTGGTATTCAAGCCGGCAGCGAATCAATCCAAAAAGGAAAAATCAACCTGGTTGGACGTTTACGATGCCGTGGTTGGTGATGATATCGTAAAGCAGGAAGAATATGCCAATCTCCCGATATCAACCGTCCTCCGGTATCTGAACAAACGCATACAAAAACACTGACATGAAAGCCAAATTCGCTGAGTTCGTCTCCTATCTTGAAAACCTGGCGACTACTCACTCGCTCATCCGGCACCGTGTTGGCGAAAAGCACTTCTTTCGTTTCGAACTGGAAGAAATGCTAACCGGTATGAGGTCCGATATCAACTACCCGGCACTTATCCTGGAAGGGTACGATTTCAATTTTATCGATCTGGATTCCGATAATGTGCACAAACACCTGAACTGCGGGTTTATGCTGATCGGTAAAATCTCAGACAAAGGCGATTATGATGCCATTCATACCCTTTGGGATCATCTGGAAGAGATTGGCGATGAAATTATTATCAGGATACTCAGTGATAAACGGGAAAAGAAAACCGGATGCCTGGCCTATTTTCATGTCCGCAATGTAACCGGCACGCCGCTGACGGATATCAATCTCATTCATTACGGATTCCGATATGAGTTTCAGTTATCCTGGCCCATCTCAAACGAAATAGACAGGGAGGTATGGGACGATGCAGGATAACTTGGAGATCGAAGAATACAATAAAGTTGTCATTCAGTGGGGATTCCGGACACGGAGCCTGCTGAAAACCAGCATCGCTTCCCTTTCGATGAAAGGCAAAGGTGATCTGATGCGCCAGCTTCAGATGAAAACCAAAAAAGATTACGGGGAAATTGACCGGGTCATATTCAACTTCCCCCGGCACGGCGCTTTTTTTCATAAAGGCGTTGGCCGTGGATACATCATTATATCCGGACGGGTCATTCGCGGGAGGAGAAATCAACCTTCAAAACATGGCAGCAATACCCTCGAAAACACCATCCAGCATGTGAACACTGAACCCATAAGAAGATTTCCGAAAGCCTGGTTCACCCCGGTTTTCGAACGCGAAATTCCCAGACTGGCAGATGTAATCACCCGACTGAAAGCAGATGCGATACTCGATTCAAACACCTTTAAACTCCGCACGTAATGTCACGAGAATACACACGGGAGATTTATCTGTATATCAATGGTAAGCAGATCAATAACGACATCAAAAGCATTCGTGCCGAAATGAACCTGCTGGTTAACCAACAGGCCAGAATGACAATCGGATCACAGGAGTATGTGGAAGCAACCAAAAAGATCAAAGCCTTAAAGGCCATACTCGCTGAGCATGCTGCCTCTTTAAAGGAGGTCGATAAATCATTCGGAGGAATGCTGAACAAACTTGGTGATGTGACCAACCGGTTCCAAACCGTCCTGATGGCCGGCGCTGCAATGGCAATCGGTCTGGTTACCGGTTTTATGAAAACTGCCGATGCAGCCAACCTATTTGAAGAACGATTATCCAATCTTTCGGCACTTACCGGATTGAATGGCAGGGAATTACAATGGCTTGGCGAAAAAGCAAAAGAAACCTCCATTTCAGTAACAGAATCCGGAGTCCGGATCAAGCAATGCGCAACCGACATTGTCGATGCCTATACCAAAGTTGGATCGCAAAGGCCAGAACTGCTCAAGGATAAAGAAGCCCTGGCAGCCGTTACCGAAGCAGCTATTGTTTTATCGGAAGCCGGCAAGATGGAACTGGCACCGGCAACGGCGGCACTGACCACCACAATGAACCAGTTTAACCTCGAAGCCAGAGATGCTAACCGGATCATAAACAGTATTGCAGCCGGATCCTTGGTAGGTGCCGGGGAAATTCCTTACCTCACGGAATGTATTGAGAAAGCAGGTACCACGGCAAACCTGATGGGAATATCGGTAGAACAGATGGTTGGTACCATCGAGGCCGTTGCGCCAAAATTTGCACAGGCTGAAGTTGCCGGTACCTCTCTGGATCGCGTGCTCCTTAAAATGCGTGAAAAAGGCATCGGTGTAAAAGATGGGGTATTCGATCTGAACCGCGCAGTTGATGAACTCCGGATCGAGTTCAACTCCGGACAGTCTGCCGTGGATATATTCGGGGTCCATCAGGCTAAAATGGCTGAAATACTGGTCATGAACCAGGCAGATATGAACAAATACTCTGCCGCAGTCACCGATACCTCTATCGCTTTTGAGCAAGCCGGGAAGAACACCAATAACATGGCGGCCAAACTTCAACAGGCCAGGAACAAGGTTACCCTGATGTATATCGAAATCGGAACCAAACTGGCCCCGGCGGTAATCGTTTCAACGAACGCATTTAACTATTTCCTGAAAGCCATCATGGCATTGCCGGGGTTTGTCAAAGAAAACCAACAGCTGTTGATTGCGCTGGCCGGAGCGCTCCTCGCCTATAACGGCGTATTAATCAAAAGTATCGGCCTTTCAATCATTAATACTGGTGTGCGGATCAAGGATGCTGTTGTGCTGAAAGCTTTGATTATCCAGGAGGAAATCCAGATCGCCATGACAGCGGCGCAGGCAACGCAAACCACTGCCTTGACATTCGCGCAAAAAATTGCAGTGGTAACCCAGCTGGCCCTCAATACCGCCATGATGCAAAACCCGGTAGGATGGGCGATTGCCGGGATTACTGCCCTGGTCCTGGCATTGAACTATTTCAATAAAAACTCCAAAGAAAATATCGCCCTGGAAGGTGAGAAAAAATCACTCACCCAAGACCTGACCGCGGCCAATCAGGCATTGAAGGAAACCTATACTGAAATCAGCGGGCAGGTGGGCAAGCTCAATGAACTCAGTGTTCAGGAGAAGATTGATCTTGATGACAAGATCACCAAAACGTTGGCCCTGGCAGAAGCCGAATTGGAAGTTTTGCAGGGAAGACGCGGCGATATTAAAGCTTCAAGCACCAAAATCACCGCTTTTCAATTCGTCACAACGATGTTCAATCCGGATAAACGTCTGGCTAAAGCCCGGGAGAATGCTCTGGAAGCAGTCGCTCCGCAAGATGCCCTGATTGAATTGCAGAAGGATCGGATCAAATCCCTCAAAGAACAAAAAACCGAGCTGGATAACCTGATGAACGCCGAGAGCCTGGCCGACCGGATAGGAACCGGTTCGGTATCAGAGATGGAAGCCAAGCTTCAAAAATATACCCTTGCACTTAAAGGTGTATTGAAAGGCGGTGCAGACTATATCCGGATACAGCAAAAGATTGTCAAGGTCGAAGCCGACCTGGCCCGGGAACGGGGAGTCAATGAAGCAGCCGGGGAAAAATTCAATCGCGAAAAGGCCTTGGCCGACCTGGTGAAATTCCATGAGGAAAAAGTCCTGCTGATCAAGACAGAATACGCCAAAGGCATTGGCGACAAAGAAACTTACAACAACGATCTGGAACAGGAAGATATCCGATTCCAGATGGCATCGGCTGAAAGGCTGGCAAAAGCCGGTCAGTCCACGGTGGCAGAACAGCAAAAGGTTCAGGATATCCTGATCAAAATGCGGGAGGATTGCGAAAAAGAGGCCGAGGAATCTGCTAAAAAGCAGAAGAAATCCATAGAAATGTGGGATGAGGAGTATAAGAAATTCCTGGAAGACACTCAGGATAACCCGGATTTTACAGCCGAACAAAAGCAAAACGTACAGGATTACATATACTGGTTCAACAACACAGCTGAAGGTCAGCGGGAAATGGCTCAGTTGGAGTTAGATAATGATCTGATCTCCAAAAAAGCATATTACCGCAAAATAAAGGAACTCGATAAAGATGCTGCCGAAAAGAAACTCGCAAACCTCGAGCAATGGGCAGGAGCAGCCACCAGCCTGGCTGAAACAGTCGGCAAGTTTATGGAGGCTCAGAAAAATAAAGAACTTGCTCAAGCCGGAACGGATGACAAAAAGAAAGCAGCCATCGAAAAAAAATATGCCAAACGCCAGCAAGATATTGCGGTTGTTCAGGCAGTTATCGAGGGAGCATTGGAAATAGCCAGGATCAACTCAAACTCAGGCGTTAATGCTGATCTGACGCAAACCCTCCGGCTGATCTTAACCGGATTGGCCGTAGCCCGCACCGCCGGTACCATTGCAGTGATCAAATCGCAGCAATTCGCCGAAGGCAGGTACCCCGTCATGGGTGCCAATGATGGCCAGATCTATCAGGCCTCGCTCCTTGGAAAAGTCCGCACCGGGATCTATAGCAAGCCTACCCTTGGGCTATTCGCAGAAAAAGATCCTGAAATTGTTATCGATGGACCAACCACCCGGAATATCCGCGCAAACTTCCCGGAGATTCTCGAAACCATTCAATCGGCGAGGGTTACGCAGTATGCAAGTGGAATGTACCCCGACCTCGGAGGAACCAGCCAGCAGTCGGCCATGCAGATAACTGCACTCCTTCAAGCAAACATGCAGATGATGAGGCAGGTGATCCTTGCACATGAGAAGCCGGGGACGGTGAGTTTCAAATCCATCAGGGATACACAGGACGATTATGACTTCATTAAATCCAAAACAACGATTTAGAAATACAGGCGGTGATCCGCAACCGTCAGGAGAATGAAAACTGGAAGATGGCGAGGGTATTCATCGAAACACTTCCAAATGAAAAACAGGCTATGACTGTTACCAGTCTTTAAAATTCAGTTTTCGCGTAAAGCGTCCGCGCATTAAAGAATCCATGGTAATAGGACCCATAAAGATATTTGTGACTTTCCTGTAATATTTTAATGCGAATACCCCCAATCCCCCGGTAATATTGGTAACAACTTTGCCACCAAAATCATCTGATATTTTGTTAAGGTCAACATAGTCATAAAAAGCTGGTGAACCTGTATAAAGGTACACCTCAAGTTCACCAGGCAGCCGGTAGGCAACGTTGGGATCATCTTTGACATCTTGTCTGATTTGAGCAAGTAATTCATCTCCGGCAACATAAATAGAGATGTTTTTGTGCTCACCAATGAAGTGACCGTTTTGCGTATTTCTGATAAATGATTTGTCTACCAGTTGATTAACTGTATCTCCATTTTTCATGACTGCCATGAAATGAAAAACAATATGTGCCTCATATCGTGCAAAGCCGACCAGATCTTCAAAGCCAATCTCAAATGGAAGTGCATAAAATTCCAATAATGAGTTTAATCCCTGCCTGGGTGCGAAAATCTTCGGAGGTGTAAGAAAATCAACTGAAGCTGATACCAATCGACTTTGACCAATGGAAATGTTTAGTACTAAATGAGTTCCCTTAATAAACAGGGAAGATATATCGGATTGACATTGATATAGTTGCAGACCCTGATTGGTAAAATATCCTTCCTCCCTGACTGAATTTTGTACCGGAAAAAACTTCAATTCATGGTATTTCCAACCGGATTCGGTGTAGAATTCAATCTTTGGAGTTAACGTATCGTAGCATATCGAATCAGGATTACTGGCTGAGGTGGATGCGGACTTACTGCCTTTAAATGTATGACTGATCCGGATGTAATGGATGGTATCGGCAGGATTGATAGTTGCATAAATAACCGGCAATGATTCTGCATTATCTGAAATTCGGATGTCTTGTTCGCAGGAAGCAAATAGCCAGACTGTTAGGGCTACCATCAGACAGGTATTTATTCTGTTAACTATCATTTGTCTTTTGTGCAACGTACAGAAAATGCGTATCTGGCATTAGTCGGCTGACCAGGGCCATATATGTCATAAGCAACGGGGTTCCCACGAAGGTGGATTCTGTCACCGTCCGGAATCAATCCGAAATTGTCGTAACTATAGGTCCTGGTATTATCATTCAATACATTGTTAATCCCATAACTGAGGTTTATCCTCTGAAAGGCTGTATTTGTGCCGCTGAAGTCCTGCCATTTTTCCTCCTTATAAGAGGAAGTCCAATAACGGCCACCGAATTTCTGATCGCTAAAATAGCGTTCATATTTCTCGCCTTGCCTTGCCTCCCAGATGAACGTGTAGTAGCCGGCGTATTTTAAATTCAGACCGCCAGGTCCGC
Organism: uncultured Bacteroidota bacterium; assembly: GCA_903851365.1. Lineage (GTDB taxonomy): Bacteria > Bacteroidota > Bacteroidia > Bacteroidales > UBA12481 > UBA12481. Next base: position 35,374 of record CAINOB010000084.1, read on the forward strand.
CTGGTCCATAATAATAATCAAGGAATAGATAGGGCAAATTCAATGGTGCGATGATATTCCATTCATTAAAAGAAGGAACGTGCCAGCCGGGTGGACAAATGCCCTGACCCTTTTCGGTTTCATCATATTGCATGGCTTCATACCAGGAATACAATCCACCGTATACTGCTATATTCTGAATATCATTGTCATAGGCATAAGTTTCTACAATACCATTGTCTTTTTGAAGTGAATCAGAAGGTATAACCGTCCCATATCTTAAGCTTTCAGCCATCCACCAATTTCCTTCCAGATAAACGGTCTCATAAATCTGAGCGTCCCTGGGATCTGTCATTGAACCTTTAACCGGGATTGGAAAGACTCGTACGCTATCAGTTAAAATCATGGTAAGTCCTCCGGAATCAGATAATTCCATCCTGATATAGTTCATTCCTTTGGTTGAAAACCGGTATAAGGCTTTAAGTTCCGATTGAAAACCGGTATCCCAGATCCCATCATTATTCCAATCCCATCGTACGGTAAGCTTTTCCTTCACGTCTTCAGCGTCTTTGGATTTAGAAGCATCGAAAGTAAAAATGGTGGTGGTATCCCCGGCATAAGGAAAGGCATTCAGGACGGCTGATGGCGGGGTGTTTATCTTTTCATCATTACATGAAAATGCTAAAACAGTCAGACCAATAAGCCAGACCAGTTTTAAATTTGTGGGATGATTTTGTGTTGCCCTCAGGCATTTGTCTCGATTCATAAATGTAATTACTTATAATAAAGAATTATAGTAACATTATGGTGGGGAACACAATCAAAAGTACAAAAACCGAATCAATCTGGCGCCAACCTGGTATAAAAGAAAAAACACTTACCCGTTTGATGAGGTAAGTGTTTCAAGGGTCATCGATCACTTCCAACTAAAAAACGCATACCTGAACTATTCGGAGATTAGCAAGTTAAAATCCAGCTGGACAATAGTCTTATAAATCTGTCCTTTTTCATGAGTTCCCCGGCTCCTACTTTCAGCCAATAAACCGGAACTCATGATTGACGCTGGACAATTACACTTGATCGAACTCCTCCTTTCTATAGCCGGATTCCTCATTCTGTTCCTGCTTGGAATAATTGGTTTCTGGATTCAAAAGTGGATCCGGGCAACAGATGCCCTCACCGAGGTGATCCAAAAACTCGAAGTGCATTTCGCATCCACGCAAACAACGGTTGAGGATATCAAGAAGCAATGCGATTCCCGCTGTGCCTTGTATGACAAACGGTTAAACGGCCATTCCGAGGTTATCCATGCGCACTCAACAGACATTGCGGTTCTTAAACAACACCACAAATAGTCATGAAAGTAAGTAAAGACTTCTCCCTGGGGGAATTCGTACCGCCCAGCATTTATGAGCATTTCGTCGACAAATCGATCTGGTTCATCGATCCGAAAATTGTGCAAATGGCCCAGTTTATCCGGGATCGCTTTGGAAAGCCAATCACAATCAATAACTACCTCACAGGAGGATCCTACCAATACTCCGCATTCCGGGACAGCGCCTGCACTATTGGAGCCACCAACTCCCAGCACCGCCATGGCCGGGCCATCGACTTTCGCATCCAGGGAATGTCACCGTTGGAGATCCGGGCAGACATCATCAAGAATTTTGACCTGTACCGTCCATCCGGCCTGACCACCATTGAAGGGGGAACCCCAACCTGGACGCATATCGACTGCCGGTTCACCAATATGGATTCAATATTAATTGTACCATTTAAATAATTCAACATCATGAAAGGCACTTTAAACATCAAAATCATTCTGGCATTCGTGCTGGACTTTGTAGCCGATGCTCAGAAAGCAATGGCAGACGGAAAGTTTCAAATCACCGATTCATTCCTATTCATCGATAACGTGATCCAGGTTCCAAAAGCCATCGGAGCAGCAAAACAGTTTTATGCTGAATTCGAGGATATGGATGCAACAGAGGAAGCGGATATCCTGGCCTACGTTTCAGAAAGGCTTCAGGTCAATAGCGTTAAGGCTAAAGCGATTGTCCTGCAATCATTTAAAACCGCTATCACCATATCAGAATTGGTAGGTGATGGAATTGAATTGGCTGCAATCATTAAAGCAGCTTAACCATGTGGAAGCTGCTGAAATACTTACCGATTTTCCTGAAGTACCTCATTAATGTTGGTCCGCTGATTTACGAGACCGCCAAATGGGGTTTTAAAATCGTTCGGGAATTCAAAACCAAAAAGGAAGTAAAACCCCCGATAGAACTGCGACCCGAGGATCCGGTAACCAAGCCGGACCTTGACCCTGGCTAAGTAAAGACGGATATATCCGTCTCTACTCAAGGTTACCCAAGAGCCGTGACCAACCAAAACGGGTTACGGCCCTTTTAACTGTCCTTTTATCCTGATCGCTTCTGACCTAGAATTGTCATATAAAACACACTGATGCTGACTGTTCTCAAATCACCTCCTTTAGTTGCGCTGACCGGAAATCCGGTCCGGTTTACTTTTCATTCAGATAATACCACTGAATCAGAAGCAGTCCAGAGCCGGGTCAATATCTATTTTTCAAGCATCGGTTTCGAGGACATGACGATCAAATTATCCTGGGGCGTTTTAAAACTCACATTCACCTGCAAACCCTATCCGGATAATTCCGGTACTCAAATCCCGGATGCAACAGTAGAGGCTGATTTAAACGATTGGGTGCAATTGGTCTCGGTATACTTGCTCCGGAATTATTATATCAGTCGGGATTGGACCATTATCGTTAGCGGTGCAGCCCTATTGATGTATGGAAAATCAACGAACATAGGAACACCAACAGTTACTTTCGATTGGCATGCTGAAATGGAACCAACATCGTCAACCGTTGCCGGCGAATTGCAGAAACCACGGATATTCTTTAAGGTGGGTTTACGAGTCCTGATTCATGTTGATGAAGATTGGGTGCAGATTGGAGAAGACATACTTCCGGTAAACAATTCCTCGATAGTGGAATTTGACATTCATACCCTCTTTGCCGATTATGTGTTCCCGGAATTCCTTTGGCCCGAAATATCGGACGACCTGATGCCTCTTCGTCCGAATTCCACAGCTGAATACAGGGTTGAATATTACGAGCAGTATGGCAACCCCATTGTTCCGGGTATTATAACCCGTTCCGATTCATTCTATGCCCTGTATGGCGGGATATCTAAATCCCAGGAGGCCGTATATAATCAGAATGCCTCAAGCTTTTGGCACAAACTTACCTACAACCTGTATTTTCTGACCTGGCAGCCAAAATACAAAACAGTCACATTCCATCAGGTAGAAAAACTCTATTTCCTATGCCAGACAGAAATGACCAGGATTTCACTCCGGTTCAGTTACTATTTGCTGGACGGCACCAGTCATCTCTCACAGGCCTTGTCCTCCATTGACTTGCCCCCTGATAAAGGAGTGGTTGAATTGACTATTTCGCCCTGGCAAGTGTTTTATAACGAGGACTATGCCGATACATTGGATTATTTTGAAGTATGGATCGAATACCGTGCGGAAAGAATCAGTGAATTGCGAACATTCAAAATCGATCGCACCTATTATGAAAACGAACGATATTTTCTCTTTCTCAATTCATTGGGCGGGTATGATACTATTCGTGTAACCGGAGATCAGGAAGATGCCCTGGAATATGATAGGACTGATATTGACAAGACGCTGCCAGCGGGATTCAAATATATGGATCATGAGAGTGCGACTGGCTTTGTCAAGGAAACGGTGACCTATAAAGCCAATACCGGATGGATCAACCGTGATCAGCTTTCATGGCTCCGGGAACTATTCCTGTCCAAACAGGTATTTCAAATCAAGGGCGATAAATTGATGCCGGTCGTGGTTTCCTCAACCAAGGTCGCCCAACGCATTGACAAGGAATATATGTATTCCCTCGATTTCGAATATCGCAGATCCCTTGAATCAGAATTCTATTCCCGCGAGATTACCTATCAGAGTTTTGCCGATGACTTCGCAAATGACTTTCCAAATGAATAACCTATGACCTGGTACCCCCTTCAAACGCTCAAAAACATGATCACCGACCGGATTCATGATAATCATTCCCGGTCAATCGATGGTATGGACATGCAGGAATTCCTGCATGATATTATTGATTCCCTGGCCGGTATCGATGGCGAATTGGTTACCTCCGGTTTTATCCGGTCTGACACCGTTACGGTTCCTGCAGGATTGCAAGTGATTACGTTCAATACACCCTTTCCTTTGGGTATCGCTTATACGCTTGCCCCGCTTCCCGGATATACTGATGATGATGATTTTATTTGGAAACGGGAGGTCGAGGGTTCCAAAACCATTAATGGATTTTCTGTGAATTTTGATAAGGCCGTGACCTTTACCTATGTAGCAACTATCGTAACATGAGAAAAATATTTTTCACCACCCTTTTGAGCCTGCTGTTAACCAGCTGTTATTCTCAGCAGAATCTCCGGGGTAACCGGATTTCTGCCGATACCATAAAACACAGCTCAGTTAACGAAATTCCGTCTTGGCCGGCCACCGGCTTGAAGGAATTCTATCACCGGGATACGCTCAAAGCCATTGACAGCCTGGGAGTGATCCACTACCTGACCAAGGCAGACAAAACATTCAGTTATGAAATCACTACCAACGGGGAAACCAATATTGCGACAACCATCAAGCTAAATGCAAATTGCAAGGTGTATTATAACGGTTCGCTGATTCCCGGATCCGAGTGGACAGGGATCGATACTTATCGGATCAGCTTTCCATTTCCCACGTATCAATACGATTTTTTTACCATTAACAGAGGATCAAAATGAAACGAGTCATTCTGCTTTTATCAATAATCCTCACTTTCACCCTCGCCGGGGATTGCCAGGTAACCCCCTTGAAATACCTCCGTGTCGATTACCGGGTAACCGTATTCGGGCACAATCTCCCTATTGGCAGCATGATTTACTGCCAATCCGATAGTACGTTTTGGGTCGCTAAACTCCCGACACTTGGAACTAAATCAATCACAACGGCACTCACAGGGGTAGCTACCATCATGCAGCTGAATTCCTCAGGACTGGTCGAAGAAACCGACCCCATCGTGAGAGCCATCGAGGGGATCGTCAAAGCAGACGGTGATACTATTACCGCAGCTATACCGGTAACGGACTATTTGCTCCCGTATACCTTATTCTCAAAGCCAGCCTGGGAAACTTCAACCGTTTATAATGTCGGCGATATCGTTACCGTGGCCGGCGAGGGAGATCAACTAGGCTCTAACTTTTGGTTCATGTGCCGGTTGGCTCACACATCCAGTGGTGGATACCTGATCGAAAACATAACCGACCTTGGATATTGGAATTGCATAGAGTACCAGGCCGTCGGTGGATCCGGCGCAACCTATACCATGTCAGCGATGTTGTCACCAACTGGGGCATGGTTGAAAATTAACGGCAGTGATGGCTCCAAAGACAGCATCCTTTTGAAAGAATCCGGTTCCATCCGGATTAACCGGAACGCCGGTGATACTATAACTTTTTACTCTTACGGCGTACAGCCTGACACCATATCCGATACCAGCACAAATACTTCTGATTCTCTCAAACATACTCACCTATTCAGACCGATAAACTTGAAATTGTATCACGGTGGCGGTGAGATTTCGACAGATGATCCTGCCGACAGTATCCTGATCAAAACCGCTGACCGGATCCCGGAGGGTCCAGCTGAATCTTCCCCCATAAGAATCACCACCGGCGCAGCCCCCGGAATATCAGGTAATATTTATCTGTACTCAGGACTCGCCGGTGTAAAAGGAAAAGGGTATCTAGGCTTTTCATCGGAGAGTCCGGATGATTATGTGAATGATTTTTTCGCCAAAACACAGCTGGTTACAGATAGTACCAGGAAATTGGCAACCACAGAATATGTCAAAATGGTTTTGGCCGACTTGCCACCCGCCGAAGGAGGTGGAGCCACCTACTCCATGATGGCACATACCGGCACCGGCGGGGCATACTTGAAAATCCTTGGTTCTGACGGATCGATGGATAGTGTCAAGCTTGCTGCCGGAACCAACATAACCAGCATTGTTCGCACCAATGACAGCGTGATAACCATAAATGCTGCCAACCAAGGAGCCGTGGGATTGGTTGATGATCTCAATTTTGAATTTGGGGATATTCTTTATGGAGTTTCACAAACCTATACCCTGGATATTAAAGCCAGTTATGGTTATACAATAAATTCGGCAAGTTTAGAAACGGATGCCGGAACACTTACTGGTATTGCGGTAAAGATAAATACTACGGCGGTAACCAGTCTTTCCAGTGTTACTGCCGATGCGACAGTCGATGAAACCAATTCCAGCGGAGCCAATACCGTAGTTGCCGGGGATCGGGTTTATATTATAACCAGCACCGGATATACCGGAGCGCCTACTGTTTTACGCGGAAAACTCAAAATAACCCGAACATAATGGGAAGGAATATTTATATCGCCGCAAAAAATAAGCCATTTATCACCGAATGGACTGTTTTGGGGGATGCAACCGCCCGGACTATTACGCTTCCTTTAGTAAATACAAGAACTGAAGGATCACTACTTTATAATTGCAATGTTGATTGGGGTGACGGATCAGCTATTTCTTATGTCGCCGCTTACAACGATGCAAATAGAATTCATACCTATGCTTCTAACGGAACCTACCGAGTCACTATCACCGGGGTTTGCGAGGGATGGGGAAATTGGATAACGGCTGATAGGTTGAAATTCACGGATATTATTTCATGGGGCGGAGGAACCCGATTTCAAGGATTTAGATATTTAACCAGTGCATTCTCTAGCTGTACGAATTTAAAATCATTTGGTCCTGCAAATAGTATGATCCCGGCAAGAGGTACTGGAATTTTAAAGGATGGCTTTGCAAGTACCTTTGCTTCATGTTCGAAACCAACTTCCATCCCTGCAAATTTATTTAAACTACATACTGGAGTTACCACCGGGGCATTCACTTACACTTTTGGGGGTTGCACTGCACTTACGGCTATTCCGGAAGGGTTATTTGCTTTCAATACACTGGCTTCAACTTCGGCATTCAGAATGACATTCACTTCTTGTACAAATATTGCCGGGGCAATTCCTACGGGATTATTTACTTATAATACGTCAGTTTCATCCAGCGGATTTGAACGATGTTTTGAGATGTGTACGAAAATCACCAGCATTCCGGCCGGGTTATTTTCTACGAATACGGCAGTTACCACTCAAGGGTTTTATCAAACCTTTAACTATTGTTCGGGGATTACCAACCTACCTGATGATTTATTCGTTAACAGTACACTGGTTTCGTCGGGCGGATTTTGGGAAACTTTCCGGGGATGCACCGGAATGATTAGTGTGGTTCACGCCGGATTCTTTGATACACATACGGCTCTTACTTCAAGTGGATTTCAAGGAACCTTTAAGGAATGTTCAAAATTAACTTCGATTCCGGCAAACCTATTTAACACAAATACAAATGTATCGTCATCCGGATTCATGGAAACTTTCATGGGATGTTCCTCGCTGGATTGTGTTATTCCTACCAATTTCTTTATAAATAATACGAAGGTCTCCACTTTGGGGTTTCAAAACACTTTTTCCGGTTGTCTGAAATTAACTTATATCCCGGCAAATCTCTTTGATACAAATACTCTCGTATCAACCTATGGATTCTCTGGAACATTTAATGGATGTGCTAAGATAAATTGTGCGATCCCGACAAACCTGTTTATTAATAATACAAAGGTTTCAACAAACGGGTTTTCGACGACTTTTAAGGGATGCAACTTGATAACTTCTATTCCGGATCACCTTTTTGATACAAATACACTGCTCTCCGGTAATGGCTTTAATGAAACCTTTAGTGGCTGTCCTGGAATAGTACAAGCGGTGAATACTGATCTATTCAAGTTTAATCCATCAAATTCGAGTTTTTATGGAGTTTTCAATTCGGATACGGGTTTGACTTCTTTTCCCGACAATTTATTCGATGCTGCGACTGGGTGTGGAAGTAACTCTTTCAGGTTCACCTTTAATAATTGTTCAGGATTAAACCAGGCCATTCCCGCCGGGTTATTTGATAATAATCCCCTTGTTGGGGCGCAAGGATTTTATGCAACTTTTGCTGGTTGCTCGAAATTAACCTCTGCACCGGATGGTTTATTCAGGGTTCATACTTCCGCAGCAGCAGAAACGTTTTTTGCTACTTTCCAAAAGGCAAGCAATTTGACAATGAGTAAATGGATATTCTATAATGCCGGGGAAGAAGGAACCCGATTCCTTAATAAATCTGTCGGTTTCGGTTCGTTCTTTGATTTGTTTGGTTTTACGGGAATTGCCGGGCAGGCTCCGGAATTATGGAAATGTAATTTCGGAACGGGTACACCGATATTGGGTGCATATATATTTCATTCATTATTGTCATTAACCAACTATTATGATATTCCAATTACCATGGTATTAGATGTAGCTCCGGCAACGGATTGGGCGGTAGGTGATATCGTAACCGGACAAACAAGCGGAAAAACTTGTTTAGTAGTAAAGAAAATAACTGCCACTCAGTATTGGGTAAATCATGAAGATAATGGAGCCTGGACTTTGGGCGAGATCGTTGGAGTTACAGAAGTGAGCGGAAAACTTGCCGATCAAGGAGGAACAAGGCCTATATGGGCGGGAGATTTCGGAAGAGCAAAAACTTAATAAATAACCAATTAATACCATGAGTTACAAAGTTGAAACATTAATCAAAAAGGTTGATTCCAACGAGGACGAAAGAGTTTTCGTTTCAATGGCAATCGCAGATGATCTGGGCCGGTACAATTATGGCATTTGGATGCACCCGGACGATTTCGATAATCTTAAAGCAGAAATGACCCCTTCTGATTGGGCAGCATGGTCTAGGTATGCGGAATTTCGCTTTCTTAACGCAAATAGTCCAGCATTGACGGCCTTTTGCGAAGAAATCCTGCCTGCAGCAAGAATCCATCAAGAGAACCAAATTATTGAACAAAAAATCGATCAGGCCAAAAGGCTGAGGGAAGCACAAGGGCTGTAGAGTATGTTTCAACTATTAATCAATGGTGAAGCTGTGGATTTATCCCCCAATTCCTCAATATCAATTGATGAAGAATCCCCTATTTTCAATCAGGATGATATACCCGGAGGGTTCTCATTCCCGTTTGAGCTACCAACAACCCCCAAGAACAACAGGATTTTAGGTTTTGCCGGCAGGGTGCAGTCACGCTCGCAGGGCGGGAAAGATTCACCGTTTCAATTGTTTAATAATGGCCGTTACATCGGATCGGGAACCGCCACCGTGCAAAAGGCGACAGACCTCGCTTACAGCGCATTTTTGCAGGTATCCACCGGCAGCTTTGCCGGGAAAATAACCGGTAAAAAAATGTCTGACCTTAACCTAGGAGGGGTGAGGGAATGGATATTCAAACCCGAATTCGTTTACCCTAAGGATGATTTCGCACTATTCCCGATCTATAATACTGACTTTTTAAAGGGAACCGAATTCGATGGATCATTCGTTTTTCGTCATTACCCATTGAATCATTGGATTGATGGAGATTGGTATCAGGAGGAAGGAATTATTTTTGCCGTTACACCATTCCCGTATCTTGCCTATGTGATCCAGCGGGTGTTCGAAAATTTCAACATCCAGCTCGAGGAAAATATTCTCGCCACCGATCCTGATTTCAAGGGACTTTGCATCTACAACAACCACGACAGCGCCAAACTCACTTATGTAACAACCCCCGTTACCAAATTTGGCTATGATAATACCACCGGCACCTGGCACACTTTTACGGTAAATACGCGAACCATCAGCCGGGGATTGGATACCTTTAACCTGGTTGATCACCTCCCGGATATGCTGATTTCGGATTTTATATTGTCGATCAGGAATATGTTCAACCTCGCATTCGTGGTAACACCCAGGGGAACCGTCCGGATCAAGAAACGCCAGGACCTGATCGCTGTCGGATCACCGGTATCACTTGCCGATAAATACATTGGCCGGCCATTGGTGACCGTATCCACGGATGTAAAAGGTGTTTATCTCCGCTGGACACACGAAGGTAACGACCTGCTATTTTCCGAAGGGTTCAAGGACATTTTCGACCATTCCGACCTCATCTTTCCATCGGTGCCTAATATCGCAGCTTTACATGCACTTGTCCCAACAGCAAACGAGATCCGATTAGTGGAAAATTGGCATCAGTATTTTCAATTTGCCCCGGAAACCGTCGATGGTGTTACAACTTATTCATGGATACTGTACTCAAATGATTTTCAGGACATGAAAATTGGTACGGATCCGGAGGAATTTACTACCCAGGCATCCACCCTGCCAATGATCCACTATCAACGAATCCCCGAAGGGTGTTATATCCGCTGCCCGCAGGCTCAACAGCAATCCAGCTCGATCATTCGGACAGACTCATTGCCTTGCACACTTCGCCTCTTGTTTTATCGTGGAATGACCGAAGATTCCAACGGCGATTTGTATCCTTATGGTTCGTCCGATGCTTTTGATCCTGATGGTAACCTTTGGCCCGGAGCTTCGCTCAGTTTGAAATGGCAAGGGGAAACCGGCCTGTATGAGCAACTTTGGAAAGGCTATTTGGAATGGTGGAAAACTCGCAAATCAGTGACCTGGACAATCCTTGATCCTTCTATCCTTGATTTTATGACGATTTATGAGATCGAATCCAATCACTATATCCTCAAACGCCGGACACTGACTATTGAAAGCCAGGGACCGGTGCCCGGAGATTGTGAATTTTACCTGGTTTAATAATTGTTCTGAAAATCCATCGCAGCTTCGACATCCTCAGTCATGATATGGGTGTACTTCATGGTATCACGAATGTTTGCATGGCCCAGTAACTTCTGCAAGGCAAGCAAGTTGTTGGTGTTCCGAAGAAATATAGTGGCAAAAGTATGACGCGAGGAATGCCAATTCACGTTTTTTGTAATATCCAAGCTTTTTGCTACGGTCTTAATATAGTCGCGCATCTTCTGTTCCGAAATGCAATTAAAAATCTTATTGTCAATATGATATTCGCCCTCGTCAGCGATTAGCTGCTTTGCGAAATCCTTCAAAGGAACTTTGACAATTTTCCCGGTACTGTTGGTGGTTTTTATCATCACAAAAACCAGCAGGTCCTTCATTATATTCTCCATCGTAATGGCTCGTAAGTCAGATATTCTGAGTCCGGTACTGCAACAAAATAAATACCAGCGCAATACTGACTGCAAACAGCCAGAAAGCGTTCCTTTACGATATAGATCAATCATTAATCTCAATTCATCATCCGTGAGAAAAGTGACTTCTCCGTCTTGCTCTTTGACTGGATTTTTCGGCAATGGTGTACTTTGGAGCAAGCCTTTTTTGACAGCCTTGTCAATATAAACTCGAATAGTTTTGAAGTTGCCATGCCTGGTGTTAACTCCATTATCTATTTTGTTTTTCAGGTACTTATTATAGTCATCCCAGAATTCCTTGGTCATAAAATCGGATCGGATAAAGGATTTGTATTCCTTTAGTTTGGACAGGATGGCTTTATGCTGCCTTATCGTGGAATCTGCGATTAACCCTTTTCTTGCATCAATCGACTTATCCATGAACTCGATGAAATCAAAAACGTATTCCGGTTTATCATAACTTGCTTTCAATTTCTCAATATCAAGACCTTGGCCCGATAGTTTCGCATTAACCAGCAGTTCTGTCAGTTTCGATTTTTGATTATCAATCATCAGGTTATCGTTGGCATAACCTTTTTTACATTTCTTGACTTTCTTATTTACATCATCCCAATCCTGGGGAAGTACCTCTATCCCGGTCAGAAACCGATGCCTGACTTGATGATGATATAATAGAATATAGACTGATTTGGTGCCATTATTCTTTAACCTACCGGATCCATAGTTTATGACCAGATGCGGCATTGAAAATTTGGCGGTGTTTTGGCGGTGTTTGATCATTTTAATACCTAAATCTCCCGGAACTTCATTTTCTAACTGATTGATTTCCGGGAGATTGGTATTTTGCGGATCACGGTTTTGATAACCTTGTGATCCAGCTGGGGCTCGAACCCAGGACCCCATCCTTAAAAGGGATGTGCTCTACCTACTGAGCTACTGAATCAATACCTTAAAAAAACGTGCGGCAAAGATATAGCTTTGAATCCAAACTTCCAAAAGTTTTCCTGTGATTTCTTTTTGCCAGACTTAGGTCACATTACTTATCCCCTTAGCCTTTCCTTTTGCCTTTTTGCCCATTGCCTAATGCCCTATACAAAAGGTCAGGCCCTCTTTGGGGAGGGCCTGACTGAAACCTAAACCTAAAACTAAACCTATGAAAAAGTACCTCAGACAATTGGGAATTGTCTGAACAACGATCTATGAAGATTCGTTGCTTATCAAACGTGCAAAACCTGTGCCATGTTGCCCGTTTAGTAAAAATAATTTATGATTAACAGATAATTAACAAACTATGGCTCCAGATGGGTGTGTTTAATTGAAATCTCATCTTTCTTTTTATCAAAGCCAATAATAAATACATCGCCCTCCCTGGTTTTGGAATCAATGATTTTCTCAGCCAGCGGATCTTCAAGATACTTTTGAATCGATCTTTTCAGCGGCCGTGCACCAAATTTCAGGTCGTAACCTTTTTCTGCCAGAAAGTCTTTGGCAGCAGGCGATATCTTACATTGGAGTCCGAGCCTTTTCATCCGATCAAATAAGCCGAGCAATTCGATATCAATGATCTTATAAAGGTCATTTTTTGTCAGACTATTGAATATGACCACATCATCGATCCTGTTAAGGAATTCAGGTGCGAAAGCCTTATTCAGAGCCTTCTGGATAACATCCTTCTGATAATCGCCTGTTCCTTCTTCCTGCGGTCTTATATTGAAACCCAGACTCTGTCCAAAGTCTTTTAATTGCCGGGTACCAATATTTGAGGTCATGATGATAATGGTATTCTTGAAATCAACCTTACGGCCAAGGCTGTCGGTTAACTGACCATCATCGAGAACCTGCAGTAGTATATTGAAAATATCCGGATGCGCCTTTTCTATTTCATCTAAAAGAACCACAGAATACGGGCGTCTCCTCACTTTTTCGGTAAGCTGGCCGCCTTCCTCATAACCAACATATCCGGGAGGAGCTCCAACCAATCTTGATACAGAGAATTTCTCCATGTATTCACTCATATCCACCCTGATAAGCGCATCAGTTGAATCGAATAGGGTAGAGGCCAGTACTTTAGCGAGCTGGGTTTTCCCAACACCTGTAGGTCCCAGGAAAACAAAACTTCCGATCGGTTTGTTGGGATCTTTTAATCCGGCACGATTTCTCTGGATTGATTTTACAATTTTATGGATCGCCTCATTCTGACCAATCACTTTATGCTCGAGTTCGAGCTGAAGGTTCATTAAACGAGCACCCTCAGCCTGAGCAATTCGTTGAACCGGAACACCGGTCATCATGGCGACTACCTCTTCAACATTTGATTCATCAACGGTCTGTCGGTTCTCCATCAATTGCTTCTCCCAGAGGTCCTTTTCCCGTTCAAGTTCAACAATCAACTGCTTTTCACGATCACGATGCCTGGCAGCCTTTTCAAAGTCTTGATTTTTAACAGCTTCAATTTTCGTTTTTCGGGTTTCCTCAATCTCACCTTCCAACTTGAGCACCCTTTCCGGTACTGATATATTAGATATATGTACCCTTGAACCGGTTTCATCGAGGGCATCAATGGCCTTGTCTGGCAGATGGCGGTCGCTGATATATCGCTGTGTCAGATAGACACAAGCTTTCAGTGCCTTGTCGGTGTAGGTTACATGATGATGCTCTTCATACCGGTCCTTAATGTTATGCAGAATCTGCAATGTTTCCTCCGGTGAAGTTGCTTCAACCAGAACCTTTTGAAATCGTCTTTCCAGTGCACCATCTTTTTCAATATGCTGGCGATATTCATCAAGGGTAGTCGCCCCGATGCATTGAATCTCTCCGCGAGCCAGAGCAGGTTTGAGCATGTTGGCAGCATCAAGTGATCCGGTAGCTCCACCTGCACCTACGATGGTATGAATTTCGTCGATGAAAAGTATCACATTGCTGGTTTTAGCCAATTCGTTAAGAATAGCTTTCATCCTCTCTTCAAATTGACCACGATATTTAGTTCCGGCAACTATGGATGCCATATCTAACGCAACAACCCTCTTGCCAAAAAGTACCCGGGAAACTTTTCTTTCAACAATTCTTAATGCCAGACCTTCTGCGATGGCCGATTTACCAACTCCAGGTTCACCGATCAGTACAGGATTGTTCTTTTTACGGCGACTCAGTATCTGGGCAATTCGCTGAATTTCATTTTCGCGACCGACTATTGGGTCCAATCGGTTTTCCTCGGCAGCGCGGGTAATATCAATTCCAAAATTGTCGAGAACAGGGGTGTCAGAAGCTGGCTTCGACGATTTTGACTGACCCTTTGCTGGCTCAGAAGGACCTTCTGATTCATCATCATCTTCATGATAATCAGCCTTTGGTGAGGTGAGATCGCTTTGCAACTGCTGTTTTACACTATTATAATTTATACTCATATCTTCAAGAATCTGAGTCACCATGCAAGCATCATCCTTCAAAATTGCAAGTAACAGATGTACCGTGCTCACTTTTTGAGGCTGTATATCACGAGCCTCGAAATAGGCCAGCTTTAAAATTCGCTCGGCTGGTTTTAAGAGTGGTAATTCCTTCTGATTTAGATTCTTATCAGGATTATCAACCCTGATTCTCTGTTCGATCATCCGTTTTACTTTAGGCAGATCAGCACCGAGGTTTACCATTACGTCGATAGCTTCGCTCTCGCCTTCTCGCAAAATACCTAAAAAGAAATGTTCGGGCCCGATCTGATCGTTCCCCAAACGTATAGCTTCCTCCTGGCTGAATACCAGGACGTCGTGAATCTGTTTCGGAAAATTTGAATCCATAAAATAACTGTTTAGCCGTTGTGAACCTGCCATAATAACTCTGTCATTCTGTCAAACCACTGTTTAATGGATGATAGGGTATTTCGCTTAATCATTTATATTCAGGCAGTTTAATAAAAAAATAAATCTACTAAATAATCCATCTTAAGGAAAACAAATAGTGCGCCAATTATCAACAGGTCGGGCATAGAAATATATGATAATTGTGTGTTCCGGAGAAGAAAAAAGTGGTATTTTTGTCCTTCTTTGATAATTTGACAAGAATTCTGTATATTGTTTATTCTAAGTAATTTATGTTAACAGGCGAGAGAATTGTCCGGATCAATATCGATGAGGAGATGAGGTCTTCATACATCGATTATTCGATGTCGGTTATTGTAGCCAGAGCATTGCCCGATGTTCGTGACGGTTTAAAGCCCGTCCATCGCAGGGTGCTCTTTGGCATGAATGAGTTGGGAATGAGTTCCAACCGCGCGTATAAGAAGTCCGCCCGTATCGTCGGGGAGGTCCTCGGTAAGTTCCATCCGCATGGCGATAGCAGCGTTTATATGGCTATGGTCCGGATGGCTCAGGAATGGTCAATGCGCTATCCCCTGATCGATGGACAGGGAAACTTCGGATCAGTCGACGGTGACAGTCCGGCTGCCATGAGGTATACCGAAGCCAGACTGCAGAAGATCGCAGAGGAAACTATGGCTGACCTGGAGAAGAATACAGTTGATTTTCAACTGAACTTCGACGATACTCTGGAAGAACCAACCGTAATGCCAACCAGGATTCCAAATCTTTTGGTCAACGGATCATCAGGTATTGCCGTGGGTATGGCAACAAATATGCCACCTCATAATCTTACTGAAGCTGTAAATGCTATAATTGCCGTAATAGAAAATTCCGAGATCACCATCGAGGGATTGATGAAGTATATTAAAGCTCCGGATTTTCCTACCGGAGGAATTATCTATGGTTACCAGGGAGTTAAAGATGCCTTTGAAACAGGCAGAGGCCGGATTGTAGTCAGGGGCAAAGCTCTGATTGAAACCCTGCCAAATGGCCGCGAAAGGATCGTTATCACAGAGATCCCTTACATGGTTAATAAGGCCGAAATGATCATGAAAACGGCCGAATTGATTAACGATAAAAAGATTGAAGGCATTTCCAACGTTAATGACGAGTCGGACCGGAATGGGATGCGCATAGTTTATGATCTTAAGAAAGAGGCACTTGCAAATGTGGTCCTGAATAATTTGTATAAACTCACTCCGCTTCAAACTTCTTTCTCGGTAAATAATATTGCCCTCGTTCATGGACGGCCCCGCATGCTTAATCTTCGGGATATCATTGATAATTTTATCAGTCATCGTCATGAGGTAGTCATCCGGAGAACAAAATTCGATCTCGATCAGGCAGAGAAGAAAGCGCATATACTTGAAGGATTACTGATTGCATTGGATCATCTTGATGCAGTAATTTCATTGATTCGTAATTCAAAAAATCCGGACGAGGCAAAAACCGGCCTGATGGAAAACTTTGCATTGTCAGAGATACAGGCAAAAGCGATTCTCGAACTGAGATTACAAAGATTGACAGGTCTGGAAAGAGATAAAATTCATCTGGAATACGACGAGTTAATGACTCTGATAACCTATCTGAAAAAAGTATTGGAGGACGATGCCCTTCAGATGGAAATCATCAAGACTGAATTGCTTGAAATCAGGGAGAAATATGGGGATGAGCGCCGCACTGAAATAGTTTATGCCTCTGAAGATTTCAATCCTGAAGATTTCTATGCCGATGAAGATATGGTTTTGACTATCAGTCATATGGGATATATTAAGCGTACTCCTCTTACTGAATTCAGAACGCAAACCAGAGGTGGGGTGGGAGCCAAAGGAAGCAATACCCGCGATGAGGATTTCATTGAGCATCTTTACATTGCCTCAATGCACAATACATTAGTCTTGTTTACTGAATCCGGCAGGTGTTTCTGGCAAAAAGTTTATGAAATTCCAGAAGGAACCCGGACCTCCAAGGGCAGGGCAATTCAGAATTTGCTAAATATTGAGCAAGAGGATAAGGTTAAAGCTTATCTGAGGGTGAAAGACCTTAGTGATCAGGAGTATATTAATAACAACTATATTATCCTCTGTACTAAAAAAGGTGTCATTAAAAAGACTCTGCTGGAAGCTTATTCACGACCGCGACAAAATGGAGTCAACGCGATCACTGTAAAGGATGGAGATCAGCTTCTTGAAGCCCGTCTGACTAATGGTAACCATGAAATTCTGATGGCAATTAAATCAGGAAAAGCAATACGCTTCCACGAAAGTACTGTCAGACCTGTTGGACGAACAGCTTCAGGTGTCAGGGGAATATCCCTTGCTGGTCCTGCTGATGAGGTAATCGGTATGATTTGTGTTGCCAAAGAAGAAGAAGATATCCTTGTAGTATCTGAAAACGGATATGGAAAACGTTCGAGCATTCAGGATTACAGGATAACAAACCGTGGCGGAAAAGGAGTCAAAACAATTAATGTGACCGAGAAAACCGGCAGTTTGATTGCATTGCTTTCTGTTACTGATGAGGACGACCTGATGATCATTAACCGTTCTGGAATCACAATCAGGATGGAAGTTTCACAATTAAGAATTATGGGTCGTGCGACTCAGGGAGTAAGACTGATCAACCTGAAAGATAGCGATACGATTGCTTCAGTTGCCAAGGTTGACACTGAAGGACCAGTTGTGGATGCCGAGATTGTTTCGGATATTGATCCCGAAAACGATCAGCCGGAAATTAGCAGTTTGGATCCAAATGACTCTGAATAAGGGGTTTTAATTTACAATTGTGGTATTTAATTTGATAATGTGCTTTTAAAACTGTTTGATTTATAATATTTTTAAAAAACTGAAAACAAGATCTGACATGAAAAAAGTTATTTTCCTTCTTGCATGTGTGTTTAGCTTGGGAACTGCGTTTGGGCAGAGCAACAAGGTGCAAACAGCCATAAACTGGATAAAACCGGAATATAATGAGCTGGACAAAGCCAAAGAAGCTATTGATGAGGCATCTGTGCATCCTAAAACCAGCGCTGAGGCCAAAACTTGGTTTATTCGCGGGCAGGTTTATTATAAGATCTATCAAACGAAGGATGAACGCTATAAGGGGTTGGATAAGAATCCTTTAAAAGAAGCTTATAACTCCTTTGTGAAAGCGAAGCAACTCGATGAAGGCAAGCGATTTGAAGATCAGTTGTTATTCCATCTTACCCAGATCAGAGCCGACTTTTTCAATAAGGGTGGGGCAGAGTATGAAGCAAAGAAATTTGCTCAATCCATGGAATCCTTTGAGACTGTGATCGCTATTGGTAAACTTCCGTATATCAATAATCTGGATACAGGTTCATTTTACAACACCGCTCTTGCAGCTGAAGGTGCTGCCACAGCTAGTACAAACAAGGATACTATCAATAAGTACTTCGCAAAAGCGATTGATTATTATAAAAAATCGATCGACCTCAATTGGGGTGGACCTGACGTATTTCATTATCTGGCAACGATTTACCTGAAGCAGGGCGATTCAACTGCAGCATTAAAGTCATACCAGGCCGGAATTGCAAAATATCCAAAGCAAACAGCTGCCCTTTACATCGCAATGGTTAATTTCTATTTGGCTAAGAAAGATTTAACCACCGGCTTCGAATATATGGAGAAGGCTCTTGAGTTGGATTCCACGAATACAAGTCTATGGCTGGTCTATGGTAATGCTTTGGAAAAGAGAAACGACAGGGATAAAGCTATTGGAGCTTTCAAGAAAATGGTTTCAATTGACTCGACAAATTTCATGGGATATTATAGCGTAGGTTCAGTCTATTACAATATGGGTGTTGAGGAGAACGATAAGGCTAATGCTGTGCCATTTCCTTATAAAAATCCGGATGATGAAAACAAGTTTAACGGTTTTTTGAAATCTGCTGATGAGAAATTCAAGCAAGCTTTGCCATATTTCGAAAAAGCTTACGTAATCAAAAAGGATGACAGTGACCTGCTGATTGCTCTGAAACAGGTTTATTATCGTTTTAAAATGAATGATAAACTTGCTGATGTACAGAAGCAAATAGATAAACTGAAATAACAAAGTGAAGGGACCTGAACAGTCCCTTTCTTCTTATATATGGAATTTAACATAATATTAATTGAC
>CAINOB010000085.1 GCA_903851365.1 uncultured Bacteroidota bacterium
ATCCGGTTATTATCGATTAACCAGGTTCCGTCCTGAGTGTACCGCTCCAACCGGTCCCAGAGGCCAAGTGTATATTGAATGGCTTTGCCAATTGGGCTCTTGGGTAAGACGTCGTTTAGTTGTGCCATCATCCAGGCTTTCAGCTCCTGCAGAACGGGTACGGATTTCTCCTGCCTCAGGGCTTTTCGCTGGTCTGTCTCCATATCTTCGGCTTCCCGCTCAATCAGGTAAAGCTGCCGGATCTTTTCCATCGCGTATTCCGATCGTAGTTTATCATTATCCAACGATTGTTCGAACTTTCTGCGGGCATGTGCCCAACAGGCTAACAAGGTTATACCGGCAGTTTTTTCATACGCATCATACGCCTGGTACCCGTCGCATTGCAGAGCGCCCTGGAATGACTTCAAAAACTCACCGGGTTCTTCCCGACTCCGGCTTTTGTTGTAATCAAACACGACCATTTTATCTGGTGGCGAATGATACACCCACAAATATCCTTTATGCGTAGCCCCGGGTTTATCTTGGGTCTGCACCGGAATCGGGGTCTCATCGGCCTGCAGGTAATGACTTTGCTGAACTTTCCGCTGGAGAACATCGTAAAGGGGCTCCAACAAGCGGCACGTGGCCGAAAACCAGTCGTTCAGGGTCGATTCCGCCAAATGAATGCCTTGTTCCCGCTTAAAGATCTGCGACTGGCGGTACAACGGGAGGTGGTCCATATACTTACTGCCCACTATGTGAGCCAGCAAACTGGGACCGGCATTGCTCGAGGGGATCGGAAGCGTGGGAAGATCAGCAATGATGATTTTTCCGGTTTCCCGATCCAGAAACTTCGGGCGGGTCTGCTTCACCACATACAACCGACCCGGTTTATAGGCCAGGTGTTCGTGGACCGCTTGTCCGATCTGTTCCATGCCGGTAACATCCTCTTCGGGCAGTATAATTTGTTCTTCACGTGGAAGGTGAGCAGGAATCGACTCGCGTGCATGTCCCTTTTTATCGGGCTTATTACGGGTGTAGGCGACTTCCTCCTTCTGTGGCTCCACAACCGGAGCCTTATCAAACCCCAGGTTCAATGCCAGCTGTGAGGGATCTTCGCCGATATGGCGCTCGCTTTTGGAGCCAAACAGCATCCGCTTCAGGTTGGCCAGTTCCTGCTCGAGAAGCACCTGATGCATCAGAGTTTGGTTCAACCGGGCTTGAAGAGCTTCATTATCCTTCCGGAGTTGATCGAACTCCAGGCGGGAGATCTGAATGTAATCCGGTTTTTGCTCTTCGTTCTGCATACCCGAAGATACAAATAAAATGCTCTGAAAACCTTGAAAACATTGATGTTTTGGCAGAATATTTACCAACACCGTCAAGCCCGATTTTGTTGAAATCGATCGAATTTCGAATACCGCTTTCTTCGTTTGATGTGGGTCATGGAAATCCCTTCGATCATCATCACCAACTCCGCCCAACTCATAACGAAGGTCATCGAGGACGAGTCAAAAGAAGGAAGTTCCAGTGTGCCTGTCTCCAGCCTTTTATAATAGAGGATGTAGCCGCCTTCTTCCCATCGCAGCAATTTTATCCGGTCACGACGGTGATTAATGAAAATGAACACTTCTCCGGAACTTGCGCTGCGGCGAAGCTGACGTTCGACCAAGCCGCTCAATCCATCAAAGCTCTTTCGCATGTCGGTGGGCTCACGATACAAATAATAACAACAGGAACTGGTCAGTGCAAACATGGCTTACCTCCTGCAAATTAGTGACTCAGCCATGGACAATGAAGAAGGACCCGACAAAACAACCTGGATTCCATCAGGAAACCGAATCTCAATCTTTTCATCACCTGCTGCAGGATTTGGAACATCGGCCAGGTGTACCGCAATAAATCCGGAACCCGGACTCGATGCGAAAAGTGGTCTCTTTACCGGAGGTGTGATCAATTTGTTTTTAGCGACCGATCCGCTGGTCAATCTGTAATGCAACGGGTTCCTAATCTGAAAAAGTTCCATGGCGACATATTTTTTGTGCCTGGAAAAGTAAAACCGAATATGTTCACTCACAATACGCTCAAGGCCGAAGGCTTACAGAAAAACCACCTTTTATACCTGTCGTATATTAATGAAAGCAGTCAGAATCTTTTGCAAACGCTCACCAGCATCATTGAGATTTCGAAAATTCAGGAGGGGCATGTAAAAGTTGTAAAGCAACCTGTGAATCTGAACGAGATGCTTGAAAACATTGCCAGTCTCGCGCAAATAGATATTGAACAGAAAAAAAAACATATCAGCGTTTCCATGAATTTCGGGTGTTCTGTCGGCAAGGATATTTTTTCAATGGATCGGAGTAAGCTTCTGCAGATTATTACCAGCCTTGCAGCCAACGCGGTAAACTACACCCAGGCGGGCGAAATTTCGATCGGATATAAGGGTTCAGGTAATGATCTCTGCTTTTGGGTGACCGATACCAGCCCCGGCATTCCGGTCGAAAAACAAGCCACCCTTTTTACGAATATCTTTCAAAAATCCGAAGGCACAAACATTGCAGGCGAAGGGCCGGGATTAAGTCTGCCTTTATCGTCGAGTCTGGCAAAGCTGCTCGGCGGATCCCTATGGCTCGAAAAATCCGGCCCGCAGGGAAGTACTTTTATGGTAAGGATTCCGGTTTTTGAAGGTTGAGATTCCAATTCAGAATTTCGAATTCCGATGTATGAGTTTCAGGGCACCATGAAGTAGTTGATTTTCCATCGGCGATAAATTGGGAGAACATTCAATCAAAAAATGCCGCAGTAAGGGACGAGATCCCGTTTTCCAACGGGATGACACTTCTCCGAGACTGACTTATGCTGACTGCTGACTGCCAACTGCCGACTCTTTCGGTCTTCTGTCTTCCGTCTATCGGTCCTCTTCTTCGTCCCCCGATCTGCTTCTTCGTTCTTCGGTCACCCGTCACTTGTCACCCGTTACAACTTCATCGCCTTGAGCGCGCCAACAAAAACATCCAGATCTGCGAGTGTGGTGTACAGATTCGGCGTGATCCGGCAGCCATTAACGTTCTGACCATCGATGGGAACGGTGTAAATTTTATAATCTGTCAGGAGCTTGTTGGCCACCTCCGATGCCTTCATGCCCTTAACACCAACATTGGCGATACCACAGGAGCGCGCGGGTTCATCGACTGGGGTATTCATGACAATATGCGGGAGCGACTTGACCCGGCTGGTCCAATAGTTTTGCAGATAGCGGAGACGCTCTTCCTTGCGCTGCGGGCCAACCATATTATAGAAATCGATAGCATCGGAAATCGCCAGGTCGGTAGCAGCGGGATGCGTGCCGATATGGTTGAGGTGTGCGATATCGTCCACCGGACTGCCATCGCCCAATAATGGCCATACCTTGCCGATATTCTCTTTTTTCACCCACAACAAACCGGCGCCCAGCGGCGTGCTCAGCCACTTATGCAGACTCGATCCGTAAAAATCGCAATGCAGGTCGGGCATGGCAAAACGGAAATGACCCACGGCATGAGCACCATCCACCATTACCAGTACTCCTTTGCTGTGTGCCATGTCGCAGATCTTGCGAATGGGAAGTATCTGACCGGTTATGTTGATGATATGGCAGACCATAAGCAGGCGTGTCTTATCGGTAATGGCACTGGCATAAAAATTCACAATCTCCTCGTCGGAGGCGGGATGCATTGGCAGTGACAGTATTTTGTTCACCACCCCATGCCGGCGGGCCACCTGCTTAAACATTTCGAGCATGGCGCCATAATCCTGTTCCACCATCACGGCCTCATCGCCCGGCTTCCAGTCGAGACCGCCGATAATCATATCGAGCGATTCGGTGGTATTACGGGTGATCACCACCTCATCGGCCGGTGCACCTACCACGGCGGCAAGTTTTGCAGCCACCTTTTTCTTGTTTTCAGCCTGAACGGTACGCATATAATACGCACCCTGATAATTCACCTCTCGAACGTGTGCGATATATTTTTCGAGGGTTTCCTGCGGCATAAAACAGTAATATCCGTTTTCCAGATTGATATAATCTGGCTTCAGCCGGTAACCCTGACGAATCCCTTCCCAGAATTTTTCATCGGATGCCAGTTTCCAGGCAGGCTGACCCTCATATTTCGAAAGCCAGTTTTCCAGTCCGTAGGCCGATGGCACTGCGGCGAGGCTCAGGAGCCCCATGCTTTTCAGAAATGTTCGCTTGTTCATAGGTTATTTTAGATCTTAGGTTTTGCAAATAATAAAACAGGATTTGATAAATCATTTACTTCTTTTAGAGTTTCAATGTTTTTTTGATAAAAACTATTTGTTTTATCTTTTATCATCACTTCCGCTGGCATAGAAAAAATATATTCATCATCGGTAATTCCCGCTGGATGAAAATACATAAATGTTCCAAAAATATCATTATTCAATTTTCTTAATTCGACAAATGAATATTGATGAGTTTTCAGGTTGCAAATTCCCCAATAAGCCTTTTGGCAATAGGATACGGCAATTATTGCACTATTTTTTAATGGTATAAATTCGCAGCTATTGGCATGCCTGCAATTAAGCATAATATAATCGTAAACTTTACTTTGATCCGCTTCAGGAAGTCGGTTAAATTCTTTTTCCGTAAGATTTTTACCATTATAATCCAAATAAAATAATGGCTTGGGTTTTCCGTCTTTTAAAGTGTAAATAGTATCAAAAGTCGGAATTTGAACCAATATATCGTTATTATAAATTGATAATGGATATCTGGGAGTTAATCTGTATGCCAAAGAATAGGGGAAAAATGAATTAATGGCTTTAAAATTAGAATCCGTAATAAATATCCGGTTATCCCTGCCCGCTCCGTAAAAAATAAATTGATTATTTTCTGTTTGGCAAAAGGCTTCTGCCATAAACTCTGTTTTTACTGACCGGATCCATTTGCCATTTAATGAGAATATATGAATCTTGCAGAAATCCAATAAATAAATTAATTCTTTTTTTGTATCAATTTGAAAATCGTAAGTTTCTAAATATTCGCCCGGGCCTTTGCCCCTTTGCCCTATTTGTCCCAGAAATTTACCAGCATTATTAAACCGGAAATATTTTTGCTGATCCATATCAAAAACATAAATATTATCGCGGTACTGAATTACTTTTCTAATGGATTTAATCAGACAATCTTTTGTTGCTTCTAACGGAATGAGTTTACCGATTTCCAAAAAATCGCTCAGGTTGGCAGAGTTCTTAAAATTATCTGTTTTAATATTAATCCGGATAAATCCTTCCTTTTCATTTTGAGTAATTGCTGAAACATTTGCCACAGCAAAAACAATGAAAAGGAAGGAAAAGATTAACCTTCTTAAGAAATGAAGACTTTCTATTTGAGAAATGTCCAGGGTCACCATTCTATATAATCTTAAAACTGATGCAAGTTAAGAAAACAATCACAAATGGGGCCTAACCTCTGGGGCACTTTCAATCCCAGCATTGTGCTAAAATATTACCAGCAAATTTATTGAAAATCGATGTCGGTGAGGTCGTTTTGAAAACGGCATCTTTTAAATCTGCCGGTCGGTATTCTTGCGAATCTATCATAATATGTGTGGCAAACAGCTCAGGAAGATAAAGGGTTTGCCTGATTTTCAATTACATATTTGTAATTGTACAGTAAAAAATTACCAAATACCTTTAATCAAGAAAAGAATCACAAATGGCGCCTAACCGGTTAATACTATTAGGCTGGACAGGATACTCGGGTTAATATTCCTCCAGCCTTAAAAATTGTCAATTCCCGAAAATTTGTCTTACCTTAGAAATTCATTCAATCCCAGCGCTGCGCGACGAACTTATCAGTAAATTTCCTTTGAAAACCAACCAAATAAATTACTATTATGCATACTATTATCAATAAGATCGTTGCCTTCAGTTTCTGTTTGTTAGTTCTGGTTGGTTGTTTTTCGAAGAAATACGATTACGCCTATGAAGGGATCATCCATAATGCCACCGGCGATACCATCAAAATAGTCCTTGGTACAAAGAATACAGATATCAGCCAATTTGGTAAAATTCATACCTACACATTGCTTCCAAATGACACCCTGTGGTACTATAAAGATAATCATACCCAAGGTTATGAGATTCCGGAAGGAATGGAGCCGGTTCAGGCCTGGATCAATCTTTGTGGATGGGATTCTGTTATGGTTTTCCGAAATGATACCTTGAAAGCACTATGGTCGCTACCCGAGTTCTCGGGTCCCTGCACCGAGAATAGCTTTTTCAACACCCAATCATGGAGGACCTGGCTCTTTGATGAATACGGCAACGGATGGATGATGTTTACCATTTATCCATCGGATTTAAAATTGAGTGGACATTGACCGGAGCGCCTTAATATGACTATTTGCCCGTTTATGATTCAATTTCGGCAGACATCGCTGTTGTGCCGAAATTGAATCATCGGGCGGCTGGTCTCTAAAACCGATGCACTATTTCAGCATTAGTTCAATCACCGGAATCTCAACGTTTGGCTTAAGCACAGGCAATCTCAGGATGGTTTCATCGCCCGAAGTTTTTTCATCCAGCCAGATAGTTGCCTTTTTGGTTGACATGGCAATTTCGGAGGCATCGTGCAGGAACTGGGCGTATTTGATTTTGCCGGCATAACCTTGCAGCGTGATCTGATCGAGCGGCCAGTCGAGCAGGTGGATATACAGCCTTTTTGTTTCGGGATTATAGGTGAGCAGCGTGTTTGCCGGAGCCTTGAATTCATCAGGCGCCTGGGTGCATCCATAGATGGAGCGACTGTTGAATTTCATCCAGTTCCCCATAGCGGCAAGACGATCCTGTGCGCGCTGGTCGATGGTACCGCGACCGGTAGGCCCAACGTTCAACAAAACGTTTCCTCCTTTGCTGACAGACTCTATTAATAGCTCGATCAGCTGTTTGCTATCCTTCCATGACATCTCATCTCGATAATATCCCCACGATCCGGAGAAGGTCTGGCAAACTTCCCAGGGAACTCTTTTGCCATTGAACGTTACCCATTCTTTCGGTTTGTACTGCTCGGGCGATTTGAAATCCCATCCGCCAGGAACATCATCCAGGTCGAGACGATCATTCACAATGATTTGTGGCTGAAGTTCACGAACCATTTTCAACAGATTCTCAGAATCCCAGTCCTTGCGATTTTTACCATATTTTCCCGTTGGCGATGAAAAATCAAGCCATATCACATCGATCTTACCATAATTGGTGAGCAGTTCACGCACCTGATCTTTAAGATACTGACGGTACTTGGCCATGTCGCGGCCCTTGTTCAGACTGTCGTATTCCGCATCGGTTTTTCCGCTGCGAGGATGGTTGCGGTCGATGATATAATCAGGATGATGCCAGTCGAGCAGCGAATAGTAAAACCCGACTTTCAGCCCCTCGGCACGAAAAGCATCGACATATTCCCGCACGAGATCTTTTTTGATCGGGGTATTGGTTGCCTTGTAATCCGTGAATTTTGAATCGAACAGGCAAAATCCCTCGTGATGCTTGGTGGTCATCACCACATATTTCATGCCGGCTGCCTTGGCCATTTTTGCCCATTCGGATGGATTAAACAGATCGGGATTAAATTGTTCGAAATACTTCTGATAATCCGCTTCCGAGATGCGTTCATTCTTTTTCACCCATTCGTGACGAGCCGGCTGGGCATACAAGCCGAAATGAATAAACATGCCGAAACGGTCGTCGGTCCACCATTTCATACGGGCGGTTTTCTGCTCATCGGTTTCCTTTGGAAGCTGAGCATAAGTCGCTGTAAAACTGAGCAATAAGCATCCCAAAATAAGGGATGCGGTAAGTAATGCTTTTCTAGTCATTGTTCCTGATTATTTGTGTTAATTCGATAATTGCCGATCCCATTTGCAAGCCATTGCTGCTTGCCTTGACAGTAATTTTTCCAGCTGCATTTTTCTTTGCCTTTACGATCACGAGCGCCAGTCCGTTGTATGCTTCCCGCTCCGTGCTCTGGAAAGGCACAAAACTCGTTGCATCGCCATTGTCGGTGGCCACAATCACCCCGGGTCCCTCGATCTCAAATTTGATCAGCGGGTGCGAACGGGGCACCACGTATCCATCGCGGTCCTGAACCTGAACGGTGATATAGGCCAGATCAGGCTTATCAGAATCCAGCTTGCGTTTATCGGAAAAAAGCGCCAGATTCTTTGCCTCACCGGTAGTTTTTACCATATCGGTGGCCCATTTTTTTCCGTCTTTATAGGCAATGACCTCCACCCTGCCGGGAGCATATTTTACGCTGTCCCACACCAGACGGAAGTCCTGGCCGGGCTTTTTGATTTTCTTTCCCTGACTTTTCCCGTTGATAAATAGTTCCGCCTCATCGCCCGAGGTGTACACGTGAACCGGGGTGATCTGCCCGATACGTTCCTTCCAGTTCCAGTGCGGAAGTATATGAGCCATCGGCAGATCGGGCCTCCACTGTGACTGGTACAGGTAATAGCGGTCCTTCGGAAATCCGGCGAGATCGACGATACCGAAATAGCTGCTCCGCGAAGGCACGGCAGTCTTCTTGAGTTCAGCAAGTTTCGCTTCCAGCTCTGCCCTTTTCGTCGGGTCGTTGCGGAAGTTCAATAGGTTAGTGTTGTCGGAATTATACGGAGTGGGTTCGCCCAGATAGTCGAAGCCGGTCCACACATATTCGCCCAGTATATGCGGATATTTTGCATTCACGCGGAACTGATCGTCCGGCGAGCAGCCCCAGTCGGGCTTGGTGAGATCGTAGGAGCTGATCTGGAAATTCTGATAATCCTTACCGAAAAAATACTCCCCGCGCGAGGTTACGCATGAAGAGGTTTCGCTTCCGATGGTTGGCATTTTCACATATCTCGGATCGGCATCCCACTTGGCCTGCTGACCGAAAAAGTAGTTAACGCCCATGATGTCCAAAGCAAGTACTGAGCCTACCTTGCGGCTTCCGTCAGGATCATTATACCCGTTCGATATGGGTCGTGTGGGATCCTCCCCACGTACAATATCGGCCAGGTGCTTAGTCATTTCGATATTTTGCTGATCCATCACCTCATTGCCGATCGACCAGATAAATACGGATGGATGATTCCTATCGCGATCCACCATGGCTTTCAAGTCTTTCTGGTGCCACTCCTCGTACAGCTTATTGTAATCAAGTTCACGCTTACCGGTTTTCCAGCAGTCGAAGGCCTCATCCCACACCAGAAATCCCATCTTGTCTGCTAATTCCAACAGCTCAGGAGCGGGTGGATTGTGGGAAGTTCGCAGAGAGTTGCAGCCCATCTCCTTTAAAATCCTTAGCTGGCGCTGGAGTGCACTGGTATTGATGGCGGCACCCAGTGCGCCGAGGTCGTGGTGGTTGCAGGTACCCTGAATAGGTACGCGCTTTCCGTTGAGCAAAAATCCGTTACGGGCGGTAAATTCAGTGGTACGGATGCCAAACGGCGTATTATAAGTATCCACCACTTTGCCATTTACCCTGATAACAGTCTGAGCCACATAGCGGTTCGGCGTCAGAAGATCCCAGCGTTTCGGGTTCATCACGGCTGCCTGGGTGGCAGCTTTAGCTTGTGAACCAGCATCTACCTTGATAGTGGTTTCGCTGAATACGGCAGCTTTAGATCCCGGCTTATTATCGATATCGAGTTCATAAATATTGGTTCGGATTAAAGCATCAACAGGGGTGGCAGTCTCGTTCTGAATCGTGACATCCATCTTTACCACGGCTGAAGAGTTTGAAATTTCTGGTGTGGTGATGAAGGTTCCCCAGAGGCCAATATGTACCGGGTTGGTTTTTACCAGCCATACATGGCGGTAAATTCCGGCACCCGGATACCAGCGCGACTCCCACTTTTCAGTATCGAGCCGCACGGCTACAACATTTTTTTCACCCCACTTCAGATAGGGCGTGATATCCATGCGGAACGAGCTGTATCCATAGGGCCAGGTGCCCACATATTGCCCGTTCACCCAGATCTTTGCATAAGCCATAGCGCCATCGAAATCGATAAACACTTTTCTTCCGGCATCCTGGGGTGAGATTCCAAAATATTTTCGGTACCAGCCGATACCCTGATACGGCAGCTTGCCTGTTTCTCCTTCGAGATCGATTCGGAACGGTCCTTCCACGGCAAAGTCGTGGGGCAGATCGAGTTTTCTCCAGCCCGAATCATCAAACGTGGAACTTTCCATACCGGCCGGCTCATTCATATAAGATCCGTCGGCCTGTAATCCTGCGCGGAAGAATAGCCACTTTTCATCGAAAGGCAATACACTTGCATTTCCCATACGGGGAATTGGCTGATTGAGCTGTGCCATGGCGGCGGTTCCGGAAAATAGTGCCAGAACCAGGACTGCAGCTATTGTAAATTTCTTCATAAGTTTATTTAGCTAACCTGAGCAAATATACAAAAAGATAGGAGCTTACTTTTCCCGGGGTTCGATCGGCAAACCGGGAAAAAATAATAAATTCAACCTCCACTCAACACGATCAAAATGGATTCAACAATTTTTCAGTCGGCGATATTTCCGGGGCGATATATTCAGGGTGCGGGACCTATAAATGCATTGCCCGAATGGATCGGAAAATTTGGCACCAGGGCAATCATTGTTGCCGGGAAATCGGCCATGAAGGAAATTGTTCCGCTATTGAAAAACAGCGGTCTGCACGATGCTGTATTCGAGGCATTCAATGGTGAATGTACCGAAAAAGAGATCGACCGGCTGACGGCGATTGCCAGGCGTGAGCAATGCGATGTGGCCGTGGCTTTGGGCGGCGGCAAGGTGATAGATACCGTTAAGGCGGTGGCCCATTTTACGGAATCCAGAACGATTATTGTCCCGACCATCGCCTCCAACGATGCGCCCTGCAGCGCTATCAGCGTGATCTATACGGAATCTGGCTCCTTTGACCATGTGCTGCATCTGAAACAAAATCCGAACCTCGTGCTGCTTGATTCAGAGATCATCGCCCGGGCTCCGGTGCGCCTGCTCATTGCCGGCATGGGCGATGCGCTATCGACCTGGTTCGAAGCTGATGCCTGCTTTACCGCATCAGCGCAAAATGAGGCCGGCGGTCACTGTACCTTATCGGCACTGGCTCTGGCTCGGTTATGTTATGATACTATTATCGAATACGGATCGGCAGCGGCCGAAAGCTGCCGGTTGAAGGTCGTTACACCGGCTTTGGAAAAAGTGATTGAAGCCAATACGCTGATGAGCGGACTGGGCTTTGAGAGTGCCGGTCTGGCCAGTGCGCACTCCATCCACAACGGACTGACTCAGCTTGCGGGAACACACTCCTATTTTCATGGTGAAAAGGTGGCTTTCGGGGTGCTCGCCGGACTGTTCCTGGCCAATCGTCCGGCAAAAATGATTGATGAAGTGTATGCGTTCTGTCAGTCGGTAGGTTTGCCGGTAAGGCTCGCACAAATCGGCATTATCGATCCAACGGAAGAGGATTTATATAAAGTTGCCGCCGGCGCCTGTGCACCCGAAGAATCTATCTGGCACGAGCCCTCGGAAATCACACAGAAACGGGTGGTGGAGAGCATTAGGAGGGCTGACGGGTATCTGAAGGGGAAATAACTATCTTTAGGCTAATCACAATAGCCACAAATGAAAATCATCATTATTCATTTACTGATCATCCTTAGTTTTTCAGCAGTCAGTGGGCAGGGAATTATTGAAATCGATATTCCCGGATTACTAAAAACCGAGCGGAGTCCTGTATTAAGCGAGATCGCATCGGACATTCAATTTGTTAAGCTTCAAACTACTCCGGACTGCCTGATCCAATCGGTAGAATCGGTTGTACGATGGGGAAATAATTTCCTGGTGGTTTCTAACAACAAGAAATCGTTATTCGTTTTCAGCCAGGAGGGACAATTTTTAAGATCAGTTGGTGCCCTTGGCAAGGGCCCCGGAGAGTATATACAGATCTTTGGAATGTCATTTGACACAAAAACGGATCACCTTTTCATTTTGGATAACGGGCAGGTTAAACTCATGGAATTTGATGAGAACGGCAAATACATCAAGGAATTTAAACTGAGCTTTTATGCCACCGGGGTTAAAGTGGTGGATACCGGATTCTATTTCTATACCGGTTCAGTATATGCCTACCGGACCGACAGTTGCCTGTTGACTGTGACTGACCGCAATGGAAAGATGTTGAACAGGTACCATAAAACCCCTTTCAAAAAAGGGATAATCGACCATAATGCGGTTAAGTACACCGACGGGAACAATTGGTGTTATTGGGAGTCCTATTGGGACACGGTGTACACATTTAACGGTTCATCTTACCACCCGAAGTATTATTTTAATATCGGTAAAGACAGAATTCCGCAAGAGTATCTGGAAAGCAGGGACATGTATCAAAAGAATATCGACGGTTACCGTTGGATCTTATCCTATATTGAATGTCAGAATTTCCTGTATTTTCAATTTATAGATAAGGGACGTATCGGTAAAAAGCTTTTTTATGATAAAAACCACAAGTCGGGTTATTGGATTCCCTTTAACAGTAATTATAACGGATGGGGATTTGAAAATGATTTCTGTGGCGGGCCTCTGTTTTCCATAACGAACAGAATTTCAATGACTGAGTTAGCTTGCGCCTATCAGATGACGGACCTGAAAGAATACGTATCGAAGGGCTGGATTGATAGTAAGAAAGCAAAGAACCCGGTCCGCTACAAAGAATTGACCGATATGATTAACCAATCCTCCGTGGAGGATAATCCGATCCTCGTCATTGCCAAACTTAAGTGAGTAAAGTGAAAATTCATTTGTGGATTTGCACGATATCACTCAATAGATAACATTTTAGTGGCAAAATTTCGAAAATCCTGTGCGATCGCAATTGACGTTTCCAGTTCTTCTTTCGTTAGGTAAATGATTTGATCCGGGTATCTTATCTGAACACTAAATCCATTCAGAAGAATAGCTTTATCATACTGATCCACAATTGCTTTAATATATTTCTCAACTGCCTGCTGACAATGAAAAGCAATAGTATCAGAGTATCCTGGAAGGTGTAAGAAAATCAATTTCGCCGATCCTAAATCGTGATCAGCCTTATCAATCCAATCTTTAATATAATCTTCAGGAGCGTTCATAAAGAATTCTCGAGGTTTTAATGGCAGAATTCAAAAACGAATATTTTTCATTTTTCTCCTTTTCAAATTCATTATTGGTATATACAAGAATATCCATCGGCATCATGGAACCAATCAACATCCTTTGTATTTCGATACTTCTTTTATGTCGTGGGAGATCCGTATCCTTAATGATCAACAAGTCAATATCGCTATCATTAGTAGGAGTTCCTCCGGCATAGGAACCAAATAGGATGATTTTATCCGGATTGAACATTTTTGCAATCCGGATAGCAATATCATTTATTTTAGCTATCTCAATCATATTCAAAAATATAACAATTGCAAGTTAGGACTATTTTTCGTATCATCAAATCATGAAAATCTTCCTGAACAAACCGGCCTACTGGATAATCGTTTTGGCTTTTCTGTCTGGAATAGCACCCGTCATTGCTCAAAAGCCAGTCATCGACTGGGCCTTTATTCCGGCGGGAACATTTACCATGGGAAGCCCTCGGAATGAAGTTGGCAGGACAAAAGATGAAATCCAGCATCAGGTTACTCTCAGCGCTTTTAAAATGAGCAAACAGGAGGTTACCGTCAAACAGTTTAAAGCCTTTGTGGATGCGACAGGATATAAGACCGATGCGGAGAAAGGAACCGGTGGGAGAAAGGGAAGTTCGGTTTGGAAATATGGTGAAGAAATGTTCA
Organism: uncultured Bacteroidota bacterium; assembly: GCA_903851365.1. Taxonomy (GTDB): domain Bacteria; phylum Bacteroidota; class Bacteroidia; order Bacteroidales; family UBA12481; genus UBA12481. The sequence continues at coordinate 13,839 of CAINOB010000085.1, forward strand.
CGAAGAAATGGCTCTTGGTCGGTCAGGATGATGCAAACTGGAGATATGATATCAGTGGAATAATAAGGCCGGAGTCGGAATATAATCATCCGGTGATTCATGTTTCCTGGAACGACGCCAAAGCCTTCGCCGACTGGATGGGATGCAGGCTCCCGACCGAAGCGGAATGGGAATATGCATGCAGAGCTGGCTCATCAACTCCTTACCATACCGGAAATAAATTAACTCTGGCACAGGCGGTCATCAGCAAAAAATATCCGACCAATGAGAGGGAAACTGAGCCGGCAGGCAGCTATCCTCCCAATAACTGGGGTCTTTATGATATGCACGGAAATGCAATGGAGTGGTGCAGTGACTGGTACGGCGACTATCCTGTAGGTGCGCAAACCAATCCGAAAGGTCCAGCCAATGGGCAGTTCCGTGTATTTCGTGGCGGCAGCTGTCTTGACTGGGATGAGCATTCCCGGTCGGCCTATCGTTGCAGAAATGTACCTGATCTACGTAATGCAGAAATTGGATTCAGGCTGGTACAGGACACTAAATGATTGCTTTAATAACAGTTAAAATGCAAAAAAGAGTACTGCTCAGCTTGATTATCAGCTTGAGTCTCTCAGCCAATTGTCAGGAAATTAAAACAAGTCACTATTTCTCCAGATGTTGTGTGCCTTGTTTCCTTGATAGCTCATTCTTATGAATATGAGAAAGAGATACTTTTCTCTTTCGGCCGGTCAACTTAAAATGAGCAATAATCTCACTTATTTCTTTTCTTTCTTTTTCTGTTAAGGGTTTCGAATCAACAAAAAAATCAACCCCGTCAGGTTCCTTTATATATCCCATGGCCTTAAATGCTAAAATATTTTTGTATCAATCTTAACGCTGCGTCCGGATAGATTATCATCTTGTGCCCACCCACATGTGTTGCACCCAGACTTTTCTCATCATGTTCAATCAATATGGTTTTTGCAGTAAATGCAACAAATCCTTAATAGCCAAAATCAAAAGACAGTTTACTGGCAAATGCAATCAAATTTCCCGGTACACCTTTATACAATTTGTGCATACCCAAATTAAATGGAGCACTCTCGATAAGATGTAGGTAGATATGGTCCTGAAAATCACTCATGCAAACCAATCCCTGAATGACTTTTGCATTACCTTGGATTGTTAGCTTATACACCTGCCTATCATTTTGATTAGCTTCTTCTTTCCAATTGAACATCCAGCCCTTTGACTTTTTGACCGTCGTAAAATCGGAATTTTCAATCCTATGAATTTCAGTTGAAAAGCAATCCCCTGAAATAGCATTTTCTATGCTATTAGTTAGCTTATCAATCTCAATATCAATATGATATTTATCGGATTCCATGAATCAAAGGTACGAAATTTAATCGACTCTGATATCTTAGCAGTCCATTTTGCTTTAATCGAACAGAACAACCTTATGCTAACACTAAATTTTCAATCGCTAGTTTTTGATAGTGGAATCAGGTTAAATGTGAGGTCGGGGAAGCTTTCGTGAAGATGCGAATAGAGGTTGGCACGGACCGTGGTGATGGTATCGAGAGGCGTATCGGGATTAAAAAATAATTCGATGTCGATGAAGCGGTTTTTTCCACTGGCCCGGGTATAAATATTGCCGATATCGAGATAAGAATCGAACTCCTTGGTGAGGGCATTCAATATCCGGATCTGCTCCTCTTCGGGCAATGGCAGATCAATCAATACCCCATAATTGCTTACCACCTGCCTCACGGAAATAAACAGCATGAACGACATAGCGGCAATGGCAAGTACAGGATCGATATAGGCGGCGGGTTTCGGATAGCCGGTTTTCACCAGCAGCCAGCCGGCAAAAAGCGCGATCATGGCTCCGGAGAAGAAAAATACCCCGGTGCGGAAATTCTCATAATAAGCGATGGACATCGGACTCCTTGTGAGATTGCTCACTTTTCGGGCATACCAGGTGATGAACACAGCCCGGATAATTATGAATACCAATAATATCTGTGTAGTGCCAAAGGCGATATTTATATTCGGATGAATGATTTTTCCGATGCCGGCGGCAATAATATAGATACACGCGGGAATGGATACTGCTCCCAGAAAGAAACTGGCAAAATTCTCGAGTTTGCCAGTGCCATATGGAAAACGGATGACCGTGGATCGTTCGATGACGCGTATCGAGAGAAAGGAGAAAAAGAAAACGACAATATTAATACCCTGGTAAATGGCGATAGCCAGTACCGCCATCGAACCGCTGATAAAATAGACGGCAATATTGGCAGCAATGATGGGGAGAAGGGAAAGTATAACGTAATCAATCAGTTTCTTCAGTCCGGCAATTTCCGGCGTCGTTTGTTTCATAAATAGCTTTGTAAATACATAATAATTCATCCTTGATCTTGTCGAGGGCCTTTTCGCCGGCAGCCAGAATTTCGGGGAATTTTTCAATCTCCCAGAAGGAGATAAATCTCTCAAATTCCACTTTCATGTAAATAATTTCCGAATGATGCAGATCGATGGAGAGAGCCATCTGGTTAGCCGTGATCGTTTTTGCATTTAGCTTGCCGGTGTGCATGAGATTTTCGAAAATTCCCTGCGGATCCTGCTGAACCTTCTCAAGAAAGTCGACCACGATGATAATATCGATATCATGCTTGATGGCCTGCATGATGGGTACCGGCGCAGTGTAAGCCCCGTCGAAAAGCCATCGTTCCCCGATTTTTATCGGAGGCAACAGTGGATAAATGGCGGATGAAGCATATACACAATCCGCCAGCACTCCGGATTCCAGTCCGATACCTTCGCCAGTCTGAAAATCAGTGACCTGCAAAATAGTTTTGGTCTTCAGGTCCTCGAGCCGGGTATCGCCCCACAGCTCCTTCATGAATTTTTGAATCGGTCCGGCATGCACCAGGGCTGACGTTTTATCCATGCGGCCAAACGGGAGATTTCCAACAGCCAGAAAAGCCCTCCAGTTTGCCTTGAAGGTCGATTTTTTTAGTTTGGGCGCTACCTCGTACAGCATTTTCTCCGGAGTATATCCGGAAGCCCACAACGATACCATGATACTGCCGCCACTGCATCCCACGAGCAGTTCAACCGGAATATTCTGACTCTCCAGGAAGGAAATCAGGGGTATTGCCGAATAGGGTTTGATGCCTCCACCACCTAAAACCACGGCAACTTTCGGAATACGATTATTCATGATTTCAGATATTTTCTTTCATTTATTTCAATTCCTGACCCGGCTTGTCACCCATAACCAGTTCGAGAACGCCACCTGCAATTATATCCTGATGGCTGATCCAGCATTTGTTATAAGGTTTGCCGTTCAGTTTGGCGGATTGAATATAAACATTTGCCGATGAATTATTTAGCGCAATAATGGTAAAAACTTTTCCGGTGGCATATTTTGGATCGAGCTTTATATCAATCCGGTCGAAAACCGGACTGGTAATTTCATATCGGGTATCGCCCGGGCAAACCGGATGAATGCCACTTGCTGCGAGCACATACCATGCCGACATCTGTCCAACATCTTCATTCCCGACCAATCCCTCCACCGAATTATGATAGGCCCTGCGGCAAATTTCGCGGGTCCATTTCTGGGTGAGCCAGGGAGCACCGAGACGATTGAACATAAACGGCACCTGATGCACCGGCTCGTTGGGATGATTGTAATAATCGTTCCACATCATATTATCCGGCGATTTCTCAAAGAAATTTTCAAGATCGGCGATGGTTTTTTCGCGTCCGCCCAGCAACCCGGCCAGTCCGTCGACATCATGCGGCACGAACCATCCCTGTTGATAAGGATTACTTTCCACCGAGCCGTAGCCCTGCTCCAGCCTGCCTTTTGCAGGCCAGGGTTCCCAGTTGCCATTTTTATCTTTCGGACGAAACCAGCCCTTTTCCGGATCGAAAATATTCCGGTAGCTCTGTGCCCGCTTACGGTACAGAGCCTCGTCGGCCGGCTTGCCCAAATATTTTGCAAACTCCGCCATGCACCACTCCGAATAGGCGTGCTCCAGAGTGGATGAAATATCGAACGAGTGACCCCGCTCACCGTTGCCGAATTTCTCCACGGAATTTATTGAATACTGATAGGCTTTATCGATATTGAAATTCCGGATTCCCTTGGTATAAGCATCAACAATCACAGAAACTGCAGGATTTCCAAGCATGCAACCACTGTAAGCATTCAGGAATTCCCATCGCTCGAGATATTGTGTTTTATTCTGATCGGCGAGCTCAACCAGTGAGTTGATCATATCGTTGACCACCGATGGGTTGATAATTGTTTGTAACGGAAACTGGCTCCGGAAAACATCCCAACCGCTAAAGATCGTGCGTTTGGTGAAATTCCCTGTCTGGTGAATCTGCCCGTCGCCACCCGGATATTTTCCATCGACATCGCCAAAAGCCCGGGGATCGATCATGGTATGATAAAGGGCCGTGTAGAATATTGTTTTTTCTTCCTCGGTACCTCCCTGAACACTGACCTTGCCAAGGGCCTCATTCCACATTTCTTTGGCGTTTTTCCTGACCTGATCAAAGTCCCAGCCGGTAATATCTGCCTCCAGATTTTTCCGGGCACCCTCCATGCTGACGAACGAAATTCCCGTTTTCAGCAGAACCTGTTCATTGGAGCCTGTTGCGAATTCGGTATAAAATCCGAGGTGTTTGCCCTGTTTTTCCTTGCAACCCTTAATGATTTCAGCATTTGCGGTGATTTTCTGAAATTCCGCACTTTCGGTGAATTCACGGCGGCGGTTGGTCCCATCCGGGATTTTGGCGCTCCAGACTCCGATATTGGTCAGCGGTTTGTTGAATTGGGCATAAAAGTAAACGGTGTAATCCGGTTTACCACCACCGTTACCCCAGCCGCCACCCTCGGGCGTACATTTCATCCAGCCCTGTATCGTGTTATCGTCCAGAACTTTCACATATTGCTCCACGGAGGTGCCGCCAACGCGACGGGCCAGATCGATCTGAATTCTTGAAGTTTTATTTTCCGGAAAGGTAAACCGCAACATGCCGCTGTGGGGTGCCGCTGTGGCCTCCGCCTTGATATGGTTATCGGTAAGTTCAACGGAATAATAGCCTGCCTGAGCCTTTTCGCTGGCTTTGTCATAAGTGGAGCGATATCCTGCAACGACAGTATCCTCCTTACCTGAATTGGTTTTCAAGGGCCCGGCGGTAGGCATAACCAGGAAATTGCCCAGATCGCCATACCATCCGATACCACTCATATGGGTAAAGGCAAAGCCCTCGATCGTGGTGTGTTCGTAACTGTAACCCGGACCGTTATCGCCCCCGGTGATAGTATTCGGACTTACCTGCACCAGTCCGAACGGGGTGGCTGCGCCGGGGAAGGTTTTTCCCAGTCCGTGAGCCACACCAGCCTTGCCGATATTCGTGCTGGCTCCGATAAACGGATTAACGTAATCGGCAGGAGACTTTATTTTATAAGGCTGATTGGCTTGTTGCTTAATAATGGTTTGCGTGGCAGGAACCGATTTTCCCTTCACTTTTCCCAAAAGCTTTAACAACGTTGGTTCCACAGCTGATACCCAGGCCTCAGCTCCGGCGCCATTCGGATGAATCAGGTCGGGCATCAGGTCGGTATCAATGGTACCATCCGGACGTAAAAAAACGTTATTCAGGTCGAGCCAGAAAACCTGTTTGTCATCGGCCAGCTTAGCGGTCATTTCGCCAGCCTTCAGGGTAGCTTCCATGGCTTTTGCCGACCGGTTATACTTGCGGTGATAAGGGGTGATATCGCCCGGGCCTCCGCAGATGAAAATTCGCAGAATCAGAATTTTAGTGGTTGGGTGACGTTGCTTTATCAGGTCGATAATCGCCTTTGTTCCGGCAAAGACCTCTTCAGCGGTATGGGTTTTCGGATAATGCTGGTCGTCGAGATTATTTGTGCCAATCAGGAGCATCGCCACTTTTGGCGAGCGCGACTGATCGAGTTCGCCGTTTTGCAGGTTCCAAAGGATATTCTCTGTTCTATAGCCAGAATAACCAAGGTTGATAGCGTTGAGCGGTACCAGATGCTTTTCCCACACTGCCTTTAGTGGTTTCCATTCATCGCCTTCGCCCTCGAGTGTTTCGGTTATGCTGTTACCGATCAGGAAAAGATCGTAATTACCCGATTTTATGGCTGCAACTTTTCGGTCGTGCCGGGGGTTGGATGCGGGGGTGGGAAAGTCGGCATCGCCGGGTTTTTGGGCATGCGCGGGTATCGCCAGGGAGGCGAAGAGGAGGAGGATCAGTGTGAGATACTTCATAATCAAAGTGTTGTGAGAAAAAGTATAGGGCAAGAGGGCAAAAGGGCAAGAAGGCAGGAAGGAAAGTCAAAAGATAAAATCATAAGGCGCACTTATTCAGATTATTACTTATTTCTTAAAGCTTTCCTTTTTGCCTTCTTGCCTTTCTGCCCTCCTGCCCTAAAGCGATATCGCGATCGAGCCTTTGCCGTTCCATTTGCGGACGATCGGGGCTTTACCGGCGCGGTTGATGGTGACGATCGTTTTGGATCCGTCGCGTTTCACCACGATATCGAACGTATTGCCAAAAGCATTGATCTTGTTCAGTGCCATTTCGTTCCACCCATCGGGCAGTTTCGGGGAAATTGTGAAAGAGTGCAAGCCGGTCGGTCGCAGTCCGAACATTCCCTCAGTGATTACGCGGCAATAGAGTGCCGACTCCCCGGAGAGCTGTTTCTGGTCGCCCTCGGGATAGGCCTCCACCGGATAGGGCACATGCACGCCAAGCAATCTCCTTTCGGAATATTTTTTCAGGTAATCCAGCGCTTTTGTCGGCTCGCCCGCGGCAAAAACACCCCGAAGGCCGTACAGCGTTGAGCGATCCCAGAAAGTCTTGTCACCAGCCTGCGTGGCTAATCCGTCGGCCGTCCAGAGACGGGGCGAAAAAAGGGCTTCTATGGTGCCTGCAGCGCGGTCGTAAATCCCAACGGTCAGCGGCATGCAGATCCATGAGCGAAGCACAACGTTTTCTTTATAATACCGATAGGTGTCGAACCCCTCCACTCGGGCGCCGAAATACTTGCCGATGGCGGTTTTCAGCCGGATGGCCTGCTTCATATAATCATCGGCGAGCTGCTGTGGCTTGCCAAGCTCGTGGCACAGCATGGAGGCCGAAAGGAGGGCATCGTAATAGAGGCTGCTGGTGCACAGGTTGGCCGTCCCTGCCGGAAAGCGGCCTTCCAGCTCGTCGCTGTCGGAGTTCACCACCCCATCTGAATTTACTTTCCTGCTACTGAACTCGAGGCAATACTCAATGAGAGGCCATAGTTCTTTTGCTACCGCGATATTTCCCGTGGCCAGTGCAAAGCGTGATGCTCCATAGGCAATCATGGCCTGATCGCCCCGGTCGCCGGCACCATCCCAAAAGTCGATCCCCTCAGCGATAATTGAGCTTGGGATTGGCTTATACTGGGGGTTCATGAATTTCGCGAACCAGCGATAAGCATTCAGGGCAGCCTCCTCGCCGAGTTTACTTCCTGCATAGCCGAACCATGGTCCGGTGTATTCCGCCTGATCATTTGCCCAGATAGCGGCATGGTAGCGGAACCCTCCCGGGGAGTTGATAAAACCGTTTTTCGTCTTGAAAATACTCTCTCCAACCCTCTGCCGGGCAAAGGCAAATGCTGTATTCAATACGGCATCCGGGGTCACGAGCTGCATCTGATTCTTTATGGAGTTGACCAGACTTATCCGCTTGCTTAGCTCATTATCAAGGTTGATTTTGATCAGTGATTCCCCGTTTCGCACGGCCTGATAAACCACTGCGAACACCACTGAATCTCCTGGCTGGAGCGATTTTACCCCATCATTTAAGGTATAAGTATAAACAGATAGTGGCCCGGCAGTGCTGTGAAGGGTATCAACCCTCATTTCCTTGAAATTGTATTCCATCGATACATTGCACGCCTTTTTATCGGAATTGATAAACACATATTTCTCGATGGCGGCGGGCAGATCGGCAGAGGGTAAAAGGGTTCGCTTACAGATCAGCTTATTGGTGATGCCTGTGCGGTCGCTTTTTTGCAGATTGCTGACTATCTGCATGATGCCACTGTGATTGATCAAGATAACTTTTTCGTTTAATCCGGGATTCTGGTAGCCATTGATGAGGCTCGGTTTCATCGGGGTCATATTCAGGAAGAAGCGCGGAAGATCACAGGCAGTGAAGCTCAACATGAGTGTGCCATGTGTATCGTTGGGCTTTAAACGGAAATTCGGAAAGATTACCGTCCGCACGAGATCAGGGTTCTGGGCACTGTCGACTGCATAACGAACATGCAAAGAAATCTGCTGACCGCTCATTTCGATATGGTCAAAGTGCGGATCGCCGGGTTTAATAGTCCATTCGATACTTCCATTGTTTAGGATGTGCCAGCGGCTGGCTTTTTCCTGGGCTGGCAGGATGATGGGGGTCAGGAGTGCGAAGGCGAGAGAGAGGGTTCTGAGGTTCATGGGGAGGTGTATAGGTTGATTAGCAGAACTTGAATAAGATAGGGCAGGAGGGCAAGAGGGCAAGAGGGCAAGAGGGCAGGAAAGAAAGGCAAAAGATAAAATCATAAGTCACTCTTAATCTGATTATTACTTACTGATTTAATACTTTACTTTTTGCCTTTCTGCCCTCTTGCCTTTTTGCCTTATTTGGTCCAGAAGCGTTCGATTTCCTCCAGCGATTTGCCCTTGGTTTCGGGTACCCATTTCCACATGAAGAAAGCAGCAAGCAGACCCATCACGGCATAGATCCAATAGGCAAATCCGTGGTGGAACGTATTCGTGAGCGTGGTATTGTTATTCAGCATCGGGAAGGTCCACGATACAAGGAAATTGGCGATCCACATGGCAGCCACAGTGAAAGCCATTGCGCGGCCTCTGATTTTATTGGGAAAGAGCTCTGAAAGGAGAACCCAAACTACTGGTCCCCAGGAGAAGGCGAAACAGGCAACATAACCCAGCATGGCAATCATCGCAGTAATGCCGAGCTTATCAAAATAGAAACAGCAGCCAAGCAGCAGCATGAAAAATGCCATGCCGATACCACCGGCGATCTGCAAGGTTTTTCGTCCGAATTTATCCACGGAGTATATCGCCAATACGGTGAATGACAGATTAATGACGCCGACGATTATTGTTTGCATCAGCGCAACATTGGTTCCCGAGCCCATATTCTTGAAAATTTCCGGGGCATAATAGAGCACCACATTGATTCCCACAAACTGTTGAAACACAGATAACATCAATCCTACAATAATCACCAGGGATCCGAAGCTGAACAACTTTCCGGTTGTGGTTTCCAGCGTCTCCTTGATTTCGGCCATGATGGTTTTTGCTACCGATGGGCCATTGATTCGGGTTAGAACCCGGAGTGCTTCGTCGTCCTGATTTTTCAGGGCTAGATATCTGGGCGTTTCCGGAACGAATAAAAGCAGTAGCAGAAACATTAAGGCTGGTACTGCTTCCGAGGCAAACATCCAGCGCCACCCAATGCGGTTGATCCAGCTGTCGTTACCGTGACCGGCAATACTGAAGTTGACGAAATAGACTACCAGCATACCGAAAATGATGGCAAACTGGTTCCAGGAAACCAACTTTCCCCGGATACTAGCCGGGGAGATTTCGGCAATATACATCGGCGACAGCACGGAAGCCAGGCCAACACCAATACCGCAGATAATACGGTAGATAATGAAATGGACCATAAAGGTTTCATCGGCTGTACCGATCGGTCGGAAAAACATTTCGGGCATAGCCGATCCGAGTGCAGAGAAAAGAAACAAAAAAGCGGCAAGGATAAGTCCCCTTTTCCTGCCAAGCTTCAGGCTCACCAGACCGCCGCTGATGCCGCCAATGATGCATCCGATCAAAGCCGATGACACCAGGAACCCGTGCCAGCTGTTGGCCACCGTTTCTGACCAGTGATGGGGATCGATAAATACAACTTTTAGGGAACTTACGGTACCTGAGATAACGGCGGTATCGTATCCGAATAGAAGGCCGCCGAGCGTTGCCACAAAAGTTATCGCAGCAATGTACCACATCCGGCTGTTTTTTGAATCCTGCATGGTTTAGGAGTGTCTGTTATTAATTGGAAAGATTATCAATTCTTTAAAATGAAATCAAGTACACCGACCCCGTAGGTAAAGAATCGGACAATTTTTTGCTGAGGGAGATATTCCACGCTGTTGATAGCGCCACCATTGGGACAGCTGCCTCCGCTCATGTCGTACCATTTATGATCCTGACGTGAATAAACATATCCGTTATTGGCAAAAATAAAATCGCCTCCGGGCGTGATGGCAAAATCCCTAATATTAACAGTTGCGGGCAGACCATGTGTTGCCGCCGAAAAGTTTTTCCCTCCATCCTCAGAAATGAGGAAAGCATTGGTCGAATCCCCCTCGCCTGCCCAGCACACAAAATCAGGATTGTCAGGAGCGGTTTTTATACAATATCCATAGGGGCCCCACCAGGGACGATTTTTAACCAGCGGGACCGAACCTTTGAATAAGGAGCGCGTCCAGGTTTTTCCCAGGTTTGTGGAGATAAAAAATCTGCCGTTTTTTGAGGCCGCATACATTCTCTCCGGGTCCGCTTTTGTGGTCGATAACCCGGCCAGTACCTCATCAGTAGTATCTTTAAAATTAAAAGGCAGCTCCATGCGGCTGATGCTGTTATAATAAGGATCGTATGTCAGTTTTATCAGACGGCTGTTGCCTGAAAGGAATACAGCATCCTCACCGGTTTTCCAGGATGGCTGCATTGGCGGGGTGTACCAGGTGGTATCCTGCAGGGCTCTGGAAATATCCACCACAAGCGAGTCGACTTTCTCTTTTTGACCTTTTCGGTAGTTCTTATGGTAAACGGTGTTCCAATAATGCATGTACCAGTAGGAATTGCCCTGATTGGCAATCGTAACCCGCAATCCATCAGCTTTGGTTACTGTGTGACCCTTATAATACCCTGGTTTCACCTTTTCCCAGAGCATGGTTCCCCGATCCTGGTTGCAGGTAATAAGTAGGTCGGTGCTTTCGTTATAGGCCCCGTTATGAAGTAATTGGTGGATATTATCAGTGTTAAGATGCCTCCACGATAAGCTATCGATATAATTCGTGGTGAAATGGGCGCCAAAATCATTGTTCAGAACAGCGAACCACTGGGCATCCTTGTTTCGGTACCACTGGAGATTCTGCATATCCCAGCCAAAAACCTTTTCCCACCAACGTAGCTGTTCCCACTTTTTGCCGGCATCTTTGGTGATCCAGCTGGTTGAAGTTGACTCGATAAGTATTTTCTGATCAGCCGGATGTACCGCAGCAATTCTTTCGCGGATCGCTCCAGGCTTCCAGGTTTTTCCACCATCCTTGCTGGTGAATCCGCCACCGGCAGCGCCGGCATACAGGTAGGTGGTATCTCCGATCCGTGTTCCCACAAAACTACCCGGAGTTTTATTGGTATAATGGAGACCGACCGATTTAAAATTTCCGGAATTAACATCCAATTCTCTGATATTCCAGGCGTTGGAATTTGTAAGTTTTCGAATAAAATAGCAAGTATTGGTATTATAGGGTTTACAGGCAAATAGTTTGACCGGTTCAGGTTCGGGCCAGCTCTTAAGTTCTGTAAAGCTTTCCCCCTGGTCGGAGGATTTCAGGATTGAATAAATATCGATCTTACTGCTTGCCTTGCTCACTGTTTGCAGGGTAAGTACCAGAATCGTTCTATCCTTATCCTCCAGGATGGTTGACCAACGGATCTCTTTATTTACCAGAATGGCCCCGGCACTCATTTTCCAATTGATACCCCCATTATCCGAAAAATAGATGCCCCCCATATTCCATTCGGGTTGAATGGCCCCTAAGAGGCGAAATTGGTTGTTTCGGGTGGTAATTCCGAGGAAGAGGTTTCCGTTGAGGGTCACCCTCTGGTTGGTCATTTTCAGGTCCGATGAATCCACCAGATTACCCACCAGCACATTACGCACATCGCTCAGGATATAAACTTTATTACTAACGGAGTCATAAGCCGAACCCACCGTTTTATGGCCATAAGTTCCTGTTTCGTCATCGTTAAAATGATTGAATTGCCAGTAGCCATTGATTTTCCCATTTGCATAGGACTCCGCCGTTCCCATTGCTTTTGCAGTGGGAATCACCTGCGCATCAGACTTCTTGCCGGATGCGGGTTTTTGAGAAAAGCCGGAAGTGCATGCCAGTATGGTTATGGCAATTGTAAGAATGGAGAATCGGATGGGAATTTTCATGCCGGTTTGAATTTGGCACGAATATAATCAATGGAAACGAGACGCTATATAAAGACAAAGTGCAGCTGGAGAATCTCCGGCTGCACCTGCCTGTTGAATGCTTCAGGCCTATCTGGCCACTTGGAATCGTCCCGATTTAACTTGGTTCTGAGGAAGAACCAACCGATAAAAATACAGGCCGGGGCTAAGCTCCCGTCCGTTAATAGTTATAGCACGTCCGGGTACCATTTTTCTACTAATTACCAGGCTGCCCAGAGCATTCAGGATTTCAATCTTAACTTCACCTTCCACGAAACCGTCAATTTCGAGAGTGGATAAATCAACCACCGGGTTGGGATAAATCTTAACCATGAGGGAACTGATCGGATAAACTCCGATACCCGTTCCTTTGACAGTTGGAAACCCGGAACTTTTCCAGGCAGTGATTCCGCCCTGGAGGTTATACACTGTTTTTATATTCTTTGTAATCATCGTACCGCATGCTCCGGGGCTTCGTCCGCCGGAACTGCAATAAACCAGGTAGACCTTGTTTTTATCCAGCTTATCGATCGAATCGTTAAACCATGAAGCGCTGGAATCGTAGTTCACCGATTTATCAATCCGTTCGGTAATCCAGGAAACTGAACCTCGCACATCAATAATGACAAAATCGTTTAAACCCTGGTGGCTTTTTATGAGACTATCGGCTTGAACAGCTGTGATTGTTTTATAAGTTCCGCCCTGGGCAACTGCTGTTGTCCCTAACAATATGGTTAATATGGCGAAAAAATAAAATCTCATTTTGGTATGTCTGTAAGCAAATATAACAAATTTTGAGCCGAAAACCAACTTTAAGCGGCCTTTCTTGCATAAAGCCCCGCGAATAAAATGTACACCATGCAACCGATCACAACAAAAATACTTGCTGATCCGCCCATATTCTGGCTGACAACGCCCATCAGCGGAGGTATAACTGCACCACCGGAGACTGCCATAATCATCAGACCGGAAATTTCATTTACCCTTTCAGGCATTTTATTTACAGTAATGGAGAAAATCAACGGGAAAAGGTTACCGGAACCAAGCCCAGCAAGGAAAATGCAGATTTTGCCGATCAAAGGAGTCGGAGCCAGTATCATTCCGACAAATGCCATGATGGTTAGCAGAGTGGTCAGGATCAGGAAGGGTTTTGGCTTGAAGAAGTTCAGCAAAACAGCACCAAGGAAACGGCTTACCATGAGGGCAGCAAAATAAAAACTAATTCCCACGGATGCTTCTTCCAAACTGAGGTGGAAATTTTTTTGAAGGTAGTTGGCGATATTTGAATTCATGCCGACATCGGATCCTACGGTCAGGAAAATTCCGAGAACCATCAGGAGGACAAGCGGATTGCCAAGAAGCTTAAAGCAGGAGCTGAAAGTTGCAGGTTTTTTATCAATCTTGGTTTCATCAACCTTAACCGAATACAACCAGAGTACTGCCAGGAAAGAAGTGATAGCATAAACCGTGAAAACCAGTTTCCAATTACCCAATTTTGAAGCAGCAAAAGCAGCAATAATCGGTCCGAGCATCGAAACTATCGCCTTAACAAACTGGGTCAGACTCATAAAGCTCGAATATTTATCAAGCGGGGTAACATCATGAAGCAGTGGGTTTGCGGATACCTGAACAATGGTATTTCCGATACCCAGCAGAATGAAAGCAACCAGCATCAGCGGAAAAGTATAGAGCGATGAGGAGATCAGGCTGAGCATAGGAACTGCCATACCCAAACCTGTTGCAGCCATCCCGATATTGAGAATATTTTTCTTGCCGTATTTATCGAGCATGATGCCGACAGGCACCGAGAGGAGGAAAAACCATACAAATGCCATCGAGGGAATCAGCTGGGCGAGGGAGTCGCTCAGGTTGAAATCCTTCTGTACATATCCGGCTGATACGCCGACTATATCCACAAATCCCATCACGATGAACGACATGAACACCGGGAGAATCTGCACCATTTTTACTTTTTGAGTTGACATGTTCTTGGGTTTATTTTGTTTAATTCATTTTTTCGATCAGCGAATAAATGCGCGTCCAGTAGGCTGGTTCAAGTAGTCTTGCGCTACCAATCAGGGCGGCATCCTCTTTAAGTTCGGACCACATGATTCTGGTTTTGCAATCCAGATCTGCCAAAGTTTTTTCGAAAGCCGGCAAAAACAGATCAGAGGCGCCAACTGTATTTCCACCGATAACGAGTACCTCAGCGCCGAAAGTCTTGAGCCATGGGCCGAGGAATGCACCGATACCTGCACCATATTCGGTAAACAGTTCAGCGACTTTCGGATCTTTCCGGGCCACATCAGCAATTTCCTTCACACCCGGCAGAGTTTCACCCGTCAGGGCAGCATACGACCTCACGAACCAACGCGTTGAAAAATATTCATCGGCGATGCTGTCTTTGTATGGAAGATGCCACACACAGCCCATTTTTGGGGTATCCTCACGTTCCACAACTGGCAGGCCATCATCGATAAAGGCCGATCCGAATCCTGTACCCAGAGTAATACCGACACATTTTTTCGCTTCAGCGGCAACTCCCATCCAGGCTTCACCAACGGCAAATGCCGAAGCATCATTCATATATCTTACCGAGACCCTTTCCGGCAATTTCAGCCGCTTGCGGATCCCTTCTGATACATTAACCCCATAAAGACCGAGATACTTTCCGACACGCTCAAACAGTGCAATACCATTTACATAATCAAAGGGTCCGGGCATGGCAAAACCAATTCCAGCTAATTCGTCAACAGCAATTCCCAGGAGTGTTTCACCGACAGCTTCGGCCCACACCCCCATGATTACATCTGCTGAGGCAGCATTATCCACGGGGATGGTGACACGTGTTTCGGGCAGGATCATCTGATGTTCCAGGTCGATCAGGGCACAGGTGATATGGCTTCCGCCGATATCGGTCCCTACGGCATACTTGTATTTCATGGCAACAATATCTTTTTGGTTTTTCCGGAAATTTGGATTTCGAGCGCTAAAATAATATAAAGCGATTAAAGCTGACAGGTTTTAAAAACCTGTCAGCTTTATATTTGCTTTACAACATTCATTTGCCTAAAATCGTTGTTGATATTTGTTACCGATAGTTTGTCCATATTCCCGATACCTAATTACTTCGCATATGAAAACATCATTTCGCCTGCTCTCCATTTTCATACTCCTGTCGTTCTATTCATTAAGTGCCCAGCAACTGGGCAACCGCGATGCACTCATGACCCGTGCCGAGAGAACGGTGTTTATGGAGACCTCACACAATGAGGATGTTGTGAAATTTGTTGAGGCTTTGAAATCCGCGAGTCCGCTGGTCAGCGTGGAACAGTTTGCCACCTCAAAACTCGGTAATCAACTGCAGCTGGTAATTATTGCCAATCCGAAGATCACCACACCGGAAGAAGCCAAGGCATCAGGGAAACCGGTGATTTATATCCAGGCCAACATTCATGCGGGCGAAGTTGAAGGCAAGGAGGCATCAATGCAGCTGATGCGCGAAATCGCTTTGGGCTATCGCAAGTATTTGCTGGATAATCAGATCATCATGTTCTGCCCCAATTATAATCCGGATGGCAATGATAAGTTTGCCGACAATAACCGTCCTTCGCAGGAAGGCAGTCCGAAAATGACCGGCGTAAGGGCCAGTGGCGAAGGCCTCGACCTGAACCGTGAAGGAATGAAAGCCGAAGCCATTGAGATGAAAGGTCTGTTAAAAGGCGTTTTCAACCGCTGGGATCCCGCATTATTCATGGATCTGCATACCGACGACGGTTCATGGCACGGATATATGGTAAATGTTGCCCCGTCGTTTCAGTCGGCCGGCATGCCTGAACCAACCAATTTTACCATGGACCTTTTGAAAGATGCCATGCACAGTGTGCTCGACAAATCAGGAATCAATATTTTCTGGCACGGGTACCTGAATATGAAGCCAAATGAGCAGGCAACATTCGTCGCTTATGACCATCTGCCAAGATATATTGCGAATTATGTCGGACTCCGCAATCGCATGGGTATTCTCAGCGAAGTTTTTCCGCATGAATTATTTGAGAAGCGAATACTCGCCAATTATTATCTGCTGGTCAGTGTTCTTGAGTATACCGGGGGCCATGCCAAGGAGATAAAGGACATTATTGCTAAAGCTGATCAATCAACCATCGACCTGATAAAATCCGGAGCCGGAAAAATCCAGCGTGGAGTCACTTACGAACTGGCACCAGAGCCAGAACAGATCAGAATGCTGATCCGCGAAACTGTTCCTTTCACTGATGCCAATGGCAGGAAGCGGCAGAAGCCTACCGGCAACCTCAACTGGCTGGAGAAAATCAATCACTCTAATCATTTTGTTCCGGTTAAACTTTCCACCGTGCCCCGCACCTATATTTTTCCTGCTGAACTGGCCAATGTTGCCCAGAAATTGCAAGATCACGGTATTATTGTAAAAAAGACCGATAAAAAAATCAAGGTGGACGGGGATGAATTCCTGATCAGCAAACTAACGAGGTCCGATCGCGAAGGCTATGGCGGACATAAAGCGGTCTCCCTCGAAGGCGATTTCCGACCCGTTAAAAAAACTATCCCAGCCGGTTCTTATTATGTAGATATGGCCCAGCCCTTGGCCTGGCTGATCTTTTACCTGATGGAACCACAGTCGGACGACGGCCTTCTTTTCTGGAACTACTTTGATGATTACCTGCAGAAACAGGGAGCTCCGAAAGGCGGACTGACGTATCCGGTGTTAAAATGCAATATTGCTTTTTAAGGCAAAAGGCAAGAGGGCAGGAAGGCAAGAAGGAAAGGATTAAGGCGCAAGGCGCAAACTGTCAGGACAAGTCTTGACTACAGCAGTTTAGGTGCGCATTTTTAGCTTTGATGATTATTTTTCATTCAAGACTTTACTTTTTGCCTTTTTGCCTTTTTGCCCTCCTGCCTTTTTAGTATTATTAGGTTTTTCTAGCACCTATGAAAATGATACGCATTACAGCGATCACCCTAATCCTGTTAAGTATGAGCTTATCGGCTATTAATCAAGATATTAAGTTACCGGCACCAAACAAAACCGGAGGTATGCCCCTAATGCAGGCGCTGAATGAACGCAAGAGCACACGGGAGTACGATAGCCGCATGTTATCGGAACAGCAGATTTCAGATCTTTGCTGGGCTGCCTGGGGAATCAATCGTCCTGAGGATGGAAAGCATACCGCACCTTCATCCAATAACAGACAGGAAATGTCGGTTTATATTGCGCTTGAATCGGGCCTTTATCTTTATGTTCCGGAATCACACAGCCTGAAGCAGATTCACAAAAGGGATATCCGCAAGGAAACCGGCCAGCAGGACTTTGTTGAAATTGCTGCTGTTAACCTGGTTTATGTTGCCGACCTGATAAAAGCAGGAGTTAGTGATCCCGAAAAAGCCGGTCCGGAAGCCCTCAATGCTTCAAGAATAAATACAGGGTTTATGGCTCAGAACGTTTATTTGTGGTGCGCCTCTGAAAAACTTGCCTGTGTGGTCAGGGGCTGGGTAGATATTCCCGCACTCTCGACAGCCATGGAGCTGGCCCCAAATCAGCGAATAATAATTTGTCAAACCGTGGGCTATCCGCATAAATAAAACATGACGATAACTGCAGAAAAAATCGGTAGTTTCCGGTGGAGGATCCTGGCGCTGCTCTTTATGGCGACAACCATAAATTACATCGACCGGAGTATTCTCGGAGTGCTTGGACCCACCTTGCGCGACAAGGTATTTGGCTGGTCGGTACATGATTATGCCAATATTACCGTATCCTTTCAGGTAGCCTATGCGATTGGGTTGCTTTCGATGGGTGGTATCATTGACAAGCTCGGCACAAAAAAAGGGTTTACGCTATCGATTGCCATCTGGAGTGTTTTCGGCTTGCTTCATGCCTGCATAACGAGGGGCATGGGATGGATCGGTTTTGCCGCAGCTCGGTTTGGACTGGGTTTTGGCGAATCCGGAAACTTTCCGTCGTCGATAAAAACGGTAGCCGAATGGTTTCCGCGAAAAGAGCGTGCATTCGCCAGCGGAATCTTCAATGCCGGCACCAACGTTGGGGCCATCCTCGCGCCTCTATTCATTCCTCTGATCGTAGCCAGCGACGGCACCCACTGGCAGTACGCCTTTCTGGTGACGGCAGTATTCAGTGCCATCTGGATTGTCCTGTGGAACAATACTTACCGAAAACCAGAACTCCATCCGAAATTATCCAAAACCGAACTTCAATATATCCTGAGCGATCCTCCTGAGCCGGTAATCGAGGAAATTCCATGGCTCAAGCTGTTCCCCGTGAAGGAAACCTGGGCATTCGCAGCAGCAAAGACTGCCGATGCCGTTTGGTGGTTCTATTTATTCTGGGGCGGTTTTTTTCTGAATGCACGATTTGGACTGGAGCTCAAAGGACTTGCCCTGCCTTTGATTATCATTTATCTGCTGGCCGATATCGGCAGCATCGGAGGCGGATACATGTCCGGAGCCTTTATCAAACGCGGGTGGTCAGTGAATAAGGCCCGTAAAATCACCCTTTTGATTTGTGCCTGCCTGGTGTTGCCGGTGACCATGGCACCGATTGTGCATAACCAGTGGGTCGCTGTTCTGCTGATCGCTTTGGCAGCAGCTGCACATCAGGCCTGGTCGGCAAACGTGTTCACTTTGGTTTCTGATGTGTTCCCCAAGAAGGCGGTTGCCTCAGTTGTTGGAATCGGTGGCATGTGGGGCGCTACCTCAGGTATAATTGCCAACCTGGCTCTGGGTAAAGTTCTGACCGATGCTGGTCCTCATGGATATGTGTATGCCTTTCTTGTCGCAGGATGCACTTATCTTTTCGCCCTCGGTGTTGTCCAGCTCATCATGCCAAAAATGACCCCGGTAAAACTTTAATACTATGAATACAGCTCATTTCCATCCGATGATTGTGCATTTTCCTATCGCACTGATCCTTGTGGGTTTTCTTGCCGAGGTAGTATTCCTGTTTTTTCGCCAGGAAAAATGCCTTTCGAAAATGGGTCTCTACCTGATGGTACTTGGAACGCTGGGAGCCGGAGCTGCCTTTCTTACCGGACATTTGTTCACCTTTGAACCAAAAGAAGGTGCCATTGTACAGATTTTCGGACGTCATGAAACCATGGCCCTGATTACCCTGGTGATTATGGTTATTGGCACACTAATCCGAATCGGAGTATTGGTGTACAAGAAAGAAGAACCGGTGTATAAATGGCTGGTATTCGGACTTTATCTGCTGGGTGCTGTAGGGGTTAGCGTAACCGGTTTATTTGGCGGCACCATGGTAATGGATTATATGATGGGACTGTAATCATCACTATCAGAATATATTAACTAAACACCTATACTATGAAAAAGACTTTATTAAGCCTGATCGTATTTGGAGTATTTTCCCTGTTTGGATTTAGTCAGAGCAAACCCGTCAAATCTATCGATGGATTGAAAGCTGCCTATAATGGCGAATCCACCGCCAGCGCCAAATATGCTAAATTTGCCGAAGCCGCTAAAAAAGAGGGCCTGAACAACATTGCCAAAATGTTTCTCGCAACCTCAAATGCAGAATCCATCCATGCAGCTAACCACAAAAAAGTTCTGACCAAGCTTGGGGTAACCGTTGGTGATCCGGTAATTGACATGTTCCTCGTCAAAACCACTGCTGAAAATCTTGCAGATGCCATTAAAGGTGAGGCATATGAAATGACTATCATGTATCCCGGATTTATTGCATCGGCAGTGGCAGAAAAAGCTGAGGGCGCAAAGAAATCATTTACCTGGGCCATGGATACCGAGAAAAAACACAACGATTTTTATCAGAAAGCATTGGCTGCACTGAAAGGTGGAACGGAAAAAACCTTCCCGGGCGAGTGGTATGTTTGTCCGGTTTGCGGCAACACCTATGATGTTAAAACCGTTGCCAGTTCATGCGATTTTTGCATGACAACAAAAGATAAGTTCACAGTATTCAAATAAAAATTAACGATTATGAAATTACTGATCAGCGTTTTACTGTCCTTCGGCCTGATAACCGGACTCGTCGCCCAGGAAAAGCCGCAACCTGCCGACAAAATTTTTAATGATGCCTGCGCACTGGCAAAAAAAGACAACAAGAAAGTAATGATCATCTTTCATGCCTCCTGGTGCGGATGGTGCAAGAGGATGGATTCCATCATGAACATGCCTGAAATGAAGCCGCTCTTTGGCAAGAATTTCGTTATTGAGCACATGGTTGTTATGGAAAATGGAGCTAAAAAAGCTCTCGAAAATCCCGGAGCTGATGTATTCATGAATAAAAACGGTGGCGACAAGCAGGGTATCCCCTTCTGGTTGATTTTTGATGCCAAAGGGAAATTGCTGGCCGATTCGAGAATGCCGTCGAAAGATAAGGCCGGAAAAGAAACGTTGGCC
This sequence comes from uncultured Bacteroidota bacterium, assembly GCA_903851365.1. Taxonomy (GTDB): domain Bacteria; phylum Bacteroidota; class Bacteroidia; order Bacteroidales; family UBA12481; genus UBA12481. Next base: position 34,602 of record CAINOB010000085.1, read on the forward strand.
AATACCGGTTGCCCCTCAACTCCCGAAGAGGTGGACTTCTTCATCAAATTACTTAAGAAAACCACCACCTTGAATGAGGCTGAACTGGCATTGGTTTCTGAAAAGTTTGTAATGAAAAAGGCCGCCCCTGCCCATTAAAAATGTGGTCACAGAGCGAAACGGAATTTATTCAAACGATTAAAAAGCCATACGATATCCAGAAGTTTCTGGATTCGGTGCCTTATAATCCAAAAGCGGAATGTCGCTCACCGCGCAAGGTTATCGCTGAGCAAAAAGCGCATTGTTTTGAGGGTGCGCTTTTTGCTGCCGCGATGTTGCGCGAGCTAGGATTCAAGCCGCTGATCGTTGACATGATGTCTGAAAACGACGACGACCATGTTATCGCGGTTTTCAGAATCGGTAAGAATTGGGGTGCCATTGCCAAGTCCAACACAACGGCCCTGCGGTTCCGCGAACCGGTATACCGGTCGTTGCGCGAACTCATCATGTCGTATTTCGATTTCTATTTTAATACATTAGGCGATAAATCTTTGCGCTCGTTTTCCCGAGCTGTGGACCTCACCCGGTTCGATCGGAAAAATTGGTGGCAGACTGATGCCGACCTGGAGTATATCGGTGATTATCTTACCCGGATTGCACACACCCCCGTGATGGATTCCGAATCAATCAAAAACCTGCAGCGTGCCGATCAGAAACTGATGGATGCTGTTTTTCTGGGAGCCAATACCGACGGGCTCTTTAAGCCGGAGGAATGAAATGGCAGGGTTCCTGATTCTCCTGGGTTTATCATTGCTTTTCCTGATATTTCTCGCCGCAGAATCCATTTCCTTTACTAAAAAAATCAAGCGTATCTCCCTGCGGATAACCGTTTCCGGCACCCGGGGAAAATCGAGCATTGTCCGTACCCTTGCCTCCGTATTCAGGGCACACGGAATTAAAGTACTGGCCAAAACCACCGGGTCCGAAGCCATATATATTCTTCCGGATGGAACACTCGAGCCAATTAAGCGTAGGGGACTGACCACCATCCTTGAACAGAAAATGCTGATCGCAAAAGCAGTTAAGCTGGAAGCCGAATGTGTGATAACTGAAATCATGAGTATCCATCCTGATAACCACAAAGTGGAAACCCATAAACTTATCAGGCCGGGACTCACCTTGTTTTCAAATTTCAGAGCCGATCATACCGATGTAGTGGGTGAATCGCTCCGCGAAATATCGGAACTCTTTGTGAACGATATTTTCCCGGGATCCAGGGTCATTATTCCCGAAGAAGAGGTAAATGAATTTTTAATCACCGGTATCAGACAGTTGGGAGCTACACTCATTGCTGCAAAACCGGGATTATCTGACGAGCTGAATTTACCGGCATCCATTTATGAAATCCAAATAAAATCAAACCTCGATACGGTAGTCGCAACAGCCAGATACCTGGGAATACCAGATGACAAAATCATCAGGGGGATTATCAATACCAAACTGGATATCGGACAGATTGGTATTTTCGGGATTGGCAACGGATCACGACCTGCCAGTGATAACAGGAAAATCTGGTTCGTAAATGCTTTTGCGGCAAATGACCCGCTATCGACCAGACATCTTATTGAGAAAGCTTTTGAAACTCTGAAAAAAGGAATTGCACCAGAAATTAAAGAGGAGCCGAAAATCATCGGATTACTCTCTTTACGTTCCGACCGCGGTGAACGCAGCCGGCAATGGCTTAATTATTTGCAGGCCGATGGTAAAGATCTGTTCAGTCAGATATATGTATCAGGAATTCATTCCCCTATCTTTACCAGAAAACTAAAGAATTGTGACCGGCTTATCTCGAAAAAACCAGAACAAATCCTTAACCAGATTATTCAATCCACAACCGGCGATATCATCATATTTGGTATTGCCAACATTCACGGCCTGGGCGAACAACTTCTGGCACACTTGAATCTCCACCCTCGGCATACGGAACTCTTAATTGGAATCTCTAACTTCTAAGCTCAAACCCTTGTCCTTCGAATTATTCTTCACCGGCCTCCTCCTCTCGCTCCTCTTTATAGCGGTTACAGGCTATTTCCCGGGCGGGATCATTGTACCCGGATATCTTGTTTTATATGCCGATCAGCCGCTAAGGATTACCGGAACACTGATTGCAGCGCTGATTGCCTGGCTGATCTACCGGTTTGCCTCGCGTTACCTGATTTTGTTCGGCAAACGGAGGTTTGTTTTCCTGATCCTGATCAGTTCAGTCCTCTCGTTTTCCTTCTCGTTTCTCGCCCCGATGATCTTTCCAATATCTCTCGAAATGAGAATGATCGGATGGGTTATTCCCGGTTTGATCGCCAGTAATTTCGATAAGCAAGGGGTGGTGGTTACCCTGTCTTCCATGGCTATTGTCCTGGCTGTCCTCCTGTTTATCAGCAAGATATATTTTTACTTTTTCTGATATTCCTATGATTTTATCAGGATATAAGCCCTTCGAAAAGAAAGAAATATTCCTTTTGATCAATGGCTTGATCGGGATCGGACTCATGCTGGCCGCATCGCTACTTTTCAAACCTGCAGGTCAGAGTGATTCAGCGGTTTTAATTACTGCTGCAGAAAACATGGAACAATCTCTGAAAACGATTCACGATTATACCATTCAACATAAAATCAATACGGATAATCCGGAAGATGCGAGGCAATCCGGACTGATCGGGCCGGAATGGTCGGAGCTCACAACAACAATTGGCGATCCTGCCGCCAAGCGAACCACTCTTAATCCCAATTTTGCCGCTCTGGTAGCACATTTGCTCCTTGAGGCAGGTGTGCATCAGGGAGATACCATTGCCATTGGCAGTTCAGCATCTTTTCCTGCTTTACTGATAGCTTCCCTTTCGGCTGCCAAAGCTTTGGAATTGCATCCGCTGGTAATTTTCTCTTTTGGCTCTTCCTCTTTCGGAGCCTCAAATCTCAATTTTACGATTTGGGATATCTACCGGTTGCTTGTTGAAAATCACAATATCGATATCAGGCCGGTGGCAGCATCCATTGGTGGAGACGACGATACCGGGTCGGAATTTGAACAGGGATTGTCTGACCGGATTAAAACCAGTCTGGCAGATGCAGGCATTCCGTTGATCAATGAAAAGGAGCTGATGAAAAATCGACAGGAACGGGAAAAAATTTATTTTAACGGCAACCCGAAGCGAATCAGGGCATTTATCAATTCCGGAGGTGGATATGCCAATATCGGCAGCAGCCAGTTAGTGCTCAATATCAAGCCCGGCCTGATAAAGAAAGCTGCAATTCCTGAACCCGGCAAGCAAGGAATGATCCACTCCATGATCCAGAATAATATCCCGGTAATCCATCTGCTTTTTATCAAGGGGCTAACCCAGAAATACCACCTGCCCTGGGATCCATCGTTACAGCCAGCGGTATCGGAAGATTCGGTCAGTTTCGATGCCAGGCACAATACGGGTGCCTTGATTATCAGTCTGGCCGGTCTGATCTGGTTTATCCTGGTGGTTATCAGGTACCGTATGCTATATAACAGCCGCTAAGCGGATAACAGAAGTGTAAGTTTAATATCTTTGAAACAACAGAAATATCAAGTCACAACATTCCTATCTGTAAATATCTATAAATCAATATGAAAACATTAAATTTAACAAGAGTATCCCGTCTGCTTATTCTGGGTTTAACCATTTCACTGGGGTTAACTGCAAACCGTGCAGTTGCACAAACCGCTGCTGAACCGGTATTGCTGACCTCCTGTGGCCAGAGTCCCGGGCCGGTAAGGCTGAAAATTTTCCTTCAGAAAGACGCGATCAATTTTGAGTACAACCTGCAGGCCAAAGCCGAGGACCTGATGGCCAAAAAGAAAGAAGGCAAGCCTTACAAATCGATCATTATTGTTACCGGTGCCAGCTTAAAAGGTATGGGTGCTGCAGGTGTTTCCATGGATGATGAACTCGCCCGCACAAAGGCGCTGATTGCCGAAGCAAAAAAAGAAGGCATCAAAATCGTGGGTTCGCATATCGAAGGAATGGCCCGGCGTTCACAGGGTGCAACTGCCGGTGACAATACGGATGAGATGTCAATCGATGCGGTTTGCAATGTTTGCGACCTTATGATTGTCAAAAAAGAGGGCGATTCGGACGGCCGGTTTACGACAATTTCCAAGGCTAAAAATATTCCGCTCATCCTTTTTGAGATGAACACGGAAATTGAAGGTGTTTTGAAGAAGGTTTACAACAAATAATCCCGATAAACGTGGACATGTACACTTCAGCGGCCATCGTCCTGGGGGTGATGGTTCTATTTTACTTCATAGCTCTGTGGATCAAGCTCTCCACTGAGCTGGCCATGCTGGTTGCTGCCGTAGCGGGCGCTTTTGCGGGAGGTCACTTTTTTCCCGCACGCCATGTTGCCGAAGGAGCGATCACGTATCTGGATATCAACCTGATATTCTTTTGCGCCACCCTATTTATGAATATTCTAAAGGAATCCGGGGGTGTAGCTTATGCCGTTCGTTCTATCATCAAAACCTTTCACAAGAGCCGGGTGCTGCTGCTCATCCTGCTGGCATTTCTACTGCTGATCCCGGGAGCGCTTACCGGAGCCGGCAGCGTTACCGTGCTGATCGTAGGAAGCATGGTTGCCGTGGTACTGAATTACATGGGTGTTACCAAGATAAAGACCGCCGCCATCATCTTTTTGATTGCCGGCTTAAGCGCCGCTGCCCCGCCAGTGAGTTTATGGGCCATGATGACAGCTGCAGGAGTAAACATGCCATATGTCGGGTTCTTCTGGCCGCTGCTGATTCCCTGCGTGATCGGCGCTCTGTTTACCATCTTTTATCTCGGCTGGAAAGGCACCAAAATCGATGTGGACAAAGCTTTTGAGGAGTTGCCTGTCCCGCCTGAAAAAATGAACTGGACCCGCATTGCGATTCCATTTCTGATCTTTTTCGTGCTGATGTTCATGGGTCGCAAATGGCCGCATGATACACCGGTAGTCGGAATGCCGCTGATGTTCCTGTTTGCCGCCCTGGCTTCATGGTTGCTTTCGCCAAAAAAAATCGATTTGTTCAAGATCTCGGCCGCAACACTCAAACAGCTGCTTCCGCTAATTGGAACCCTCACGTGTGTAGGGATTTTAGTGCAAATCATGACATTGACGGGGGTCCGCGGATTGCTCGCAATCACCTTTATCACCCTTCCCGCTTTTCTGGTTATCGGCAGTCTGTTCTTTTTCCTCCCGATTACGGAATCTGTGCTGATGTATGGATCGGCGGCGGTTTTTGGTGTACCCCTGGTATTGTTGTTCAACTCGATGGGCCTCAATCCTATCGTCGCCCTGGCCGGGATGAGTGTTATCTGGCCTCTGGGTGATGCTCTACCGCCAACAGCCATTATCGGCCGGCTCACGGTGGATGTGGCAGGTGCAAAGGACAGCTATGGCAAGTTCCTGAAACAATGCATCGTACCTGCCATTGTTATTATGATATTAGGTACTCTGATGGTTATTTACAGTAAGCACCTGGGATTTTTAACCGGCATTTAAATCACTAATATGAACGCATTCTTCACACCGATAATATCAATCCTCTATTACGCTCTCATCGCCTATCTCGTGGTGCTGATCATATACAACCTGATAAAAACCAAGGATTGGAAAAAAGAGATCGTATATGTGATTATACTGATACCCTTTCTGTTACGATTATTTATGATCAAATAAACTGACTCCATGAACAGGAAAGATATCATACGAAAAAGTCTGATCGGACTGGCTGGCCTGGTGATCATGATCTTTGCCGGCATCAGTTTTTATCAGCACCGTCATTATAAGGAGCAGGTAGTCATATCCGACCAGGTGAAAGTGAAAAAGCTCGGCGATTATTTCGCGGCTATCAAAGGAACCAACAACGACTGCAACATCTATATTGTTGAAGGTACCGAACCGGGAGCCACGATGATGGTCCTCGGCGGTTCGCACCCTGAAGAGCCCGCTGGCAGGCTGGCCGCCTGGATAATGGTCGAAAATTCGCACATCCAAAAGGGAAGGCTGATTGTTGTATTATCAGCCAATCACAGTGCCACGACCGTTACCCGTCCGAGCGGCGCTTATCCTCAGCTATTCACTATACCGACCACCTGGGGGGGACAGAAATTCCGCATGGGCGACCGGTGGTCAAATCCTTTGGATCAGTGGCCCGATCCGGAAGTTTATATCCACTATCCGAGCAAGCAGAATCTGGCGTATATGGATATCCGAAACCTGAACCGTGCCTGGCCTGGAAGGGCTAACGGTACCCTTACCGAGAAAACAACCTTTGCTTTTATGAACCTTATCAGGCAGGAGAAGGTGGATGTGGTTATCGACCTGCATGAAGCTGAATTACAATATCCGGTTATCAATACCATTGTCACCCATGAGAAAGGTCAGGACCTGGCAACAATGGCCTCCATGACCCTTACCGATTTCGAGGGATTCTCGATAGGCACAGAGTTTTCACCCAAGAATCTGCATGGATTATCGCATCGTGAAATAGGAGATTTTTCAGATGCCATATCTCTGCTTTTTGAGGCTCCCGAACCTTTCCTCGATGCCACACGCGGTATCACAGGAGAGAAACAGCTGCTTGAGGGAAAAGATGCATTTGTTGTGAAAGCCGGCAAGCATGGGCTTTTATATGCCCCGATCGACGACAACGGATGGCCGATTGCCACACGTGTGGGCCGTCATACTTCCACCATTCTTCAGGTGATGACCAGCTGGAACGAATTCCATCCCGAGAAAGAGATTGTTTGCGAAGGAGTGCCAAAATATAAGGAGCTTATTGCCAAGGGAGTGGGAGCCTTTCTCCTGGATCCGAAGACAGCCGGGGCGGGAAAGGTGATCTTTGAATAACGAAAACTTGATTGAAAACCATAGATCTGAATAAAATGAAAACGAAATCTTTTGCGAAGTATGCTTACCTGTTGACCGCCCTGCTGATGTTTACGCAGCTTGCGGTTGCACAGTTTATTGAGGTTCCTGAGGAAAAGGCCTCATGTACCAGCATAATGGTGGGTAAAAAAGCCACCACCGACGGCTCCGTGATTACCTGTCACAGCTGCGACGGACCTTACCGTACCTGGCTGAATATCGTCCCCCACAAAACTTATGGTGAAGGCGCCATGCGGAAGATATCCTGGGGCCTGATGCACAACGAATTCAGTGGCGATAAACGCAACGTAACCGAGAAAGGTGAAATTCCACAGGTTGCTGAAACCTATTCTTATCTGAACACCTGTTATCCATCGCTTAATGAGAAACAGCTTGCCATGGGCGAAACCACCTTCGGAGGCAAACAGAGCATGCAGAATGATGATGGACTTTTCCTGATCGAAGAGCTTCAGGCGATTGCCATGGAACGCTGCACCACCGCACGCGAAGCCATTAAGCTGATGGGCGATCTGGCTACAAAATACGGTTATGGCGATTCGGGTGAATGTTTGACTGTTGCCGACAAAAATGAAGTATGGCATTTCGAAATCATGGGTGCCGGTGTTGAGAAAATCGGGGCTGTTTGGGCAGCTGTGAGGATTCCTGATGATCACGTGGGCGTATCAGCCAATATATGCAGAATCAGTACTTTGGATCTCAAAAAGCCTGATTATTACATGGCTTCCGATAATGTTATTTCTCTGGCAGAAAGCATGGGATTTTATGACAGTAAAAGCGGTGAGCCCTTCAAATTCTGGAAAGCTTATGGCGGGCGTAAACCATTCTCCACACGCGAATGGTACGTGCTCAGCACGATGGCTCCCTCGCTGAACCTAACGCCTGAAATGGATGAACTTCCATTCTCGGTAAAAGCGGAGAAAAAAATCAGTGTACGCGACGTGATGGCTTATTACAGGGTTACTTATGAAGGAACGGATATCGATGCCACAAAGAACATGCTCGTACCAAAAAACAATTTTGGCCGTCGCGCTGCTGCTGCTCCTGATGCTCAGCCTGCCGCAGCTCCCGAAATGGTTAAGAGTGCCCTCGCCAGCCCATTTATGAGCCGCGATCTGATTACACTTGTCAATGCCTTGAAACCGGGCACCATTGCCGGCCAAAGGACTATCGCCATCAGCGGGTGCTCCTATTCAAACGTGATTCAGTGCCGCGACTGGCTGCCTGATGATATCGGTGGTGTTGCCTGGTTCTCTTTCGATAATCCGGCTTGTAGCCCAAGGATTCCAATCTATGCAGGAACACTCAGCTTACCTGACAATTTCCAGGTGTGCGGTCAGAAAAAATACCGGACCGATGCTGCTATCTGGGGTTACCGTGAAACCAACCGTCTGGCAGAGCTTCACTGGGAACGTACCCGCGGAATCGTTGAAAATGCCGTTAAGGAATTCGAAGAAAAAGCATTCACCGAGCTGCCGATGATGGATAAGATGGCAGTTGAAATGATGAAGGCTGATAAAGGAAAAGAACCCGAAAAAGATGCACGCGGCAACATCAAGCCAGCCAGATATCGTGAGTTTATGACACAATACACAAATGATTTCGCCCGCGCCACAGCCACCAAATGGGTTGAATTGAAAGGGCAGTTGTGGACCATGTTTGCGACAGGACTCTAGCCAATGTGCTAATTCGATAATTCGATAATTTGGATTCGTTTTACGTGTTACGATTTTCTTCTTCGTTCATCGGTCTTCTTCTTCGAAATACAGTATTTATGAAAAAGCATCTACCATTAATTTTCCTCTGCGCTGCCATGCTGCTGTACGGCGGATTGTTTGCGCAGGAAGTGCGTGAAAATGATAATTGCACGAGCATTATCGTTGGGAAAAAAGCATCGGCAGATGGATCCACCATGACTTCGCATTCGTGCGACAGCGGATCCGACCGCACCTGGATCAATCTTGTCCCGCACCAGAAATATCCGACGGGCTCAATGTGTGCGGTGTATCTGGAACCCAAGGAAACCAAAGGTCCGAATGATCCCGACCGTGTGGAAACCGGAACCATTCCTCAGGTACCAGAAACATTTGCCTATATCAATACGGCCTATCCGGTGATGAATGAATATCAGCTGGCTATCGGCGAAACCACATTCGGCGGTAAGCGTGAAATGCATTCCGAAATCGGCATACTCGACTGTCCCGAGCTTTACCGGCTGGCACTTGAACGGGCAAAAACCTGCCGTGAAGCCATCAGGATAATAGACAAGCTTACTAAGGAATATGGCTATAACGATTCCGGTGAGTGTTTTACATTTGCCGATCCGCAGGAAACCTGGCACTTCGAAATTTTAGGGCCGGGTAAAGGCAAAAAAGGCGCCGTTTGGGCAGCCCAGCGGATTCCCGATGATGAAGTTGGGGTTTCGGCAAATGCCAGCCGTATCCGCACAATCAACCTGAAAGATCCGGATAATTATATGGCTTCTGACAATGTATATACACTAGCCGAAGAACTGGGTTTCTGGGATCCGAAGAGTGGTAAGCCTTTCGAGTTTTGTTATGCCTATGCCGACCGTACCAGCATGGCCTGCCGCCGGCGCGAATGGCGTGTACTCAGCCTGGTTGCCCCTTCGCTGAAGCTCGATCCGAATGGCGAAAATTTTCCGATGTCGGTAAAAGCGGAGAAAAAAATCTCTGTTCAGGATATGCTCGTCATGTTCCGGAATTATTATCAGGATACCCCTTACGACATGACCGGCAGTCTCACCGTCATTGACCGCTCCGGCAAGGTAATTAAGAGTCCCGTGGCTAATCCGTTTATGACCGGCGATTTGAAAAATTTGCTGAAAGTGCCGTCGGAGCGCACTATCTGCTGTGCCCGGGCTACTTATCTGCAAATCACACAATCACGCAGCTGGATGCCCGATGCCATTGGCGGAGTGGTTTGGCTGGGTTACGACAATCCTGCTACGACCCCGCATACCCCTTTCTATTGCGGTATTACCTCCATGCCCGAGTCATACATGGTTGATGGCCGCCGGCAGTTCAACCATGAATCTGCCTGGTGGGCCTTCCGACAGGTCAGCCAGATGTGTATGTTGCGCTATCAGCCTATGAGTAAAGATGTTGAGGCAGTATGGAAGGAAATTGAGGATAAAGCATTTTCGAATCAGATAACCTTTGAAAAGGAGATGGCTGAGCTTTACAAAACAGATCCGGCCCGGGTAAGAGAGTTGCTGACAAAGTATTGTACAGATATGGCTAATTCTTCTGTATCAAGATATTGGAAATTATCAGAAGAGCTCTGGGGAAAATATACCAATAGCTTTTAGGTTCGCTGCGCTCACTAATTGGCTCCCTGCGGTCGAAATGTAGGAGGTAAATCTAAAGGCTAATTTTGCTCACCTGCGGTTCGCTAATTATTTTCACTGCGCATTTCGATCTTCTTCTGCGTCAACCGATCTTCTTCTTCGATTTTCCCCTCGCCAATGAAGCCCAGATGCCTACAAAGCTGAGGAGAATAAAGATCGCAAAAGTGATGGTAATTGAGTGTAAGAAGGCCGGTTCATTCACCTTCGATATCCGGTTGGAGCCTATGAAAATATGTATTACCAGGGTGGCAATACCCATGCTCACCATCTGACCGGTCATTCGCATGGTGGCAACAGTGGCTGAGGCAACTCCCAGATATTTCTTTTCCACCGAGCTCATCACAGCATTGGTGTTTGGTGAGGAGAAAAGGCCGAAACCGATACCCAGAAGCAGCAGGCTGGTGATTAGGTAAGTAGTGGTGGTATCCGCGTTTAAAGGCAAAAGCATCATCAGGCCGACAGCGATGATTCCCATGCCCATGGATGAAAGGATGCCCGGAGAGTATTTGTCGGAAAGCTTGCCGGAGAAGGAAGCTACCAGAGCCATCATCATCGGTTGAGCAATAAGAATAAACCCTGCATCGCGCGGTGTTAACCCTTTGGCATACTGCAGATACAGGCTCAGCACAAAAGTGACTGCAAAGGTGGTTGCATAATTGATCAATGCGGCCAGGTTCGACAGGGCAAATAATCGGTTACCGAAGAAAAGCTGCATATTGAATACCGGGAAAGGGGTCTTTACCTCCACCCGGTAGAATGTCAGCAGGCCAATCACACCAAAGATTACAAGACCAATAGCTAATGGATCGGGCATTTTAGAGAATCCATACATAAAGGCCGACATGGATACTATATATATTGCAGAGCCCAGGTAATCGAATGCCTCATGTTTGGCTTCTTTCCAATCGGTTTTAATTACCAGTGCAGCTGCTGTGGCGACAAACAATCCAAAGGGTATGGTTACAAAAAAGATACTCCGCCAGCCAAAAGTCTGGGTTAGGATTCCTCCAAGGACCGGAGCCACTGATAAGCCCAGGTAAACAGCGGTCACGTTTATTCCGATTGCTTTTCCCCGTTGGTTTGGTGGAAAAACAGCGGTTATGATTGCCATATTGGTACCAAACATCATAGCACTTCCGATTCCCTGAAATATCCTGAATATGATCAGTGTGGTGGAATCCTTCGATAATGCGCAAAGCAGTGATCCCGTAGCAACAATCAGGTTTCCGATGATAAAAACCTTTACCCGGCCAATTATATCGGCCAACTTTCCGAGCGGCACAAGCAAAACTGCCGATGACAACAGAAATGACATAGCTACCCAACTCATGGTAACAGCATTCATCCCCAACTCCTTGCTCATGCTGGGAAGCGCAATGTTGACCGACGCTCCGAGAAAAGGAGAAAGAAAGGAACTGATCATCATCAATGAAAGAATGAAATTCTTCCTCTTCGCTATTTCCTGTTGATCCATCTTAGATATTTATTTTTATAACAAACAATCTTATCACTGATCTGTTTAAGTTTGCACCGCTAAAAATAGGTTTTTCGAATCAATGAAAACAATAATCGAAGCACAAGGATTAACCAAGGTATATTCCGGGGGAATTCTAGCCGTCGACAATGTCAGTTTCTCTGTAAATCAAGGGGAAATTTTTGGCTTTCTTGGACCCAACGGGGCTGGCAAGTCAACCACTATCGCACTGCTCACCACGCTGTTAAGTCCGACCAAGGGAACGGCCACCATTAATGGTATCGATATTACCAAACATCCTTACCAGGCAAGGCTGGAGCTGGGCTTTGTGTCACAGGACCTTGCAGTCGAAGATGCGTTGTCGGGGTACAATAACCTCAGGCTGCAGGCCGGGTTTTATCATCTTTCGCGCACCGAAGTTCATGATAGGATTGCGGAGGTACTGAAAATGGTCGACCTTACCGGCAGATCAAAAGATAAAGTAGAAACCTATTCCGGCGGGATGCGCAAAAGGTTGGATATAGCCTGCGGACTCATCCATCGGCCGAGAATTCTTTTTCTCGATGAACCCACCCTCGGCCTCGACATCCAAACACGACGCGAAATCTGGAAATACGTAAACACCCTTCGCGAAAAAAATAACATGACTATTTTTCTCACCACGCATTATATGGATGAGGCGGATTCGCTTTGCGACCGGATAGCGATCATCGACCGCGGCGTCATCAAAACTTTGGATACCCCAACGGCATTGAAAGAAGCGATAAAAAATGAGGTAGAGAACCCCACTCTCGATGATGTTTTCCTGCATCACACAGGTAAAGAAATGAGGGAAGATTTTACCACCAAGGAAGAATCATTTAAAGCGAGGAATAATATCAGGAGGGCAAGGCGATGAACATAAAATTATTATTATCAGATATTTACTGGGTTTTTTGGCGCGAGATAAAAAAGTTTCTCCAGCAAAAAGCGCGATTGATGATGGTGGTGATCCAACCCCTGATCTGGCTCGTATTGATGGGCAATTCCATGTCGGGACTCACCCGTAACCCCCAAGCTGCACAAATGCTTGGGACAGGGAATTATCTTGATTTCATGACCCCGGGTATCATGATCATGACTGCACTGTTCGGTGGGGTTTTTGGCGGAACAACTATTATCTGGGATCGCCGTACCGGTTATCTGAATAAAATGCTGGCGGCCCCTATTTACCGCGCAGCCATTCCCCTTGGGAAGTTACTTTCAATTGGTTTACAGACTGTTCTCCAGGCGCTGATCATAGTTATTATCGCGCTATTCCTGGGTGTTCATTTTAAAACCGGCATTCCAGGGGTCATCGCTTTGTTAGCTATTGCCGGACTTTTCGGAATCATCATGGGTGGAATTTCGCTGTCACTATCGTCGCGAATCAAATCGATGGAAACACTGATGGCGGTATCAAACTTTCTTACCATGCCCCTCATGTTTACCAGTAACGCCATGTTTCCGACCAATGCAATGCCTGCCTGGCTCAAGGGTATCGCTATGGCAAACCCTGTTTCGTATGCAGTACAAGCCATGCGAACTATCTCAACCCAGGGATGGATCTGGCACGATATTTTGCCTGCCCTGGCTGCCCTTACCGGGATTATGGTTGTACTGGTGGCACTGGCGATCAGGCTGTTCTCGAAGTCGGTAAATTAAAATACCCCTGATCAGGCTTTCGCCGCACCAGGGGTATCTGAATAATTTAATATTGATCGCTTACCTGCGAAGCGTGATGCCAAACTTGGCTCCGGAAAGTGTTCCTCCGCCCAACTCAGCATTTATCCACAAATGGTCGTTGATTCTGTAACGACCACCAGCCTGCAGACCGATGCCGACATTAAAAGCATCAAGGAATCCGCTTCCGATATAAATATACGGACCGGCACTAATACCGCCATATAAATCCATATTGTCCGGCAAATCCAACAGTTTGGCAAAATGGTAGTTTCCATTGATGGATCCGCCGATAGCGCCATAACCATGCAGAACACGGTAACGTAATGAAGCCTCCAAACCGACTGTGATTTCAGGAGTAATCCAATAGTCTGCTCCAATATACAGAGGGATTCCCCAGGTTGAGAGACCAACACCTGCATTGAATTGCAGCTTGCTTTTGTCAATTTTTACATCGCTTGCTTTTTGCCCGAATGAAAGGGCAACAATTGCCAGCGCACAAATGGTCAATGCAAATTTTTTCATATTCTGATTGTTAAGGTTTATCTTATCTAACACCAAAAATACCTATTTGTTCTTTGTGACGAAAATTCCATAAGGATTCAATTTTATCTTTTTTTGACTACAGACGCATCCTGCAGGTTCTGAAAGAACAACCTTACCAGTTGCCGCCGTTATATTCTCCAGCAGTAAAGCAGTTTGTGCACTCGCAGTGAGGTTAATGACCACCAGCAACTCCTCATCATCAAGTTTGCGGATAAACGATATAACACCGGGATTATCATTGTTAACCACGCGAAGGTCACCGCCCTGAAGGGCCGGGTATTGTTTCCGGATGCTAATTAGTGTTTTGTAAAAATTCCAAAGTGAATTTTTGTCTGCATGCTCTTCTTCCAGGGATATTCCATCGTTTGATTTGCCATTTCGGTTGGTCCACCATGGACCGCTGTCTTTATACCAAAATGCCATTCCCGGGCCATCGGTGTTGGTATACCATTCAAATGCCTCCCTGCGGGGAATATCATTTCCATCGGATTTACCCTCATACTTAACTCCTTTCATCCCAAGCTCCTGTCCATAGTAAATCAAAGGGGTCCCCTTGAGCAGCATATTAAAGGCAGCGCCAACTTTTTCTTTTTGAAGGCTACCTTTCACGCGCGAAGCAAAGCGGTCGAGATCGTGATTCTCAATAAATACCAGCTGATCCTTCCGGACCGGTGTCAGCAGATTGGTTGAATCTATCTTGTTAACCAATTGGTTTTTATCGAATGAGCTAATAGCCAGCGCCTCTTGAAATGCAAACAGGTAATCCAAATCGGCCCCGTCGAAAACCTCGGTTCCATAAGATGCCCAGTTGGCCTGTTCCCCGATGATTTTTACATTTGGGTTTACCGACCGGAGCTCGTCGAATAACGGCTTCCAGAACCCGGCATACAGATTGGTGAGCTTACCCAGATTATCGAGGTTATCCATGATATGATCGATTCGGTAACCATCGACGCCATCGTCGAACCTGCCATCTTTATTGGGATCGAGAAAATAAAGATAGAGCTGGTGAAAATAATTCCATACTGTCGGATTGTACAGATTTGCCATGCTTGCATCTCTCGAGGTGCCATCGTAGGATAACATCCTGCCCCAAAGCGTCCCCTTGATCTGCAAGTCGGGCCGTTTGGCATACCACTCGGAACCCTCAGTGATATACTGTGTTTCCATATCGAGGTAAATCTTCATCCCCCTCTTATGTACATCACGAATCAGGGCCATAAGATCCTCCATCGTTCCATATTCCGGATCAATCTTTTGATAATCAGTAGCAAAATAATTATGGTAAAGATCTGATTGATACAGGGGAAGCATCATGAGGGTGGTCACACCCAGCTCTTGCAGATAATCAAGCTTTTGACGAAGTCCGTTCAGGTCGCCAATTTTATCACCATTGCTATCGTAGAAGCTGCGAGGCAAGACATAATAAAACACCTCATTATCAGGTTTTCCATTATAGAAGGCCAGATCTTTGCGGGCGTACTTTTCTTTGGTTTTCGGGAAAACAAATTCCTGCTCCGTGACTTTACCCGATCTGATCAGCCGGATTTTTCCAGTTTTTCCGCTCAATCCCTCCACTTTCACTATATATTTTTTCCCGATCAGCTCATCACTGATGATTTTCAAACCAGTGGATGAATCGCCGGGATTGGGGTGATAAACAAGCGGCAAAACGGATATTCCGCCAGTTTGCGTTATCTCGATTTGGTTTTTCTCAGCTGCCTTCACCTTTAATTCCAAACCCGTCGTGCTTCGTTTAAAGGTTCCGAGCTGGCCATCTATCAACACCTTGATGACCCTGGTCCCAGGAGCAAGCGGAATAGTGAGGGAAAGGAGAGGTGGCGAGGAGGTGAGGAGGTTAAGGAATTTAACGGTAGTGGTTCCCGGGGTGCGAAGCAGTTTAAAACTTAGCCGGTTATCGCCCAGGCGGATATTATCCACACTTACGGAATCCCAGTCGTATGGGAATCGCAGTGCAAGCCCCAGTGTGTTGTTCATGGCATCGGGGCTAAGGCCAAGCATCCCTTCCATGGCCGGCTGTAAAACCATGGTCTCGCTCCAGGCCTGATGACGGCAAACGCCAAAATATTTATATTGGGTTCCGTGGAGCACCTCTTCGATATATCCCAACGACCAGTTTTTATAAACCAGCAGGTTGCTCATCATTTTCGAAAATCCCTGAGCCGGATTACCTGCGGCATAGTCGCCAAGGGATGCCCAGCCTGTAAAAAGCGGCCAAACGCTTCCGGTGTGATATCCGCCGGGAGCAAAGAATTTTGCCTGTTCACTCACGATTCGCGTTCCCCAATCGGTTGTAAAATTGCAGGAAGCCAATTTCTCCACCACTAACTTCGCTTTTTTCGGATCCCTGATCTGGCCCCAGTACACCGGAATTGCAGTCATCACTGACGGCTCGGTCAGATACTTGCCATCTTTATACAAACCATGATTGAAGAACTTGGTTTCCGGATTCCAGAAATCATTATTCAGCTTCATCAGCACGATTTCAGCTTCATCAGCATATTTAGTTGCCAGGTCGGGCAACCCAATGTTTTTAGCCATATAGGCTGCCTGCTTCAACGCCTCAGCCCAGCAGGACACCATATACTGGGTGGTGTGCGTGCCATACAGGTCACCACCCTCCTCCCAGCCATGCCCCTGCTGTGTATTCTCGATCAGATGATCACCATCTGTATCAGTGGAGTAACAAAAATCGATTGCTTTTTTTATCGCCGGCCACTCCTTACGTATCAGCGCCGTATCGCCCGAATGGTGTAAATACTTGCCAGCTAACGCGATATACAATGGGGTTGCATCGGCAGCATCGTAATGGGCGATCCCTGAAGTTGTAAGTTCATGGTAAATCTTTCCTGAGATATCCTGATATCTGGAGAAGAGTTGCAGCACAGTTTTCACCCGGTCGAAGTCGCCGTAATCCAGTACGGCAAAGCTGCTCCATACGGCATCGCGGCCAAAGTACCAGGCATATCCGGGCCGGCCGTTTACCTTGTGTCCGCCTTTCCATCCATAATCGGTGGTTGCATATCCAGCCACCAGTGAACGCCCTACTCCCGGGGTATTCACAATAAACTTATCCGTACCTGCCACAGCCCATTTATAGCCCGTATTAAAATCTTCATCCGGACCGGTGATACTGAGCTTACCGTCGAACAGTGATTTTGCATTTTTTGCGGCAGCCAGATATACCGCTTTTGGATCGAGCATTGCCCTGCGGTAGGCACTTATGGCTTCAGTGAGTCCCGTGGCCGAGGTGGCAATAACAACATCTAAAGATTCTTCAGATTTCAGAACTACAGTCATCCCGGCATCGACTAAAAGTCCTTCACCCGGATTGGCTTTCTGATTCTGAGCTGGCCTGTTAATACCGACTATCGTGACAAAATCACCAGCTTTATCTTGTATTACCCAGGCATTCAAGCCCTTGTCCCAGCCATACTTAATGGCACCGGTCACCTTTTCGGAATAGGGCCACATGAATCGGAGATTGCTCTTGAACGACAGGTTCAAATCCAGGGGAGCACTTCCGGTGTAATCGTAATGTATGACTGCGGTGCCATCCGTTGGATGACACGTAATGATCTCATTAAGTTCCTCCTCATTCCCGAAATGGTGCGACCGGATAAAAGATTCAGGATTTATCCAGGTACGGGGGGCCAGTTTATTATCAAGCATCAGCGGTTCTGTCCACTTGGGTAATTTCACGTTTACTGCAAAATCCCTGAGAGCCATGAACGGGTGGGCCCAGATCTCGTCGATCCCTGCGTTCTCCTTGCCCATGATCACCATTCGTTCCCCGGCAATGTCCCACATGTCCTTGCCGCCCCGTTTTGCCACTCGGTACATGGTGACCGGGTTTTGCTCAGTAACCCATTTTACGGGTGCTGCGCGGGTAATGTCAGGAGTTGCAAATTCCTCAGCCACCACTTTTCCGGGCTCAAAATCCCAGTATCGGGTAATTGATTCCGTTTTCTGCCCGCCTAGATAGGACAATACATTTGAGGTGAATTTTTCCAGATGTGCCCTATTATAATTCGGTTGATTAAAAAACAAATAGGCTCCTGCCGCCAGAATTTTCCCTTTTCCCAACTGATATTCCGTTATCAGCTTACTATCCTCATAGATAAATATATAGGCCCAGTCCACTGCCACAACTTTCCCCTGTGGCACTGCATTCCCGAACCATCCCACACGTCGCACCTTGATATCTTCTTTCGGCGCATAAGTGTAGGCACCTCCCAAAAGCCCATCAAATATCGGATGGCTGCGGAACCCATGCAATCCCAGTTTCCTTCCGTTGCCCTCATCTTTAAGTTCAACATAATTTATAGTTGGAGCTTCTTTCTCTAATCCCAGATAAGGCAATATCCGCACGGCATCGAGCGACAGAAAAAGGCTTCCGCCTGCTTCTACATATTTTTTAAGTGCTGCAATAGTCTGCTTTGAAGTATCGCTTTCAGTCAAAAGGGTATCGGATTTATGGTACCAGATGACCGGGCAATTTTCCGGTTTTCCGAACTTTTTTATGGAGCTGAGGTCCATTTCCTCCACCTCATATTGCTGCTGATCCTGCAGATATCTGAGCGCTGCAATCTGCTCCAGTCCCCCGGTCCCATTCACAAACCCAATCTTTTCAGTCTTCGTGTTAATATGTTTGCCTGTCTTCTTACCCTCCTCACCAATAACCTTCTCGGCTTTTACAGCATCCTCCCAATTAACCACATACCTCCACCAATTATTCAGGTGGCCATCGGCCGGATTTATCCCTTCAAAATGGGGAAGATGGCCGAACCACCAGCTCATGTATCCTTCATGCGTGCATTGCCATTCGGAACAATCCACTGTACGGGTCATATCGGACTTAATATCAGGATAAAAATTCCATCCGTCGGCACAGGTGGTCACCGGCGTTTTATTCACCCAATCGTAATCATGCTCTCCGTTTGGAGGAAAATGGATATTTCCGATATTGGCTTGTCCCGGGTGATACTTTTCGAACTGAGTATATTTTTCCCAATTATTGGGATAAGCAGCTTCCCTGTCCCATCGGCCGTAAAGATGCCAGATCACTGATTCGGTGCGATGACCGTAGCTTTCCAGGGCCATCGACATCTGGCGTTCATAGTTCAGGCCCATCACTACCAGGAGCTTCTCGTTTGTTGTTGTAGTGGTTGGATCGGAATTCAACCAGAAACCTTTTTTCCCGCAATAGTTCGATTCATACATTCCGCCATAAGGGAACGACCATACCCAAACTTCATTGATCTCATCACGGTCGCGCATCTTATCGAACCCGTAATGTTCCACAAACCGTTTATAATCGAAGTGTGTTCCGATATTCTTCAGGGTCTTCCAGTCAGGCTCCATCAGCAGGTTCACCATCTCATTCAATCCCACCGGCTTGTTATTATCGTTGCGGTTGGAGAACAGCAGGGTATCATCGATGATGGTTACCACCTCATACTGGACGGCACCGTGGCTGATCTTCTCCAATGCAGCCTCGTATTGCTTTGCCAGTTCGCGGGGATCGTTCCACATGAACTTACGGCCGGGAGTTTTTACCACCTCGTGCAATTTTTTGCCTCCATATTGCGGCAACACCGGATCCTGAACAACAACGGCCACTTTAACGATAATTGGTTTATCGTTGGCAAGCTGTCCGAAGGCAGAAGGGCAAAAGGGCAGTAAGGCAAAAAGGAAAGGCACAAGGCGCAAGGCGCAATGCAAAAGAAAGAAGCGGCAGCGTTTCATGGCGTGAAATTTTTTCGGGTTAAAAGTTCCGATTATTATTAATAGCCCCGGGTTTCAACCCGGGGTTTGGTTTATCGCCCGCACTCATCATCGATCCTTTGTGCATCAATAGATTCATCGAGATAGATCTCCGTGAGATCGGGGTTACAGGGGATGAAAATCCGCCTTGCGAGCCGCTGGATATTCAGCAGATGCTTGGCGGTGATATTATCGGTGGTGATATTTTTGCCACCCGATCCGGTGGCAAGTGTGAGTGAGGGTTGCAAGCCATTGTAGGTGCCACCCAGGGCACCCTGCGAAGCGGGGGTATTCACCAGTAGCCGCCCTGCATTGGTCACCTCGGCAAAATACATGATCTTATCCTCCTCCTGCGAAAAAATGCTGATGGTGTGGCCCATGCCGCCGTAACTCACAATCCGCTTGCACATATTGATAGCCTCAATAAAGTCGTCCACCACATACATGGCAAGTATCGGAGCCAGAATCTCCAGCGACAGCGGGTATTTAATCCCGACCTCATGATTGGCATAACGCACGATTAAAATCGAAGTGTCTTCCGGGACCTCAATTCCGGCCATGGCAGCAATTTTACAGGCAGGCTGTCCGATCACGTCGATACTCATTGCTTTCTGAATCTTATTGAACGCTACCTCTTCCAACCGGTGTTTTTCGGCTTCATTTAAAAAGTAGGCTTTACGTTTCTTGAATTCGGTAATCAGCGCATCGGCTCGGTTCGACTTAATCACAAGCGATTGTTCACTGGCGCAAACAGTACCGTAATCAAAGGTTTTTGACAGGACGATCTGCTCCACGGCAAAAGCCAGATCGGCACTCGTGCCTATGTATACCGGCACATTACCCGGTCCAACTCCGATAGCAGGGTTTCCCGACCGATAAGCAGCCTGCACCAGGCTCACCGACCCGGTAGCCAGCACCAGGGCAATATCTTTGTGCCCCATCATTTCGAGGGTTTCCTCCGGGGTCGACCGTTTGATCCATTGAATGCAATCTTCGGGTGCCCCAGCCTCCACCGCTGCCTCATAACAGATCCGCGCTGCCTCGCAGGTACATTTCTTTGCCGAACCATGCGGACGTATGATGATCGGGTTTCGCGTTTTCATTGAGATCAGGATCTTGAAAAGCGCGGTAGAGGTGGGATTGGTTATCGGAGTCATTGCAAAAATCGGTCCGATAGGTTTTGCCACCTCGGTGATTCCGGTCTCCTCATCTTCCCTGAGAATCCCGGCAGTTTTCATGTTCCGGATATCCTGATAAACATATCGCGTAGCAATCACATTTTTTGAGACCTTATCCTGCCATTTGCCGATACCGGTTTCTTCGTGGGCCATTTTGGCCAGCACCACGCGCTGGTTGAAGCCGGCCTGATAAACTGCCTTAACTATCTGATCGACCCGCTCCTGCGAATAGGTGCTGAATTTCTCCCCGGATATCCTTGCTTTCATCATGATCTCATCGATATCCAAGCCCCTGGTCCTGATTTCTTCACTCATAATTCATCTGATTGAGTAATGTTTTACGGCATTCTGCATGTATACAATCATGCAATAAAATTAACTTGCATTCGGAAATAGTAAACTTAAACCTAAATCTAAATTAACAGAAATAAAATGAAGCGGATTTATTTATTGGCTTTTACCCTGTGCTTGATTTTCGCAGGGACCAGCGTTCAGGCCCAGAAAAAAGTGGTCGATCAGATCATTTTGCTTGGCCAGACCGATAATCAGACCATGAACCATCTCGATGTTCTTACCAATCGTTTCGGAGGCAGGTTACTTGGCTCCGATGCTTATGAAAATGCAGCAGCCTGGTGCATGGCCCAGTTTAAAAAGTGGGGCATGGAAGCTGAGCTGGACGAAGCCGGTACCTTGCCGGTTGGATTCAACCGCGGTCCGTGGTTTGGCCGTTTACTCAGTGAAAATGGAATGGATCTGCATTTTGCCACCCCTTCCTACACTTCCGGTACACACGGCGTTCAGCGCGGTCAGGTGCTTATCGAGCCAAAATCACAGGCTGATTTTGATAAAATGAAGGGTGCGCTAAAAGGCTCATGGGTACTTATTTCCGGCACCAGCGGCGGATGGCCGATTGATTATTCAGCCGAGGGCGATGCCGCCAGGGCTAAAATTATTCTGAAAAACGACTCAATCAGTGGGGTCAACCGTGAGATCATGGCGGAAAACCGCAGAGTTCGCCAGGTGGCTGAACAAGAATTCCAGGCTGCTTTGAAATTAAATCCAAAAGCCGTACGTCCAACTCCAAAAGAAGACACAAAACCAGTACCTCTGATCGAGGAACCGGCGTTATTTTACAAGCAGATGCGTGATGCCGGGATCCTCGGGATTATCCAGTCGGCACCTGTGCCAATCCGCGTTTTATATGATCGCAAAAATGTGGATAAAATGACCTTTGAAACTTTGCCTACGGTTCCTGATATCAAATTGGAAGATCAGCAGTATAAGATTATCGAACAGATGGTGAAGGAACGCCGCTATTTCCAGCTGGAGTTTGATATCCGCAACTACTTTAAGATGGGCCCGATAAAGTACTATAATGTCATCGGAAAAATAAAAGGCACCAAATATCCTGATGAGTACGTGATGATGGGCGGCCACCTCGATTGCTTTGATGTCGCTTCCGGCGGTGTTGATGATGGTTCCGGTGCAACACCAGCAATGGAAGCTGCACGCCTGATCATGGCTGCCGGCGGAAAACCACAGCGCAGCATCCTGGTCTGCTTATGGGCTGGCGAAGAATTCGGTCTGCTGGGCTCAAAAAGCTGGGTGGAAAAGAATACCAAAAACTGGGACAAAATCTCCAACTATTTCAACCGCGACGGAGGTCCGCTCGTAGCTAACAGCTTGACCGTTCCGGAAGCCATGTATGATGATTTCGCAAAAATCTGCGAACCACTTAACCGGATCAATCCTGATTTTCCGTTTACACTGACAAAACGCACCGAGGATCCAAGACCAAAGCCAACCTCAGCAGGCGGCTCCGACCATGCCTATTTTGCCATGAACGGCATCCCTACCATGAGTTTCGGCCAGGCCGACAGCAAAGGGTATAATTTCGACTATGGCGAAATCTGGCATACTGAGCGCGACATGTATAACAAAAGCATCGCGGAATATCAGAACCAGACTTCTGTGGTAACTGCAGTTGTTGTATACGGGGTAGCTAACCTCGATCACCTGCTTTCTCGCAAGGGCCTGTATCTGGAGGCACCAGCCAAATAGTCGCTTCTGCATAAAAAAAGAGGCTGTCTCATTAACTGAGGCGGCCTCTTTTTTTATGCTTGCTGAAAAATTATTTGCGGATAACACCGCTTTCCATAATCAGTTCATAAACATATCCGGCGCCAAAATCCTTGTTAAGAACTATCGTGCCTTCAAATTCCAGAACATCGCCGACTTTGGCAGTTTCAAGTGTAGTAATTGTCAGGTCGAAATTCTCGCCATCCTTGGTTCCATCCTGAAGATGCACCCAGTTACGGTTCATAACCTCCGGATTAACCTTTACCACTTTGCCTTTAACCTTGATCTTCTTACCCGAATAGTTGGCCCGGTTTTTATACAATTCACCGATGGAGATTCCGCCTGCATTCTGTGGAATAACCACATCTGTACCCTGAACAACTTTTGGTTTGCCCATCGTTACTGGTGTTGCGGCAGCAGCTGTTTCTCCACCTTCCGGACCCTGATCACTCACAAAAAAGATCGAAGGGAAAGTCCGGTTAAGTTCTTTGCTCGTAAAATTGGTCATTTCAAGAGCTTCGCCAAAAGAATACTTGCTTCCTACTTTCAGGTCCTCTTTCAGGGTGGCAATCCAGAATTCCTTACTGCCTTCCTTAACTCTCATATAGGTATAGGAAGGAGCTTGCAGCACTTCCAGGACCTCGGTATTATGCTTTGCAGAGGCACCCGGTTGGGTAGCAACAGTTACTCCGCTTTTTATCGCAGACAAGTCGTTTGAGTCCGACTTCCTTGTTAATCTAAAAACCAGGGCCACAATAATCACGGCCAGAATCACTCCGATGAAATATTTCATTTGTTAGATATTTTAGGTCGGCAAATTTAGAATCTTTTTGTTAAGAACAAGATTCCCTATTTCGCCGAAATGCAATACAGGTATTTAAACCCTCTTAAAAACAAATCGTTACCAACTACCACAGGTGATGCATGAAAAGTATCGTCAAGCTTATTGCTCGATACCACCTGAAATACCGGACCTGCCTTGATCACATCCACGATTCCTTCAGCCGCGATATAAATGTTGCCACCTGCACCCGTAGGCGATGAATAAATATTCACTATCCCCGGGAGCACCTGGTTGCTATAGTTCACCTTGCCATCCTTGGCATCCAGACAATTAATATTTCCATTATTGGCTTTCAGGAAATACAGTTTCCCATCCATGAGCAACGGACTGGGTGTATAGGGCGTATCCTGATTGTATTTCCAGATAATTGCATCGGAATTGGAAATGTCACCCTTGGCTTTTGCCAGATTTATTGCCAGCAAGGCATTGCCCCGATACCCGCTCATCACATACAGGGTGCCATCGGCATAAACCGGGTTAGGAATAACATTGCGGGTTAACCCTGTGCATTCCCAGATCAGTGCCCCGGTTTCAAAATCATAGCTGCGAACCTTGCTGGTTGCGGCAGTGATCACCTGTGCCTTACCGTTGACTTCGACGATCAGCGGACTGGCCCACGACGTCTTTTCGTCACGGTCGACTTTCCACACATCCTTGCCGGTTTTCTTATCGAGAGCAGTTATAAATGAAGGACTTTCGTTATCCCAGACAACAATAATCTTGTCCTTATAAATCGATGGGGAGCTGCCTTCGCCGAAGCTCATCACGATTTCCATCTGTCCAAAATCCCGATCCCAAAGCACATTGCCTTTGAAATCCAGACAATACAAACCTCTCGATCCGAAATAAGCATAAATATTTTCCCCGTCGGTCACCGGAGAATTGGATGCCCAGCTTCCCAGGTTATGGGTCCTTTCAAGCGGAATTTCTTCCTTAACTACTCGTTCCCATTGAATTTTTCCGGTATTCTTATCGACTGATATGACCTCGAACTTATGAATGAATGGTGTTGCACTGGAGGGTGGTCCCAAACGTCCTGATTCTTGCTTGGCTTCACCAGCAGCCGGTTTTTTATCGGTAGGTACAGCGGTCAGAACAATAATCTGATCGCCCCAGACAATCGGAGTGGCATGACCTTTACCAGGGATTTCGATTTTCCATTTCAGGTTTTTCGTTTCACTGAACTCAGTGGGGGGTGTACCTGTAAGCGCAGCTCCCGTCTCTGCCGGTCCGCGCCATTGCATCCAGTTTTTACCGGCTGCGTTTGTGGTATTCTGCCCGTTCAGGGCAATTGGAATAACCAGAACTATGCTGATTATACAAGAAAAAAAGAGTGACTTAGAACGGTAATTCATGTTTAGAATTTTAAAAAATATCGATAATTAATCAGAGTTTTTAACACATCGGACGGAAAATCCACTGGTAATAAAGTCGTTAAACCGACCAATTGCCGGTTGATTGTAATAGAGATATCTGCGGTACGAAGATGCAGCATCAAACACAGTGGCTGTCCAGAAAGTAGCAAACCCGCCCATACCCAGGAACCCGCCCGTGGCATAGCGGTAACCCGCCGGCAATGCACTGAAACTTGATGAGTTGGAACCGTTTCCATCACTATCCCATCCGGCTTCAAATTTAATTTTCTTTCCGACATCTCCGCTAAACCTCCAACCGGTAGAATCAAGTTCTGTAGCTTCCATGCCTAATGCCAGCTCCATACTTTTCCATTCGTCATCATCGGGGAGGTGCCAGCCCGGAGGGCAGATATCCTTTCCGTTGGCATTATCAGGGCTCGTGGCGGTTTTCCAATCATACAGACAACCATATTTAGTGAAATTATCGGTGGCTTTTGCAGCTGCCGGATCATATCCCGAATAGCCATAAACCCAAATTCCCCCCTGATCAAACGATGGGGCAACATGCGGAATATACGCAAGGTTCTGCGCCATCCATATCTTGCTGGATATCCTTACCGCCTCATATTCCATGTTATCCCTTGAATCGGTAAACCGAAATGGCTCCGGAACCAGAATATTGAACAGATGATCGGTTGTTTCCAGATATACCAACGTTTCCATCCTTGCCCTCACATCATCGCGGACAATCAACCGGACCAACCCGAGTGGAATTCCCGAAATTTCATAATACCCGTCGACACCGGAAATGAACTTCAGCCCGCTGTCGGAATTATCAGGATTGAGAATAGTTACGGTATAAAATGGCTTGGGATTGTGCGACATATTTCCGGTGATATTGCCGTACAATTTGCAGGTATATTTCTCTGAAGTCAGATCGATTAAAGCGGTATTCACTCCCTCGCTAACCATCAATTTTGTCATGCCGACAGTAAAATCAGGTTTCTCGGCAGTTATGGTTTGCCTGCCGACCCTAACACCATCAAAGCTAAAACTTCCGTCGAGGGCGGTAGTATCTGTTTTACCATCAACCCTGATTATCGCTCCGCCCACAGGCACTTTGCAATTGGTAAACAGGGCAAATCCGGTTAATTTGGCAAATCTCAAAGCCTGAACAGTAATGCTCAGCGTATCGGAAGTTTCGGCTTGTCCATCTGATACACTGATGATTACCTCATAGCTGTCATCCGTCGAGGAAACAGGAGCGACCCATATGGCATCGGTCTGATCGGTAGGTCCTGAAAAGCTTCCCTTTTTGGCCGACCATCTGTAAGTAAGCGGATTCAACTCCGGATCGGAAGCTTCCACCCGTACATCGAAATTATTGTTTCCAATGCCAGGCTCGCGGGCAAACTCGGTTTTCGTTATCCTTGGCGGGAGATTTTTTTCGCAGGAAAACAGCATGAACACCGCCATAAGCGGAATCAGCCGTATGATCTGACGGATAAGCTGGTTTTTCATAATCGTGGATATTACTTGCCGTCGTGATATTTACCTCGTGAATCAGCGAAATTCAGTTTTCGGGTATAATGGCCCAATGAGATTGAATCGAGCTCCTCGGGTTTCATCGCTTTTCCGAAAACAGTGAATTTATATCGACTGGCAAAGAGACCGACCGCGCCGTTGCGTATATTGTTAAACTCAGGCGTAAAAAGCTGTATAGAATTAGGATTTTGAGCTGTCTCATACATTAAGAGATTTGAATCGGCCAACTGAATCATAAAATCGACTCCAACAGCAATCCTTCGCACACCCGGAAGTTCGGGGATCTCACGCTGGATAAACCGGTAAAGAAAATCTTCCCCCAGAAAACTCATCAGGTCGAAATCGGGCGACGTATTATCCACGTTGAATTTCTGCTCATACTCGATGTATTTTGGCGTGGTTTTGGCACCATTCATCTCCAGATAAAGAAAACGTACCAGCTGGGGATAATTCGTTGGAGTCAGGTCCATGAAATATTTAATCCTTTCGGGATGGTAAAGGTTATATCTTATTTTTCTCTGCTCCGAAGTGAAGGCGCCTGGAAAGTTCCAGGATCCCAACGGCTGAATGCGAGAGGTATAGGTTTTATTTACTTTGATAAGCTTAATGCTCAGCTCATAATCATACTCGGCATAGATTGGTTCGGTAGTCTTGAACAGATAATGCCCCACAGTGGAAAACATTCCGGTATCCTTTGAAATTTCATGAGTCGGATACAAAATAATCGGATTCTCCATGATGCTGCCATCCAGCGTATCAAACCGAGTTAGTTTAACAACAATATCTTCGGGCCGATAATACACTGAATCCGAGTTCTTCGAGAAATTATAAGCATTTTCATGGCAGACATAGCTTCTCTCAACGCGCACATACTGGGCACTGTCCTTGGGATTCAGCACACACATAATATATGGGGTAGCATCAGCCGGTGCCGTAGGATCAAACGGGACTTCGCACGAAGCCGCAATTAGAAACAAGGCAATGGCAACTGTGGAAAGACGGGCAGCTGTCATATTTAAATTTCAGTTAGGTAACACTCAAATGTAATCGGAATTAGCTAAATTCCAAACCAGGTCTCCAAGTCTATTGTCTATTGTCTATTGTCTATTGTCTCCCGTCTCCCGTCTTCAGGTCTTCTTCCTCCGCAGTCCACCTGCAAGCAGCACGATCCCGGCAAGCCCGGCAACACCTCCACCAATCATTTTTGCAGCCGATTCATTATTCACTTTGGTTTTGGTTTTTACCGAATCATTGGTTAGCGCCTTTAGAGCTGCTGAAATTTCCTTTTCAACTTTGGCTACTCCGGTCTGCCTTTCCTGATAACCATCGTAAACGAAATAACATCCTCCCACGATCAGGAGAATTCCGGCAAGTGTGATAATCGCTTTCATAGATAAAAATGTTTTTGCTTTGCTAATGATCTGCGGCTGTCATGACAACCGGCTTTATGAACCCCTTATCATCAAAATACATCCTGTCGATACACGTAACCCTGGAATTTCCATCAGTTTCGCCGAGCGGCCGCCGGTGATATACAATATACCATTCCTCTTTCCCGGGTGTTTTAATTACTGAATGATGACCGGCTCCGGTTCCAATTTTGGGATCCTGCTGAAGCACTTTGCCGATCCTTTTAAATGGCCCGAAAGGAGAATCCGCAATCGCGTAAGCTACGCAATAATCAGGACCGGTCCAGCCCCCTTCCGACCACATGAAATAATATTTACCGTTGCGAACAAACATAAACGGCCCTTCCACGTAACCTTCGGGAGTAATCTCCTTAAACGTAGTGCCATCGGGGTAAGGTATGAATCCCGTAAAATCATTTTTCATCTGCACGATATTGCAGTGCCTCCATCCTCCGTATATGAGGTAATACTTACCATCCGTATCCTTGAATGCAAACTGATCAATTGGCTGTGCACCATTGTAAAATTTGTCGATCAATGGTTTACCCAGATAATCCTTGAACGGTCCGGATGGCTGATCTGCCACAGCTACCCCGATTCCTCCGGTTTGCTGATCGTTTTGTATGTCATTGGCGCCGAAAAAGAAATAGTATTTCCCATCTTTCTCCACCACCGACGGCGCCCACATCGCCCTCTTTGCCCAGTGAATAGCTGTGGTGTCAAGAATATCCGGATGCTTGGTCCAGGTGATCAGGTCGGGCGACGAAAAGGCATCGAAGAACACCTGCTTCCCATATTTTGCTGAAAACGTCGGATAAATCCAATAGGTATTCCCGAAAACTCCTCCTTCGGGATCAGCATACCATCCGGGGAAAAGCGGATTTTGTGGTGTTGTTGGCTTTTTAGCTTGTTGTGAATAACCTGAGGTTAAAGAAGTGAGTAGCGAAAGGATTAGGAGCGTATACAGGAGCAGATTCTTCTTCATCTTTCAATAGTATTTTGAACAGGGATCATCTCATTCAGGATCTTAATGGAAGTGATCATGCAGCCTTCGCAGATGGTTTCATGCAATCTGTGTTCCTTGGCAAAGGCTCGTCCTTCGGTTGTTTTCAGATCGCAGTTTATCAGCTCGCTGCACTGGTTCGAATGATGCATTTCCTTGAACCTCTTGTCAAACTCCTGAACCATTTCGTACGATTTTTCTTTCCGGTCAATATTATCCCGATACAGGTGGCTGTTATGGATGCCGATCACCATAAAGGCGCCTGTGACCACACCACAGGTTTCCTGCAGCCGGCCCATCCCGCCACCGAAACCGGCAGAGATCTGTGAGGCCATTTCTTTATCAAACCCCAACCTTTCGGCAAAGGCAGTAACTACAGCCTGCGAACAATTCAATCCACCTCGAAAAGAAGTAATTGCAGCTTCTTCAAAATTAGTCATATGAGTTTCAATTATTAAGCTTTCGAAAAGTACTATATCTTTATGGTATGACACAAAGTCAACAAAACAAAGATGCGGTTGTCGAGGTTTTTTCCGGTACCGCTTGGGAATCAGACATGGTAAAGAGCCTTTTACAGGATGCCGGAATCGAGTGCTTCCTTAAAAATAACATTCTGAATTCCTATGCACCTCAGCCCTTTGCTGCCGGTGGTGTCAGAATCATGATCCTAAATTCCGACTATGCCGATGCAAGAGCCATTGTGGAGGATTACTTAATGAAAATGAAAGCGGGGAATGTCTGAGCAATTCATGAAAAAGAAGAATTGGAGGCTCAGAGCCGGTATCGCCATTCTGATACTTTCGTTTTCGATGACTCCGATGATTTTGCTGACTCCATTTTTGCCTGTTGTTGCTAAAACTAAAATAGTTCTCACCACCACCTGGATTATTATCGGCAATATCACATTCTATGGCGGTGGATTTTTAGTTGGAAAGGATTTATTCTCCAAATACAAGAGTTTTTTAAACCCGAAAAACTGGTTTAAAAAGAAATCTGAAAAAATTACACCACCAATATGAAAAGAACAGCTTTATTTCTGGTAGCTGCACTGGCCAGCTTTACTGTTTTCGGACAAGACCTCGCCGGCTCCTGGTACGGAGCATTGAAAATTTCGGGCATGGAGCTCAGGATCGTATTCAATATCACGAAAACCGCCAACGGCTATGCCTCCACAATGGATAGTCCCGATCAGAATGCCTTTGGTCTTCCGACTGCAACCACAACATTCGCCGAATCAAAACTGACTATCCAGATGAAAACTCCCGTATTGGAGTTTTCAGGCGATCTGAAAGATGAGGTCATCACCGGCAACCTGAAGCAAAACGGCATGACCTTTCCGATGGTCTTATCAAAAAAGAAAATTGAAAAAGTGGTTATGCTCAGGCCCCAAGAACCCAAACCACCCTATCCCTATTATACCGAGGAGGTGAAATTTAAGAACGAAGCTGCCGGAGCTGTTCTGGCCGGAACTCTGTCCATGCCTTCGAAAGATGGCAAATTCCCTGTCGTGATCATGATTACCGGCAGCGGCCCGCAGAACAGGAACGAGGAGCTCATGGGTCATAAGCCATTTCTCGTGATCGCTGATCATCTCACCCGGAACGGCATTGCGGTTTTACGCTACGACGACCGGGGAACTGCCCAGTCCACCGGTGATTTCAAAACAGCAACATCTGTCGATTTTGCTTCTGACGTACAATCTGCGATTGCCTACTTAAAGACCAGGAAAGAGATCGATAAAAAGAAAATAGGATTGATGGGCCATAGCGAAGGCGGGCTGATTGCCCCAATGGTCGCCTCAAAATCCAAAGATGTGGATTTCATTGTTCTACTTGCTGGTCCGGGCGTACCGGGATATAAGATTTTATTGATGCAGCAGGAGCTGATCGCCAGGGCAGGGGGTGCATCTGAAAGTGATATTCAAAAAACAAAAACCATTAATCAGGCAGCGTTCGATGTGGTTCTTAAAACTGATGATGAAAAAAACCTTCCGGCAATTTTGACTAAATTCTTGGAGGATAAGCTGGCCAATGATCCCAATCCGGAAATTCCTTCCGGAATGAGTGCAGCCGAATTTATCAAAACGCAGGTTACGCAGACCACCAGTCCATGGATGCTCTATTTTCTGAAATACGATCCTGCTGTGGCATTAACCAAAGTCAAGTGCCCGGTATTAGCCATCAATGGATCGCTCGACCTGCAGGTGCCACCAAAAGAAGATCTGGAAGCCATCGGTAATTTACTTAAAAAGGCAAAAAATAAAAAGGTGACAATCATTGAATTTCCGGGGTTGAACCATCTGTTTCAGGAATGCAAAACAGGCTCGCCAAGCGAGTATGCCCAGATCGAGCAGACCTTTTCACCCAAAGCGCTTGAAACAATTACCAAGTGGATTCAGTCACAAGTAAAATGACAATTTAGAGATTCGAGGACCAGTTTTGAATGCTGAAATTTCAAAATTCAAAATTGGTCTTGGAGCCTAGTCAGTCTACCGTCTTTCGATCTTCTTCTCCGTCCACCGATCTTCTTCTTCGAGTCACGTGTCACACGTCACGATAATTCCTCGTCTCAAACCTCGGCGTGCACACCGCAAGGAATATCAGGTCAGTGACGCCAATATTGGTGATTCGCTGGCGCATGCCCGGAGGAATGGCGACCGTATCACCTGGATAGACTTTTAAAGGCAGATCGTCGCCAATCTCAGTAAAGCCAGTGCCTTCTAGTATCAAGTAGCGTTCTGTGGTGCCGGTGAGCGTGTGCCATTGCGTAGTGACCCCTGTCAATACCCGCACACGGGCAACGGAAACATCCGGGTCAGCCTCGGTATTCAATAATTCAGTGATGTAGCAGTTTTCCTCGAAGAAATATTCCTTCATTTTTTCGCCAATTGGGTTCTTAATAATTCAACTGTTCTGAATATGGTTTCCACCTTGCCGTCTTCTGTATTATCATCCATATTGATACAGCAAACTCCTGTGAGCCATGGGTTGCTCGAATCAGCCACCAGTGTTTTTATAGTTTCACTGAGCTCTTTATCGGTATAATTATTCAGTGTTACCGGATCGAGCCGGATATTTAAGAAAGTATGCGGGAGGTGTTTTCTCAATATTTTTATATCACCGCCCCAGCCTACATCAAGAAAATCGAGGTTTTTTATTTTGCCGAAAGATGCGGCATACCGATGCGGATCCTTGCCGCAGTAATGTATGCCGAACGGACGATATTTCTGGCTCCAGTTCAGATCGACAGGCAATAAAAACTCTCCATACTGTTCGGTCGAAATCATGGTATGTGTGCATTCGGAATGCAGATATACAGGCTTTTCGAAATGCCTGACATTCCGGTTTACTGATACGGAAGTTGTTCCGGTAAGGCTGGATATTCCGTTGACAAATCGCTCAATGACTTCGGCTATCCGGTTAAATTGCTTTTTTGTTTCATCGGGTTCGATATAGAAATCAGTAAATACCTTTTCACCGACCAGGTCGAGAGCGACATTGAGAACCCCACCCCAGTTAATGTCGCCGGTGACGTACCCATACCTGGATCGCAGCTTTTCCTGCAGGGTGACCAGCTTCCTGAAAACAGCCGAATTAAAAGCTTTTTCCGGATCGATATCCAGCTTTTCCAGGCCAGCGGCCAGCACTTGAGGGGGTGAATCGTCACGGTATACAACCTCACAGCCGAGCATCTCCTGAATGATATATCCGGCAGCCAGATGGACTGCTCCAATAACCGGTAAATCTTTGTGATGGTTCTCCCCCAGCCCGAATTGCCCGAACCGGTCATACAGCACTTGCTCCATGAGTTTCTCCGATTCCACCCGTTTTAGCGGATGATAGAAAAAATCCTCATCGAAAGTTATTCCGGCATTACGGTGCCACCAGGAGGGATGAAAAACAACATCAACCGGCAACAGTTCACAGCACTTTAGTATCTCCACAGTGTGTGAGGTTGATGTCCATATTCGGCAGGTTCTTTTCCCAGGCTCCCGCGGTAAAATCGGGAATATCAATTGAATTCGACCGGTTAAGCACCGACCATTCGCTCAGGGGACCGATGGAACTCCAGGCAGCGGCATCATATACATCCTGATCGAGCGGAAAACCATTACGTAAACAATCGATCAACCGCCAGCACTCGAGCAGATCACCACCTCCATGACCATCCATCTTTTTGGTGAGCTCACCCATTTTGGTGATGATGGTGGGCGTATATTCTTTTACCAATGCATCAAACTGATCCTGGGGCAACCATCCGTTCAGATCTTTGGAAATCCTTGCAGGCAACGGATATTCCTGGGCCATGGCTTTGGTTCCGGTAATTGCATGAATGGTAGTATGCGGGCCGCGTGGTGAGGTAGCGTCGTGCTGAACCATAATCGTCCGGCCTTTTACCGTACGGATAATACTGGTATTCATGTTACCGCGATAAGTCTTCTCAGCAAAGGGCTTGAAAAAATCATCCGTTGCAGCGAGCTCCTCAGCTTTCGCTTTCATCATAAAATCGTTGCTTTCCATGGATACCAGGTAATCAAAACGATCGCCCCTGTTGATATTCATAATCTGGGCCACAGAGCCCAATCCATGGGTGGGATAAATATTACCTCTTTTTGCTGCATACAACTTTAGCCACCACATATCCCAATACATGTTTTTGGAAAAGTTGTTGCCCATTTTGCTGGTATTATAGGCACATTCTCCATGAACAATATCGCCAAAAAATCCTTTTCTGGCCATGTTCAGCGTTAATACCTGAAAGAATCCATAGGCATAATTTTCCAGCATCAGGCAATGTTTGCGCGTTCGTTCGGCCGTTTCCACCAGCTTCCAGCACTCCTCGATGGTTGCTGCTGCCGGAACCTCGGAGACTGCATGCTTTCCATGTTCCATTGCGTAAACAGCCATTCCGGCATGCATATAATAGGGGGTGGTAATTATTACCAGGTCAACATCTTCCTGTTCACATAGCTTCATCCAGGCATCTTTGCTTCCAGAGTACAGGGTTGGATTGTGGGTGGTGCCGTCGAGCCTTTTTTTTGCAGCCTGCGCCCTTTCCGGAAGCAAGTCGCAGAGCGCCCTGATCTCAACTCCCTCAATATGCCGCATGGTTTCAAGATGCGAAGGACCCCGGTTACCCAGTCCGATAATCCCGATACGTACCTTCTCGATTTTAGGGGCAACAAACCCCGACATATTAAACCGTTGCTTATAGGATTTCCGGTCACCGGAAGTCAATGTCAATGCATTCAGATAGGGACTTCCGGCCAGTCCAAGCCCGGCCAGACCGGTCCATTTTAAGAATTCCCTTCGATTATTCTTCATCAAAAGAGTTTTTTAACGGGGAAAGATGTTGCTTGAAAAACACCAGCATGCTTGGCACTTCCACTACATGGGCACCATTGTGCACCATCAGTCCCACATTTTCGGGGTGGCTGTAATTATAGTAGATCACTTGTATCTCCTTAAGTGCCGCTTTCGCCAGCTCAGGGGTAAAATCGGTGGCCGGTTCCAGAAGGCCGTTCTGGCAGAGCAGCGGCCTGGGGGCAATCAGTGAATAGATATCTGCAAAATCCACCAGCTCCCTGAGTCCGGGGAATTTCCAACACATACAGTGACCGTGTTCCAGCTGGTCCATTTTGGTCAAAAATCCGCAACTCACCGTTGCCTTGATCCGCTGATCCATGGCGCCCAGCCACATAGCCATTTCGCCGCCGAGTGAGAGACCGCCGCATCCAATCCGGTTGGCATCCACCGAAATCATGGTCTCCAGATAATCGATGCAGCGCATGCAATCCCAGAGCCGCTCGCCCATCAGCGTCCTGCCGGTTTCGTATACCTCATGCTGGCTAACAATTGGCGCAATGGTAACGTAATTGCGTTTCGCCAGCTCGTCGGCAAAGGCTTTGTATGGAGAGTCCTTGTCATAAACAATAAGCGGCGTTCCGCCATGTCCATGAATGCAGACGACAGCCGGCCACGGGCCCTTGGAAAGTAGCGGGAAGGTGACTATAACCCTTATCCGGCGGTTGGCCGTTGAATTAAACTCGATCTCCTTAAGAATGTATTCAACCTTGTTTTCCACCCTGATCTCGGTTGGATTCAGGGGAACATTTTTCCCGTTCTGGAGTAAATCAACTATGTTCAGGAGATCACTCATTTTTGCCCGAACTTCATTTTGCCATTGTTCGGCCTTCTTCAATGAGCGTGTTGAGTATTTCATGGTACGCAAATCCTGAGCCGCCGAGAAGCATGGCAATACGAAAATCAAAGCAAAAGCCAGCGTGACAACACCGGGCGTCCGCATTTTGACAAGATCCTTCATGACAGTGAAATTTTACCCCAAGTTACTTCTTTTCAGGATTATTATCACCGAGCCTAAAAAGAACCCCGAAAGCTCGGTGAACCCCAGAGAAACCTGGGTAGTATTTCAATAATCAGGTTACAGCCTTAAAAATATTTGTTTTTATCAGGCGATAGCCTTATATTCTACCAAACCCTATCTTTTTCATAACTTTACCAAAAATTTAACCAGTATGACAACCATTGTAATCAACGAAAAAACAAAGAAAGGACGTATCATCGTTGATTTGATCCGTGAAATGGGTGTTGGTGAAATCATCGAAAGCAAAAAAGGCTCAGGGCAAATTCCGAACGATACTACCATGAAAGCAATTCGGGATGCCTATGAAGGGAAGACCATAAAATGTACGGGAACTCATTCTGACCTGTTCAGATAGCTGTACTAATGGATTCTCCTCTTTAATCTACAGAATTTCAGCAACTCCCCTATGTCTACGACGATATCCCGCACCATAAAAGCTTCCGAAACAAGTCGAATTTTGTCCGCACTCGGAACATTGTGAAGGCATAAGTGAAATTTTCAGTCTTCCTGCAACAATCAGTACTCAACTATTGATAATAAGTCAAACCCTATAGTTACTCATTCAGCTGCTAGCAGAGTTTTGTAATAACATATCTTTAACCTGCCAATTAAAAGTGGGCGAGATGAAAAACCGAACCAGTGTTAGATTTTGGATTATAAATGTCGGATTTCGTGTTCTAGCTTGTTTGGCAATCTTCATCTCTACCAGCCTATTTAACCCCGGATTCTGCCAGAACCTGAGATATTCCTTTAAGCAAGGTGAAATCATTGATTATGATTTAATAGAAGAAACCACAAGAGGTAATGGAACTTATACACAGAGCGTCCAAAAAATATGGAAATATCAATTTACGGTGGAGAGCGTCAATTCCAGTGTTTTTAAAATTATAATGAAACTCCTAGGTGTATCTCAAAAAGATTCGGCACCACTGCAAAATAACACCACCAATAAAGTACAGACTTCGACATTTAACCAAAAATCAAATGTCTTTAGTGCTTTTACGGACGTTGAAATTAAGCATCCGATTTCTTTTACGATGGATTCAAGAGGACAGATCCTTAAAATTTCAGGAGTGGATTCCTTGTTCAATGAGGTGTTTCGACAAAGATTGCCATCTACAGGATCTGACATTGGCGTCAGTTATGATCAAATATTAGTACGGTACAGCAAAGAATATTATTCATGGATCATTCATGAGTTTTTCCCAGCTATCCGGGAATCCCTGCAGCCGGAATCCCAGATGGAAGTTATCTTTTTGAAATCAGGGATTCGAACCGTCACCAGGGTAAACATTTGGAACATAGCATTTATGGAGCAGAATGACAGCATAGCCATGGAGCTTCAAAGAACACATTTATTCGAGCCAAAAACCAGCCCATTATTAGATCTGGACCAAACAAATAAAATGTTAATCACTTGGAGCCAGCACTTTGGTTACCCAACTCATATTGAGTATACAGGATTTTTACCCGAGGATTTAGCGCTTTTCGTATCCGATAAACAGGATTTATTTTCATTGGGGGCTGCAAGACATGTTCAAATAACAAACACCAAAAGATCACAAAATCAAGGCACTCCGGTTCAGATATTGGGTTCCCTCTCAAATTTTGAAAACAAGGAAATTACCGCCTATTACCCTGGTGGTGAAATTTCCAAAAAGAGAATCCCAATTTTTATAGGCAAGGATGGTAAATTCTCAATCTCCTTTAATCTGGATATTCAGGGATGCATAGTAAATTTTGTTATTGGGAGGCTTGGCCAGGATTTTTCGGCCAGGCCTGATAACCAGAATCAAATTAGGGTTTTCGTTAAGCCAGGTGATTCGGTTCAGTTTTCTGCCGATTTAAGTAATATGGAAACGCTTAAATTTCATGGCCTTTCGCAAAAGGAGCAAGTTTTGTTGAATTCCTTGTCAACAGATTATTCACCACAGTATCCCGAGAAATCTCTACAAGCCATCAATTATAATCTGAAACTGATCCGGCAACAGAAATACTTGTTGGATACCGTTTTTGTTAAACACCTTGAAAGAGAGCAACAATATACCTCTTTAGCTTATCAGCTTACTGAAATGGCCCGTCCATCCTCATTAACAAGGGCAACTCTTAAGCCTCAAAGCATTTTTAAATTTGCAAAATATCTTGGCTGCCCCGATGGGTATTTATCCGATGCATACAAAGATTTTTTATGTCAATATGTTGATAATTATTATAATGCTACAACTTCCAGCAGGTTTCAAGGCATTCCTTCAGCAACAATTTTTGAAGTTGCCAAAACAATCTTACGTGGTTGGGATTTATACTGGTATCTGGCTAAGCTATCGGAAGATGAACTAAAAGGATTCCTTTTTTCAAATTCCGCAAAATATTATAATAGGTTCCTTGACTTGTATCCTGGGACAGAGTACCGGATTCAATTATTCAATCAGCATCAGAAAATTCAGAAAGGCAAACCGGGAACCCAGATCCCAATCATACTATTTGAAGATGCAAAAGGTAAAACACACTCTACAAATGATTTTTTAGGAGAATACTGGTTTATCCTTAATCTGGACAATTCCGCAAGGATGAGCAAATTCTTTCAAAACAATACTGATTCTTTAATTAACCTCATCCCGGACCATTTGTCCGTCATAATCTCATCACCAGCATCTGATCAGGA
Organism: uncultured Bacteroidota bacterium; assembly: GCA_903851365.1. Classification (GTDB taxonomy): domain Bacteria; phylum Bacteroidota; class Bacteroidia; order Bacteroidales; family UBA12481; genus UBA12481. The sequence continues at coordinate 72,872 of CAINOB010000085.1, forward strand.
AGAATTGAAAACTTGTGAGTCCAGGTTCCATGGGAAAAGGATTATGATTCTCCCAAGCACTCCAAAAAACAAGGAGATTCTGGACTATTTGAACGATCTCCCAAAAATGATCATCGGGATCAATACTAGCAATCTAATTGCTACTTATGACCAATTTGGGATGTTTGAATTTGGCAGCCTGGCAACTTGGGCCTATCGTAATTCCTTGACTTCCAAAAATATCAATCCGACATTCTTATGGTACTCTCTTGGCGGTATAGTGGTCGGAGCTATTGTAATTATTCTGCTTATACGGGTAAGGTCGAAACGAAATGAAAACCGCTTAGTGCTGAAGCGCAAAATCGCTCAATTAGAGGTTGATGCTGTCCGTTCCAGAATGAACCCACACTTTCTTTTTAACGCCTTGAGCTCGATACAGAACTTAATCAATGAAAAGCAGATTGAACAGGCCAACCAATTCCTTTCACAATTCGGCGACCTTGTCCGGACAATTCTAGACCAGTCTTCAAAATCAACTATAGGGTTAAATGAAGAGCTCGATATGATACGCAATTACCTGGAAATTGAGCAATTACGTTTCCCATTTGAATTTGATATTCAAATTGATCCAACTATAGATGTATACGGTATTGAAATACCACCTCTGCTTATTCAACCACATGTTGAGAATGCCGTGATTCATGGCGTATCTGGCCTCGGTAAAGGCGGACGAATTATCATCAGCTTTCGAATTGAAGATAATCTTCTCATTTGCGAGGTAAAGGATAACGGTCCCGGATATCATCCCGAGACCAACCAGCGGAAAGGTGGTCTTGGACAGGGCTGGAAACTTACCAGACAAAGGATCCAGCTTATGAAAGAACAATATGGAGACGAAATTTCAGTCGAAGTCCTCAATCTAGCGGATGGCAGCGACAATGAAAATGACCTTGCCGGTACCGTGGTTAGATTCAAGCTTCCAATTCAAAAACCTACATTATGATAATACGTACTATCATAGTCGATGATGAAGGGGCCAACCGTAAAAACCTGAACGGACTTCTAACCCAATATTGCCCGCAGGTTCAAATAGTTGGAGAAGCTGCCAATAACGAAGATGCACTTAACCAAATCAATTCATTGAAACCTGACTTGGTATTTCTGGATGTCCGTATGCATAGTGGCGACATTTTTACTATGCTTGAGAAACTGGAAAATATCAGGTTTGGGATCATTTTTGTAACAGCCTACGATGAGTATGCCTTCAAGGCTTTTCAATTCAACGCACTCGACTATTTGCTCAAACCGCTCAATATCAAAAAACTTATTGTCAGTGTTGATAAGGCGACAAAATCAATTAGCCTTCAGGATGAAAATGAGCGGCTAAGGAATTTAGTTGACAATCAGAAACGTAATGAACAAGATAAACGCATCGCCATACCTCAGGATGATAAGATCGATTTTATCCCAATTCGCCAGATAATTCGCTGCCAGGCTGAATCTAATTACACCCGCTTTATTTTAGAAAACAAAAAGGAGATCCTAGTCTCGCGTACACTAAAGGATTTCGATATCGCCTTGGAATCCTGTGGGTTCATTCGCACTCACCAATCGCATCTTGTAAACTTGAACCATGTTCAATCGATAATCAGACGTGACGGAGGTTTTCTGAAAATGAGCGATGGTTCGTCAGTGCCAATTTCGAAACCAAGACGTGAGGAGTTGGAAAGAAGGATGGCTGATCCGATCATTAAACTACGTTCCAGTTAAGAATCTCCTGATAAACAGCGGAAGTCTATATAACGATGAATCAACTGAACTTAATAAACCAAATAAGAATTTTAAATAATTAGATCATGAACCTAAACTCACTAAAAATCGCAATCATCGGATTCACAATGATTTCATTGTTTTCCTGTGGCTCCAAGGATTTTACATGCACTATGAAAGGAACTGTAATTGACCGTAAAAGCGATACCCTTATGCTCAAAAGAGTAAATGAGGATTTCAGATTCGTGAAAATCTTTATACCTATAATCGATGGAAAATTTGAGTACAAAATGGAGGTTAAGGATATTGAAGCCTGGGATTTGACCTTCAAGAGCGAATATGATGAAGGCGGATGGCGTTCATTTAAATTCTTCCCAGATCAGCAAACCGTCAATATTGAGCTTCATCCCACCGATCAGTTTGAGAAAAACAAGGTTTCTGGTGGCAAAACAAATCAGGCTTGGCAGAAATATACGATGGAACAGAATAACCTCTTCGGATCTCGGAGACAAGCGATTATGAAAATTCAAGACTCCATTGTTAAAACCGGTCAGGTTGAAAGTGCTGAAATGAAACAACTGAATGAACTATATCATTCCCCCAAAACGGATTCTACTGAACGCCAAGCCATTTTAGCCAAAGGAGATTCTCTTCGAAATAATGGTAAAGCCTATGTTCCTGCGTTTATGGAGTGCCAAAGCCAATTAGAAAAATTGAGCCATGAGATTAAACTTTGGAAAATTGACAAGATTCGGAAAAATATGGACCTCAATACATATTCACTCCTGCTCATGGACCTTTTGGATCTTTTTCAACCGATTGATATTATAACAATTAAGAATATTTATCCAGCTTATGCCAAAAAGTATCCAAATCATCCTTACACCGCCGTCATGGCAAGTGCTTTGATTGGAAAAGAAAAGATTCGGGTTACCGGACATTTCGTTGACTTTACCCTTCCAGATCTTACAGGCAAAAAGCAGACTTTATCCGAGCTGATCAAAGGCAAGGTTGCTTTAATTGACCTTTGGGCTACCTGGTGCGGTCCATGTATCCTGCAAAGCCGCACAATGGTGCCGGTTTACAATGAATATCATGATAAAGGTTTTACAATAGTGGGTGTGGCAGCCGAATTTAAGAATACCAATGCCATGAAAAAGCGTATAGACTCCGAAAAATGGACTTGGATCAACCTTGTTGATCTGGATCAACAGAATCACATTTGGGATATCTATGGAATTTCTGGAAGTGGCGGTATGACTTTCCTAGTGGATAAAAACGGTGTTATACTAGCGATTAATCCAACTCCTGAGAAAGTTCGGGAAAAGTTGAAAGAATTGCTTTAATCTTAAAAGTTTGGGATAAGCATCAGAGGCTGGCACCAGTCAGTTTTCAGTCGCTGTGGGACAGGTAGGATAATTTAACCCACTCCATTAGCAGACGACGATTGGATAAAATATTCTTTCCCGTTTAATGTCACCTTTCCCCCTTTCAAGGCACTATATTACAGATACCAATAGTCGCAATTGAATCCGTCGAAACAAGAAGTATTCATGGAGCTGTACACTCCATTGCATGCAGGGTTCCTGAAGTATTGCCGCGGGTTGACCGGTAACCGCGATGATGCTCTGGACCTTGCCGGTGAATCCCTACTGATAGCTTTTGGAAATCTTGAAAAACTCCGGAAACAAGATTCTTTTAAAAGCTATCTGTATGGAATTGCCAGGCGACTTCAATTGCACTATTACCGCAGGATCAGGTTTCAGGGAGTCTTTGACCAAAGTCTGGCAGAAATGTTAGTGGATAAAAACTCTTTACCCGATTCTGATTATGATGCGAAGGTCATTTATAGCCTTTTGGACCGACTACCCCCCAAACAGCGGGAAGCCTTTTTACTCTTCGAGATCTCTGGCTTTTCACTAAAAGAGATCCACGAATTACAAGGTGGAACCCTGTCTGGTGTTAAGAAAAGACTTCAGCGTGGACGGGAACAATTGCGACATTGGTTGGAACCGTCGGAAAACATTGCAGGGACGCATATTAGCGTCAATGCTGGCCAGGGAAAGGAGGAAGGCAAATGAAAACGGATAACAACTTAAAGGAATTCATTGAACACCTGAAAAACACGTCACCGGAAATCCCGGCGGATACTGTTAAATCACTCATTAATTCAGGTAAAACTTCTCCGTTTGTAGCCAAGCGCTCCTTTCAGCCCCGACAGATCAAGCAATTCTTTAATCCGTTAAAATTTTTAATCATGATCGCACCAATTGTAATTATAACATCGGCATTGTTGATTTGGAACCCAGTTATCGAGGCCGAAAAAAACCTGAAGACGGCGCCGCAGAGGTTAGGAGTTGCGGAGCAGATAAGGTTAGGAGTTGAGGAGGCTATTAGGCTAGATAAAACTGGAGGGACTGAGAGCGCGAAAAGTTTGGGGTTGCCGGTGTTGAACGCCCGGCAAGATATGGTACCAATAGTCAGGGATACTCAACTGAAAGGAGTAATCCTGGATTTGTCGAAAGAGGAATTGACCCGTCTGGGTTTCATGTTTGATGAGGAGGGATACTATTATCTCAACGAGCTGTCCGATGGTTCCGTGATAAATTGTTGGAGTTATCATACTATTCAGGATAAAACCAGCAGCGTTCCTCTTGGTATACTCGGGAATGCAGAGGTCAAATCAGGAGGCGGATCGGTTGGCTGGGGCAGTGGAAACAAACGGTATGTCCCCAAGGAAAACAAATCGCCCTTGCATGATTTTGATTTTTATCCTGTTATCACAACTGATCTGAATGGGGAAAATGTTAGTCCGATCGATCAGGTGGCTGCTCAGGCCAAGGAATCATTTGGATTGATGAATGATACCTTGGTCCCTGTATTATTCAGTCGCAGAAAGTTGGGTGGCTATAATACCGAGGATAAGCTTATCTGGTTTAAGGTTTCCGATCAATTCTTTGATTTGCTGAAAACCGAGCAATCGGAGAAAGCCAGGTCGGTTTACCGCGGAGCAAAAGCACTAAATATTTCAGATCCCGACGCGAACCATGTGTCGTATTCCCTTCCGCTTGTTTTGCCCTTAGAGAATGCAATCCGGCTTAAGCCAGATGCTCTGAAATGCATGGGAATTGATTATTCTCCAACTGCAATAGAGTATAAAGTCAGGGCATTGGATCTTTGGTTCGATATACAGCTGATTATAAAAGATGGGACTACTTCGATGAGCGCAACAGCAACAGATGTTAAACCATTTAATAAACTAACTGACACTCTTTTGCCAACTGTAGAAAGCATCATCCTTTTAGGCGTTTCAAATTTCGGCAGTATGAAAATAATTGATATGCCGACCCGTGTTTACCGTCAATTTAACCGGAAGGATATGAACTGGCAGGATTTCCTTAGTTTATGTATTCCGGTGCTTGTTGATGGAGAGACATTTAGTGTTAGCGGGAAAGATGTTGTTTTCTGGATCTATCCGAATGAGCGCTTTTTCGCTTGCCTTCCACCCGAAATCGGAATTCCGATGTTGAAAGAATTCAATTATCAGAAAAAACGCATGGATCCGAACTTCGTCCCAAAGCTGGATGGCAGTTTAGAAAAAGGTGTTTGGCTTGTCACGGATACAGTAAGGATGGGTGGCAGCATCGGGATCAGCGGAGGTGATCAGAAAAAAAAGGCAGAGACCGACAATGTGGAGCCGGTACCGTGTGTATTTTTTACCAACCTGTGCGAATCGTTGCCAGGACTGGATTACGTGAATTTATATCCCAATCCGACAAATGATAAATTGAATGTGGATCTGGTATTGCAAAAGGCAAAGAATATCCGGTTCAGGGTGTTTGATCTCGGCGGCCGGGTGATATCTGACGAAGAAAAACCTCAGATCTACCCTGAGGGCGGACAGTTCAGGCACACACTCGATGTTTCCCAACTTCAGAATGGACTATACCTGCTGATTTTGACCGATGAGGAGGGGGCAAAGGTGACCAGAAGATTTGTGAAAAACTGATTAATTACCAACATGATCATTATTCTCCCAATCTTCCGCCAATAATTTCAAACGGTTACAAATTGTAACCGTTTCGTTTCCCTTTTATACAAGTCTGTGCTTTAGCATTTTCAGTAATTCCAACACAATTTAATCGAAAATGTATCCATTTACAGCCTTCCATTGGCAAGGTTGAGATTAACACTATCTTTATTGTATGAAACAAAGGCTTTATATTGACACGTCCGTTTTTGGCGGATATTTCGATGAAGAGTTCTCCGAATTCACCAGACCTCTGTTCACCCGACTTCAGAGTGGTGAATTCAGACTACTATTTTCAGCAGTTACGCAAGACGAATTAAATTCTGCACCAGAGAAAGTTAAAGAACTGGTTAGAAATTTAAAAATTGAAAATACTGAGTTCATCGAAACCAATGATGAGGCAGTGGAATTGGCGACACAATATATTGCTGAAGGAGTTGTTGGCCAAACAAGTCTTGCTGATTGCCTGCATATTGCATTGGCGACGATTAATCGAGCTGACTATTTGATTAGTTGGAATTTCAAACACATTGTTAATGTTCAAAGAATTCGTGGTTACAATTCAATCAACATTAAAAATGGATACAAAGAATTGGAAATACGTTCACCAAGAGATTTTATGATTTATGAAGACAACAACTAAAAAAGCATTTGATGCTGTTAGATTCATGCGTGAACAAAGAGATAAATTGAGCGCAAAGCTTTCCAAAATGACAAAAGAGGAAATTGTAGAGTATTTCAAGCACAAGAAATTGGAAAACTCAACAAAGCCCAGTGCTTAGGAAGGAACAGTTTGTATCCATTAGCACGATTCAAGGAAGCTCAATGGTAAAATTGGTTTCCTCATAAACCTTAGATTGAACGGTCAGAAGAACTGATGGAATAACCTGGCACTCGGGAGGACCCACGGGTCCCTCCCCTACATCGTTCGCCCGCGTCACGCGTTTAGCTTCGCTGAGCTCGCCTAACGGCTCGGTTCGTGTCACGCGTCACTTGTTTCGTGTCACTTGTCACCCGTCACTCGTCACTTGTCACTCTTTCTTGATCCAAACGAGCGATCCGCCGGTAGTTTTTGCGTCAGGTGTAGCTTTACGATTATTACGGGCATAATTCGGAATTGCGAGCAATGGCGTTCCGTCAGCCCACTTACCTTTGATCGTCATAATACCGCTTAAAAGATCACCTCTCCATTCGGGTGTCAGCTGACCGGTTCCGATAGATTTTGAAATATCCTGACCATCGGCCTCTTCAACATTGTAAATCAACGGACCATATTTTATGGCAACCTTACCACGGTCGGCAACAATATGATTGTCAGCGATGATGGTCTGAACCTGCATCGGCAGCTCAAGTTCAACCTTATCTCCGGCTTTCCATTTACCCTTGATGGCAATGTAACCGTTGACAGGCTTAATACTTACGGATTTCCCATTTACTGAAATCGACTTCATGCCGCTGACCTTTGGCAGGCAGGTATACAAATCGCTGGTCGACCGGTCGGGCACTCTGACGTACAGGGTAAACTCCTTAGATTCCTTTGGATTTACTGTTATTGAAACCTTGCCGCTCCATGGATAATCGGTTTTCTGAACCATCTCCACGTTGGTTCCGGCAACCTTCTCCACTTGTATCGTGCTTCCTATAAAAAGATTGACATAAATACCGTCATTCCCTTTTACGTAGGTCCAGGTAGGAATCATCAATAAGGTGCGCGGAATATTTCCCACACAGCACGGACAAACATGCCACGATCCGCGTGGTTGGCTACCGGTAAGGGGGTTATCGTAATAAAAATTCTTACCATCCAGATCCAGGGAACCCAGAAGAGCATTATAAATCGTTTCCTCGTACAGATCGGCATATTTCGCATCGTGATAGGCCAGGTTCATCTTATAATCGAAAAATATCAGTCCGCAGCTTGAACAGGCTTCACAATAGGCGTTGTTGCCCAGTGAATAATTTCCGCCGAAACCTTCGCTGGTTTCACCGCTTCCGATACCACCGGTGACATAATATTTTTTATTGATAATGTTGTTCCATAGCGACACTACGGCACTTTGATATTCAACATCCCCGGTTTCGGCGGCTACATCGGCCATGCCCGAATAGTTGTAAACGGCGCGCACTGCATGTCCCACAGCTTCATATTGTTGCTGAACCGGAACATGGCTCTGATCATACTCCTCGCCTCCACCACGGTTATCGAGCAGGAACTTGGCCAGCTTAATATAGCTGTCGCCCCGTCCATTGCCCTCCATGTCATTGACAAAACGGCCAAAACGTACCAATGCCTGTTCCATTTCCTGATGCCCGTCGAACCATGGCTTTTTCCCGGGTCCCAGGTTTGCCACCCAGCAATCGGCCAGTTTTTTTGCTGCATTGTATAAACGCTTGTCTTTTCCGTCGGTCAATGTATAATGATTGATAGCCGATTCGATAAAATATCCGGCCGTATAACCTTCATGATTACCACGGGTTTCGGGTGCCCATTTATTGTGCCAGCGGGCCGTATCGCGCAATGTATAAGCCGTTTGCAAATAGCCGTCGGGCTCCTGGGCTGCCAGTATTATTGGAATCCAGTTATCCAGGGTCTTTTTCATTTTCTCCTGAGCGGCAATAATATTTTTATCTCCCTTCGGATCAACCATCAGTGCGATACTCATCGATTCCACAGTCTGATGAACCCATGCGTTTGCAAAAACATATCCTTTATGTTTCCCATGTTTTTCACCGCGCAATGCTTTTCCTGCCTCGATAAAATTATCAATCCCCCCTTCACCGGTTGTGATATCGGTACGGTTAATCTGATCGATGCACCAGGGAATCCAGTTAACGATCAGTGCTTTTGCCCGTGCGTTCCACAATGGACTGTCGATCGAATATTTCTTGGTATAAACCACGTCGAGCCTTTGTGCGGGTGGCAGGGAGATCACCTTGACACTGATATCTTCCGAGGTGCTCAGCTTGCCTTCATAGGCGGTTAGGGTCAGGATATAATCACCCTTGTCTTTTAAAATGGCAGTTGTCTTGAGTGATTCCGGATCCTTGAATTCCACTGCTCCGGGTCCCGACTTTTTCGTCCAGACGGTTTTACTCACCGGGGTAACGGATTTATAGCTGCCTGCCAGATATGTTTTCCCCCCGGCCATTACTTCGCGATCGGCCCCGGCACTGACAATAGGAGGCAGGTCAGGGGACCCAGGAGACTGGTAAACTATCCATTCCTGAACATTATTAGCGAACATCAGGGCCGAATCCACTTCAAGACGGAGACTGTTAGTCTGCACCTCATCAAAGGAAGTGGTATTGAATTCTTTATTGACTACTCCCAACCCCTTGGGATTATTCACCGGAACATAGGCCGATCCGTTCCAATATTGAATACGATAGGCTTTGGGCAGTGGTAAGCCGCCTTTGTAATCCCACAGGAAGACAGAGATCTCCTTTGTGCCGATCGGCTGAACCCAGTCATACTGAACCCACTGGGCGGTTGCCGGACGCTGGCGGCCTCGGTTACGGGGTTGACGCCATGGAAGGGTATCGGTTGGGGTGAGATCATCGTTCATCACGGCAAACGAGCCATATCGCGATGAAGTGGAAGCAGTCGCCATGTGCGACAGGTTACGTTTGGCATCGGTAAAAGTAGCCTGCTGCGCCGTGATCTTTGAAACCCCAGCAAAAGCCAGGATTAAAGTGGCACAGATACTGAGGGTTCTGATTGGGCTCATATCTTGTTACGCTTGGTTTTAATGACATACAGCTTTTTATCACCGACGGAGACCTTTACCGGCCGGTCCATTATCACCGGCTCCCCATCGATATGGAACTCATTGGTATCAGCATTAATCAATGCCTCCCCGCTCGTCTTAAGGTACTTAATATATCTGGAACCCCTGAGACGGCCCAGAAACATCCTTGCAACAAAGGCAGGATAAAGGAAAAACGGAAATGGCTTGATCAACACAATATCAAGAACCCCGTCATTCGGTTTGGCAAATGGCGCGATAAAGGCATAATTGCCGAACTGTTTATTGTTGGCAAAGCAAACCATCTGATACCGGCCTGAAATCTCCTCTTCATCGGTTTTGATAGTAACATTTACCGGCTTAAACTTGAACAATGCCCTGAAGGTTATCCCAACATAAGTGAGAAATCCGCGTGTACGGCCCTTGCTGAAACGATGAGCCACGTAAGCGTCGAAGCCAAGGCCTGAAATATTGATGCAATCCCTGTGGTTGACCCTTAATACATCCAGCACCTGGGTTTCCCCGGCATGGATATCCTCCAAAAGGCAATTGATATTAGTCGTAAAACCGAGTTCATAGGCAAATCCGTTTCCTGAGCCGTTTGGGATTACACCCATTAATTTATCCTTTCGATCATACAGATAACGGGCACCTTCATGGACAGTTCCATCGCCACCGACTAACACAAAGACTTTGTATTTATCAATATTACTATCGAAAAGTTGCTTGACGGTTTCATTATGCCGGGTAACAATACATGTTAATTCCGGATCGATTTTCTCGATTTCCCTGATCAGGTGATTATATCTCTTGCTCCCCGAATTCGGATTGATAATAAAAAGAATCTCTGAATTGCTGATGGGCATCATAGGCATAAATAACAGCCCACTAAGATAGGATTTGTATCTGAGATGATACATGAGATTCCTTAACCATAAAAATCCCGGATATTTGCACTATCTTTGCGCCCCCTTTTAAACGAAATATCAATCGAATTATCAAATGATTACAGTCTCTAACCTCGGTGTCCAGTTCGGCAAGCGGATATTGTTCCAGGATGTCAACATGAAGTTTACACCCGGCAACTGCTATGGCATTATCGGAGCTAACGGAGCAGGTAAATCCACTTTTCTGAAGCTGCTCTATGGTGAAGTAGACAACACGAAAGGGTCTGTTTCATTCGGTGCCGGAGAGCGGGTTTCAGTATTAAAGCAGAACCATTATGAGTTCGATGATTGCATTGTTCTGGATACCGTATTAATGGGCCACGAAATTCTGTGGGATATCCGGAATGAGAAGGACACCCTCTATGCCAAGGCCGATTTTACCGATCAGGATGGTCATCGTGCTTCGGACCTCGAAGAACGATTCAATGAGCTCGACGGATGGAATGCCGAAAGCAATGCAGCAAGTTTACTGAGCGGTTTGGGAGTTAAAGAGGAACATCATCAGAAATTGATGCGTGAACTGACGGGCAAGGATAAGGTAAAGGTTCTGCTGGCACGCGCCCTGTTCGGAAAACCTGATAATCTGCTGCTGGATGAGCCTACCAACGACCTCGATCTGGATACCGTTGAATGGCTCGAGTACTATTTATCGAACTTCGAGAATACCGTTCTCGTCGTTTCTCATGACAGGCACTTTCTCGATTCAATTTGTACCCATATTGTCGATATTGACTTCAGTCGTGTACAACTCTTTTCTGGTAATTACAGCTACTGGTACGAATCGAGTCAGCTGGCATTGAGGCAACAGCTCAACCAGAATAAAAAGGCGGAGGAAAAAAAGAAAGAGTTGTTGGAATTCATTGCCCGTTTCAGCGCCAACGTTGCCAAATCGAAACAGACTACCAGCCGCAAGAAAATGATTGAGAAGCTGAATATTGAGGAAATACAGCCTTCAACAAGAAAGTATCCTGGAATCATTTTTACCCCGGGCCGCGAACCGGGAAATAATATTTTGGAAGTAACCGGGCTGAGTAAATCCATTGACGGGAAACTGCTTTTCAGCGATGTCAACTTCGTGATCAATAAAGATGACAAAATTGTTTTCCTGTCGAAGGATACCCGCGCCATGACTACTTTTTTTGAAATCATCAAGGGACATATGCAGGCCGACAGCGGCACATTCGTTTGGGGTCAGACCATTGTAAAAGCATACCTGCCATTGGAGAATGATAAATTCTTTGAGAAGGACCAAACATTAGTCGACTGGCTGGGTGAATTCTCGGACGATACCAGTGAAAACTATATCCGCGGGTTTCTGGGCAAGATGCTTTTCTCGGGTGAGGAGATTTACAAAAAGGCCAAGGTGCTTTCAGGTGGCGAAAAAGTTCGTTGCATGATCGCCCGCATGATGATCAGGAACGCGAATGTGATGATACTTGACACCCCCACCAACCATCTCGATCTCGAGTCGATTCAGGCTTTCAACAACACCCTGATCAAGTTTAAAGGGAATATCCTCATGTCGTCGCATGACCATGAATTCATTCAAACGGTCTGCAACCGGGTGATCGAATTAACCCCCAAAGGAATTATCGACCGGACCATGGACTATGATGATTATATCCTTGACGAGAAACTGAAGGAACGCAGAAATGCGATGTATCTGTGACAAGTGACGGGTGACGAGTGACGAAGAAGAAGATCGGGGGACGAAGAAAAATCGGTAATTGGGTCTTTATTAATAGCCTTCGGTTTCAACCGGAGGTCATGACGAAGCTCCAGGGCCAATTTTGAATTTTGAAATTTCAAGATCAAGTTACCCTCGTGAGAGTTGTCATCCCCGCGAAAGCGGGGACCCCGTCCCTGACCACGAATTCAAGCTACTGAACGTTCACACTGAACATCTTTTTCTTCAGTTGCTCATAATTCACCGCAACCTTCGATTCCCTGGTCAGATCCCACACCGAGGTATTCATTTCACGCAGTGCTAAAATGGTAGTAATCCATCCCTGAGTCCATCCGCTTTCGATACACCATGCGCCCCAGCCCTGATCAGCATTGCACCCCCAGTGTTCATAGCGGCCAAAATCGAAAGCACGGAACCACCCCCCATGCAGCTGCGACCGTGATGGGGAATATACCTGAATGCGGCAAAGAAATTTTGCCAGTTTATCCTCAGCCGTTTTGATTTCAGGATCGCCGGTAGCTGAGGCAGCTTCATGCAGTCCCAAAAGGGCAAAGTTGGTGGTATATAAAAGATCACTCACCTTGTCGCCATTTTCCCCGATCAACGACGCCTCATTGGTACCATAAGCCTCATTACTTTGTGGCGGTGGAAACCGGCCCATCTTCAAATCGCCGATCTCCTCACGGATGGCACCGGAGGAATCCTGCAACTGCAACAGATCTCCAACGATATGTTTGAGGTAAGCGCGATGTTCAGGTGTATCGTTCACCCTGACAAGCCAGGCCAGAGGGAGCAGCATGCGGGCCTTTTCCTGGGCAAGTCCGTTAGTCCATGACCAGCCATCAGGATAATTCTTCATGGTTATTTCGATAGCTTTCACCGCTCTTTCCAAAAATAGGGGATACTTGGTTTTATCATATGCCCAGAGATAACAGGCCCAGAGATAGGCCTCAAAATGTGGAGCCAGATTTACGATATCGCGATTGAAAAAATATTCCCATCCGTTTTGAGTGAATTCAGGCAGATCGATCCTGTCGCCCCGGAAGCCCGAAACACCGGTTGTCCTCAACTGGGCAAGCAAGCACCTCATCAATATCGTGTCCCACTGATCGGTTTTATTTAATGCCGATGAAACCATGATTCCCATCATTTCACGTGCATTATCATCGCCATAATTCGCTCGATACCAGGCATAGTTAGTTATTCCCCATGGGATTAAACCATAAGCACCGTGCGTAGAATCGGCCCATTCGTTTTGAGCGGCAGTTGAGTGAACAAGGTAATAATCGAGCAGGTTTGTTGAAACCGACCGGTACTTTCCATTATTAAACAGAGCCCCGGCACTTGCAAATGCCATGGCTGTTTCACCGATGCAATCCCCTCTTTTTACCATCCCGACAGGTTGCGCACCCTGTTCATCAATAACCGACATTATAGCTTCATAAGATCCTTCTTTGCCGTTATTTACGATCATATTGGCTTTTTCATACCATTCAATACCTGATTTTACAGCCTTTCTTTGGTATCCGGAAGGCAGCGTTTGATTAATCCCGTAGGTTGGCCTGACCGATGGATTCCAGTTCAGGTTTTCAATCTGTGCCCCGGGCAGCAGGTAGTGCAGGATATTTTTCCAGACTGCGGTCCATTCTTTCTGGGGAGCGAACCTTCCGGTAATCATCCGGCTTAGGCAGGTTGTTGAAACCAGGGCTGAATAATCGGGAAGCTCAAACAACAAGGGTGAGGTTTTTTCGGGTAAACCAAATAATGCGTGGTCAAATCCAGCGACTTTGGCCACAACCAGGTGGCTGCGCACCTGATTGACAGGAATAAAACTCAGGCCATTAACCACCAGAATACTTAAGCTGTCAGGAAATGAATTAAAGAAGGAGGAATTCACGACAACCCGATCCACCGGACTCTTCACTGGTTTTTCCAGCTCTAAACCAGGAAGATAGGACGGGTATTCAATATAAACCCGCAATTTCTTACTCTTGATCTGTGCAAAAAACTCAGCGGAAAGCTGTACCTGATTTGAAGGATATTGATCTGCAGTAATGAGTAGCGCTTGTCGTTCATCTGCCTTTCTTGCCGCATCATCAGGTGAGTTAAACCTCTGTATTCGAAGCTTGGGCTGGGTTTGCAGTATTTGGATCAGGTCGTTGGAGTCTGAACAGCAAACATTCAGGATCTCTTTTGGGCCAGAACAACTGCAAAGCAGAAAAAACAAGATAACTTTAACCTTCTGCCACATCTTGGCCTGCAGTCAATTCAGTTATTTTTTGTTCAAGTTCAGCAGTTCTCTCCCTGACCTTTTCTTCAAGGATAATTTTCTGGTTTTCCAACTGCTGAGTCAGATAACGGGTAAATAAAAGGTTCTTTATATGTAATCCAACCTCATGCAAATCGTAAGGTTTAGCGAGAAAATCTTTTGCTCCCAAAGCTAACGCACGTTGTTTGGCTTCCAACGTAATATCTGCAGTAAGCACCAATATTGGCAAATAGTTGTTAGCCGGAATCATTGGCTTTAATTGAGCAAGAATTTCATAGCCTGAAAGGTGCGGCATCAATAAATCGAGGAGAATAATATCTGGATCAAAGGACTTTACCAGGGCAATAACTGTTCTGGGATGTACAGTTGACTTGATATTATTATAACCCTGAGTTTCCAAAAATCCGACCAGGATATCAATATTAGCTTCCTGATCATCGACTACCAGGATGGCCGCATTTTTAAATGACTCATCAAGCATGATTTTCTAAATCTGTATGGACTAACGAAGATAAATACATTATTTGGCACGACCAATAACATATTCATCAATGACTTTCAAAAACTCAATGACATTTAATGGTTTAGTCAAAAATCTCCGGGCACCCGCATTCAACATCTTTTCAACCTGCTGTGGCATGGCATCTGCACTGACAATAACTACTGGAATCGTTCTGGTTTCTTCTTCATCAAGAAGAAGTTTCAGGATTTCAGCACCAGGTATACCAGGTAAATTGAGATCCAACAAGATGAGATCAGGTTCATATTCCATGGTAATGTCAACCACCTTTTCTCCATTCATTTTGGTTATCAGGCGTATCCCCGGGCATTGATTTCCAATAATTTCCTCAACCAGTTCAATATTTGAAATATCGTCTTCGATATATAAGATGGTTCCTGTTTTTGTGGCAAATCCGGATTCAACCACAGTAATATCTTCCGATTTTTCATTTAATACTTTTGGGGGATCGCAGAGAGGGAGCTCAATCCAGAAAGTACTTCCCACACCAGGTTCGCTTTCCACTCCAATATTGCCACCCATATTATCGATCAGTTTCTTGGCGACAGCCAGTCCGAGACCGGAGCCTTCAGTTTCCGATATTTCTGCCCCGATCCTTTCGAAAGGATTAAAAACTTTGGACAGGTTTTTCTCAGAAATTCCCTTACCTGAATCAGAAATATTGATTCTGACATAGGTAATCCCGGCACAATCAACCGGCATCTGCACAGTGCTTACACTTACTGATCCTCCTTCATTGTTGTACTTGATCCCATTATTCAGCAAATTCAGTAAAACCTGGTTGACCAGCTGCCTGTCAGCTGTTACGTATAATTGATTTGCTGAAGTGGTTACCATTTTCAGTACAATGTTCCGTTTCTCGGCAAGTGGCTGCACCGTATCCAGCATTTCTCCAATCACTGATTTTATCTGGATCGGTTCCAGATTGAGTGAAAGTCGGCCAGCTTCGATCCTTGAAATTTCAAGAACCTCATTGATCATCTTCAGCAGATGTTTTCCACTGCGCATAATATGCCCCACCCCTTTTTTCTGACCCGGGTTAAGTTCAGCCATGTCAAGTAATTGAGCAAAACCCAGAATGGAATTTAAAGGTGTTCTCAGTTCATGGCTCATCCGGGAAAGAAATTCACTCTTTGAGAGGTCGGCTTTTTCAGCAGCTGCCCTTGCCTGCCTGATCTCCTCCTCGGCACGAATACGATCTGTAATATCAACCATCATGGTTAAAAAACACAAATCGTTACCGATAAGAATCAGGTCAGCTGAGAAAAGGCCGGTCATTAGAGAGCCATCCTTTTTTAAGACCTCCACTTCAACATCTCGGATCGCAACTTTTTCCTTTATTTTTCTGGCAATATTGTTCCTGATGGCGTGATCAGGAAAAAGGTTTAGCGAGTTTGATGTTTTGCCAATTATTTCATCGCGCGAAAAGCCTAAAGTCTTGAGAAAAGTTTCGTTTACATCTCTAAACATCCCGTCTTCAAATCCGGATATTGCCATGAGTGCAGCATTCGACTGAAATGCTTTGGAGAACTTTTCTTCCGATAATTTGATCTGCGAGATATCTTTGCTGACGCCAAAAATGGCTGGTTTCCCATCCCAATGACCTAGTTTTACCCTTGTTTCCACCGGAATAAAATGACCGGATTTGGTAATCAGCGGTACCGGGCAAAAATCTGCCGTACCGGCAAGCATTTCGCCAACAATCCGTCCGGCTTCTGCTCGGCGCTCTTCGGGATGGACCATCAGGACACTTTGTTCAACAAGCTCTTCAGCATTATAGCCAAGACGTTCAATGACTGATTTATTGGTATGAATAATATTCCCCGAGTTGTCGAGAACAAAAAGAAAGTCATCAATAGTATTGAAGAAAGTTTCATAATTCCTGCGTGTCTGATCCAATAGCAGCTCCTTACGTTCATTATTTACCAGGCTCGCCAGGGTGTTGCTCCAGACCATTAACATATTAATTTCTGATGCCTGATATTCTTTCTGCTTTAAAACAGAATCAAGGCCCACAAAACCGATCAGGCTACCTTCAATGGAAACAGGAATCACGGCAAGCGACTGGATCGCCTGGGCCTCCAGAATTTCACGTTCAGCGATCCACGTATCCGGGAGATCCTTTACTGAGTAAATGATGATATTCTCATGATTCCTGAGTTTCGACATCCACATGGGCAGGACCTCGTTGGGGATATTCTGCATATTACCAATTTCTGGTGTAACCCCTTCATTGCACCATTCATGGGTGTTGCTCATGGTTTCACCAGCCGGATCAAATTCGAATAGGTGGGCACGGTCCGCTTCCAGAAAACTACCGATCCTTTTCAATGACAAATCAAGTGCCGCCGATATCTCAGGGCCCGCAACCCCTGTTAATTGGAGCGACAAGGCCAGCAATTCATCCTCAAAGTCCTGTGCCCGCTTTCGTTCTGTGATATCCTTCAAGGTACCGTAGGTCCCGGTTATTTCATCCCGATCATTCAATCCCAGCCTGGCAAAAACTTCGACCCATCTGAATCCTCCGTCTTTAGTCAGGTATCTGACAGAATGCCTGCTATATTCTTTTTCCCGGTTGATCAAGGGTGTGAATAAATCAGTATTGCGTTGCCTGTCATCGGGATGCACAAAATCCAGGAATAATTTGCCAATCGATTCACCTGTCGTATAACCGGTTAATTCTTCCCATGCTTTATTTAGGAATAACCACAATCCATTGATATCGGTAGTAAAAATAACCTCCTTGACATTTTCAACTACTGTCCGGTAATTGAATTCACTCTCAGCTAATTGGCGTGTTCTTTCTTCGATATTCTTCTCCAGATTAGCATTCAGATCAACAATTTCCTTTTCTGATCTTTTCCGATCTGTGATGTCCCTGATAAAAGTCAGGACTTCATCTGGACCCAAAGGCGCCATCCGAGCTTCGAAATAACTGACCTCGCTGGAGGATGACTCGGAAAACTCATAGGTAACAATCTTCTTCGTGCTGATGCACTCCTGGACGTATTTCAGATGAAAATCAGCCGAATCTGTTTCATAGAACTTATCCCGGCTGGTACTATCCAGCTCCGTGTATAATCCCTCTCCATTTATTACGAAAATCAAATCGGGCACAGCGCTGATGATGGCATTTAATTGCTCGTTTTGCTGCCTAACCTTTTCGTCAGCTATCTTTCGGTCAGTTATATCCTCCTGAATTGCAATATAATGCGTAATTTTTCCATCACTTATCACAGGGGATATTATTGACGATACCCAGAAAGAATGGCCATTTTTCTTTTTATTCAGAAACTCGCCTTTCCAAACATTACCCGAGCCGATAGTTTGCCAAAGTTCCTCATATTCCTCCCTGGGCTTTCGGCCTGATTGGAAAATCCTGGGGTTTTTCCCTATCAATTCATCTAATGGATATCCTGTCAAATCCAACGCTTTGGGATTCGCGTACTCGATATCCCCGTTCAGATCGGCAATAATCGTCATGATTGGACTTTGCTCGACGGCCTGCGAAAGTTTGATCAGATTATCTTCAATTTTTGTCCTTTCAGTGATATCCGCATCAAGACCCCGATAGCCTTCCAGATTGCCGTCAGGCCCAATATTTGGAATTCCGCTGGTAGTTAAAATGCAATATTCACCATTAGCCTTGACAATGGTATTCGTGAAATTGTTGAATTCACCAAGTTCCCGAAAAACGCCAAAAGCCATCTCCTTTAACTCTTCACGATGTTCAGCAGGGAAAATGTCGTAAAAATGCATCTTCCCGACCATTTCGTCAGGGGTATATCCGTAAATCTGAAAAGCCAGTGGACTCACATAAGTATATAAACCGTCGACATCTACTTCCCAAACTACCTCTTGCGTTTTTTCAACGACCTGACTAAAGCGCTTCTCGCTGTTCGCAAGCTTTAACTGCGCCTGCTGGCGTTCAGTTACATCCCTGTACCTCCATAAATGGCCGCTGTAGTTCCCATTTAAATAGGTAGGAATATAATCCCTTTCAAAAAAGCGGCCATCGTTCAATTCGAGCTGATCATTAAAAACAGGAACCTTCTCGGTAAGAATTATATCGATTTCAGCGACAAATTTCACCGGATTCTTAAACATCCCCTTGCTTTGCTCGGCTGATTCGGAACAATCTCCGCCAACCAACAGTTCCGGAGGCGCAGGAATTCCAAACATATCGCAAAACAACTGGTTCGTAAGTACAATCTTCCGCTCGGAATCTTCAAGCAGAATCCCTTCATGAAGGTTGATGATAAGGTTCGAAAGGATATTTGACTGATTAGTCTTTTCAATTTCAGCCTGCTTACTCTCGGTGATATCGTGTATAATGGAATACAAAAACGTTTTGCCATGGTAACTGATAGGTCCCGAGAAAACCTCCACATCCCTGACTCTTCCGTCTGACAGCTTATGCTTAAAAAGGAAGTGTTTCCTGTTTTCCGCTATAGCCAGACTCATCTCCGCTTTAATATCCTTTAGAGAGAGTGTATTTATATCGGAAATATTTTTTTGGCAGATGTCAGCATTGGTCCAGCCGTAATAATTACTTGCGGCTAGGTTGGCATCCATAATTTGTCCGTTATCCGGATCGACCACTAACATAACAGAATGGTTATTCTGGAATAATGACTTATATCGATCCTCGCTCTGGCGCAACTCCTCGTTCTGCAGCTCAAGTTCTTTTCGCTGCAATTCAAGATCCTGAAGCAGTTTTTGAATTCCAGCCTCGTTTGCCATTCTGTTCAAATTGAATAAATTATCACAATAATTTGTGCGAAATATACTTAATATACAAGGGCTGACAAAGAATATCGCATTACGTTCGTCAAAAACCAATCCGGATGCCAGGACAAATTAAAGACAGACTAATCAGAACCTGATTTTTATGCTGCCAAATATTTCTCTTCCCGGTCCAGGTTGGTAAGAATTCCCATCAGGGTCCGGTTCAGTAAATGCCATGTATTTTGCTCCGGTAAAATTTCGTGCAAACACGCTGCATTCTCCAAGCAAGCCTTTAAGCTTCCATTGCCAGGCAACGCGAGCATGGTAAAGGTTAAATCCATCCTGCCAATTTTGGTAAATCGTAGGATCGAGTGTGCCGCTATAGGCTTTTGCATCAGTATAAATGGCCCATTTCGACTGATATTCGGTCCCTAAACTGATCTTGATATTTTTGTTCAGCGCATATACGACTTCCCCGTAAAGCTGGTGCTTTGGTGAATTAGGCAGCCATTGTCCAGCTACTGGTGGAGTGGTTAATACATAGGTCTGATCGGTATACACCGGATCAATAGTTGCAGAGGTATATTTATAATCAGCATAGGTATAGGCTACCTCCAAACTCAGATTCGAGAGGATCTTGTACGATACATTTGTTTCGATACCCATTCGTTTGCTGTTACCTGCATTTCCGTAAAATACCTCCTGATTTCCTCTGCCCGCTTGCTTGAAACGGAAAAAGTCATTTTCGGTATTCATGATAAATCCGGTTATCTCATAAGTTAATTTATCGCTCAGAAATCCGCGCAGTCCGATTTCCTGGCTGGTGGAAACTGCCGGAACCAGGTGGGTATTGAAACCACTATATCCTACAGGGTTACTAGCCAGCTCTTCGGTTGATGGCGGCATGAAACCCTGGCTCCAATCGGCAAACACGGTTAAAGCATCCGACACAGAATAACTGGCACCGATACGGCCGGAAACCTTGGTGAAATCCTTTGAAGTGATTGCTGAATCAAGTCCTACCATTTTATCAGTCAGAGTATTATCCATCTCATCATATCGAAGGCTTGCCATAAGATTAAATTTCCCAATTTCGAGTTTATATAAAGCATAAGCCCCGAAACTAGCCTGTGAAATAACCTGGTTTGCAAGCAGCAGCCCTGTCTCAAGATTGGTTTCATCAATACTTTCAACTCTGTTCGGATTGCTGGCGCTCTGCAGCTTGTACATGTTGATATTCTGCCATTTTAAATCGGTACCCAGGCTGATATGATTTTTTACTTTCCCACTTCCCAGATGGAGGTTATATTGTGCACTTGCTCCCGGCACTGTGTAGGTCCTGTACTCAGCACACCTGTTGCTGGTTTCCTTATAATCCCAGGACCGGAGAAAGGCGGATACCTGAATGTCCTGATTTTCATTGATTAAATAGGAACCCACCAGTCCCATGGTGGTCCGGTTTGTTTTCTGATATTCATTAAATGGAGAAGCATCAGGATTGGCCTGCAATAGATTATCAAACTGACCGCGGTTGAGGCCTTCAGGGTTCTGCTGGAAGTAATCGGTGCGCGACAAGATCTGTGTAATAGTTAGCTTTTTGCCAGGGTGAAAATTTATCTTTTCATAAAGCTTATTGCTCCAGAAAGCCTGGTGGTCGCGATAACCATCGCCATCGGTCCGTGAATAACTGATCCGATAATCCATATTTCCCTTTGCTCCATCGAGCTGGAAAAGTGATTTTGAGAATCCGTTTGATCCCAGAGTTTGGCTTACCTCGCCTCCGATGGGTTTCGCTCCACCATCGAAAGTACTGATATTCAATACTCCTGCTGCTCCACCACCCCCATATAATCCGGCGGCCGGGCCCCGTAATACTTCAATCTTTTTAACAGTACTCCAATCAACATCATACAAATCCGGGGCAAATCCTGAAGGATCGTTCACAGGAATACCATCAATAATGACACCGATTCCACGTAATCCTCTTTCGGTAAGAATACCCTGACCGCGGATAGAAACATGCACACGTTCACCATCATGCTGATTATCGATCCGCACACCCGGAACCAATCGTAGCGCTTCCTCAACGGCAATCCCTTTTGGCATATTCGCCAATCCTTCGGAAGTCACCAGCGAAACAGATCCCGGGTTATTTTTCAACCTTACGGGCATTCTGTTTGCTTTAATAATTACCTCATCAAGCTTAATTGCCTTTGTGGTATCAACAACTCCATTTTGAGCAAATAAATTGCCACAAATACCTATCAAAATACAGATGGAAAATAAAATTTTCTTCATTTCTCGCATTATTAAAATATCGGAATATGCTATTCAAACCGAATAGCAATAACTATTTGAAATTCTTTGATTAACTGAAACGATCGGCTTGAAAATCAAATAGTTTTGGGCGGCGGGGAATGAATATCAGGGGTGTTTGATTTATATTGCCAAACAAATGAAGGATAAATAAAATTGACAATATTTTTGTTTGTATTCAGATTAAATTGGACGGGGAAATACTGAAATGAGAATGACAATCTAATTCTTTTATCGTTGCTTTTTTTCGACTTGCTGGTAAATCCCGCAATAAGCTTTTTCTCTTTCGTATCGTTCAGACAGTAATAATATTTCTCGTTGCCGATAGTGGCGGATCTTACGACATCAAACATTTCCTTATTCAGCCGAAATTCCTGTCCGGGCTTTATCCATTCGATCCCCTGATCAGAATTGGCAGGAACCTTGATCAGCACCAGTTCCTCATCCTTCAGGCCTTTTTCAATCTCCTCCCTGACCTCCCGCTGGATATTATTTTGCAACAAGCTGAACCATAAGTAATATCCTCCGGCATCGAATACGAATATCATCAATACTATTACCGAAATATATTTCCTCATGGAAACAAAGTTACTGCTTTTTATAGATGATCAACAGGGAGCCGGGTTTTTCCTTGTTTTGCAAAAGCAACCCCTTCATCAGCTCTGCTCCGGTTTTAATCATTTTTATACCGGTATCCTCAAACAAAACTGAATAGTTAGCATTGATCTCCAGCCCCTTTGGTTTTACGGTAATGCTCTCCACATCACATGCTGGTCGCCGGAAAGCGAGAATAATGCCATCTCCATGGTCGGGTCTGTTCTGCTGATACGACAACCAGATACTATCAGTAGTGATTTTTACATTCGGGGTAAGAGGGTAATAATCACCATAATAATAAGGTCTCAACCTTTTGAAATCCCGCGTGATCGTCTGGAGTAAATCCTGCGAATTGTTCCCATTGTAGAGATCCCAGTTGGATACCATGGCAGTGCTCATGCTCGACCGGAAGGTGTATACCGATGCAGTAACGTTTCCCGTTCCGTGGAGTGGCAGGTAGAAATTCAGGCCATAAGTATGGCTCTGATAGCCGTTAGGTTCACCGTAATCATAGTCGGTCCTCCAAAGTGGTGAACTACGTGTAATGGTTTCGAGATCGAGCCTCCTCCCACCACTGGCGCAGTTGTCGATGATAAGGTTGGGGAAATTCGAAAGTAGGGCATCCCAGTAAGCGTAGAGCCCCTCGATATGCCGGATTTCAGTGACGCCAATTCGATTGGGCTTATCGTTATATTTCCAGTAAGGATAGGGATCGAAGTTGAAGTCCTGGCGATAATAATCGATCCCGTTGGCTCGGATAAAATCTGATATATATTTAGTCAGCCATTCGCGTGCAGCGGGATTGCCAAGGTTAAAGAGCCGGTTGACAGGGCTGAACCGGCCAAGCTCCGGATTTTTCACCGTGTCGGGAATCCGGATCAGAAAATCAGGATGGGCCTGGTCAAAATTGGAGCCTGCATAAACCCGCTCCGGCTCAAACCAAAGGATAAATTTTGCTCCAACGCCATGAACCGCATCCGACACCGGTTTCAGCCCATTGGGGAAATTGTTGGTATTGACTGTCCAGTTGCCGACATGGTCCCACCACGATCCGCATCCGGTATACCAACCTGCATCAATCCAAAAGACCTCGGGAAGGATTCCGAACTGCTTGAACCGTTGCGTCATGGCAACACAGTAACTTTCAGTGGCACAGCTGTGTTCGTTGCATGGCTGTGGTCCGCCGGCACCCAATGAGGCTGCCAGTGGGAGCTCTGCAAATTTACCGTTGATCATCCGGCTGTGATGTTTCAAAACAAATTGCCGGAACAGGTTATGGCCAACCATACGGTCGGCACCCTTCCAGAAAAGCAGGCAAACCTCAGGGGTCCTGATTTGCTCATCGGGATACAGCACAAGTTTCATGCGCTCCATTCCGGCATTGAGCGACCAGCTTTTTGAATCTGACTGTTTCACCTCAGCATACCATTTTCCGGTCCACCCGATAGCAGTTAAGACGCCCTGATTTCCGGGCATCACAACGTTAAAAAACGGGAATGCCGTATTATCCGATGAACGACCACCTGATGGGGTCATGTAAATATTTTTGCCTGCACCAAGAACATCTTCGTACCCTTCGAAATCCGACCGTTCGCCGCTGCTGCCACGTGAATGGTGCAGGGTAACAGATCCCTCCTGGTCATATCTGAAAGTGTAATCCGCCGCTTTAGCCTTTTCGATCAGCGGAGTGTTGATTTTCGAACTGTTTTTAAACTCGATGGTCCACTCGGCAGCCGGAAAATCGGAATATCCGGTTACTGTGCATTTAACCAGCAGACCGGTTTTCGGGTCGCGCCATGAATACAGTGATTTCTCAACAGCAGGATCGGCGGTTGCCAGTTTCTCCATCCGGTATTCCCACGACCGGATAAAAGTCTTCGACTCCTTACCCCCGTAAACAAAGGAAAAAGGCGGGACCGCACTTTTTGCAAAATTCTTAACGATCCAGTCATGCGACGTAGCATCGACGGCAGAAAAGCCAGTAAACGCTACCATCAGCGTTACCAGGAGAATGATTGGTCTTTTCATCTTATGATAATATTTGATGTGATGATCAGCACATCCTGAGCTTTAATTCGTACTCGCGGTTTTCGCCCGGGTTCAGTATTATGAGCGAGCCATTGGTCCGGGCATGGCTTTGTCCGACTGTCAGGTTGGTGGCAGGTTCCAGGGCGGTAACATATTCGCCTTTGCCCCAGTGCTGCCAGTTGATTAGCCAGGGCAGCTGCTCTTTTTTGAAACTGATTTCCAAACCGATTCCCAGTGTTGGATTTACTGCGCTGCATATGCAATTTCCGGCTGCGTCAGGCTCTATATCGATAAATGCACAGGCTTCGCCACCATCATGGTGCGAATCCATTGGTTCTTGACATTCGCGGTATGTTCCGCCCTCATGAAAAATTTCATTATCCAGATCATTGCCACGCGACTGCCACTTACCTTTCCAATTAAGCTGAGCGCCTTTGTCGATCAATGGCCAGCCCATATTGCAGTGATAGAGAAGCATATGCGGTGCAGGTGAGTTACCACGGTTGGTCACGCGGTCGGAAATGCGGATTTCGGGCACACCGAGGGTACCTGAAATTGTGCGTTCGAGCTCCAGGTGAGGTCCGAATACTCCCGATTCCCGCATGATCCCCATGATGCTGAAATCCATCTTCCCATTTTGCGGATCAGGTTGAATGATGGATACGATTTCGGCTGGCAGGTTGCTGATACGGCCATGCAGACCGCGCACCCCGTGCTCATCGGATTCCGGACTGCCCATATAGCTAATACCGCAGGTAGTGACAAGGCCTCCTCCCCAGTTCCGCAGCCATTCGAGACCAACATAGGCTGCAGGTTCCGGTGGCCGGATTCCTGCTTTACTGATCCAGGCCAGGCCGTGCTGATTATAAAAGGCTTCAGCGATATCCATTGCTCGGTCGATCACCACTTTATAGCGTAATCCTGAGCCCGTATTTATCCAGGCGATGCGAACACCACGCCCGGCGCCATTGTCGAGGACAGAGGTTTCTATTCCGCCAAATTGCGACGGATGGCCGATTTTATCGTTTTTCATATTAAACTTTCTCAGGTACCACGTAAGGCTTACGATAAACGCGGGTTAGTATTGCATCACCCTCAGCATCATGTAAACATTTCTCCGTTGCTCCATTGAACCGGATTTCCCTGCCTAAGCGATAGGATACGTTGGCCAGATGTGGTAAAGCAGCCGACATATGCCCGTCGAGAATATCGCAATTAAGGTCGGAATCCTTGCCCGAACGGATTGCATCGAGGAAGTTGGCAAAGTGCTCTGATCCACCCGGAGCTGTCTTGAAGGTGGGGTCAATGGCTCCTTCAGCAATCTCAGGCGCAGATACGGCAAATGGCTCCTTCTCCCTCTGCTTGTAGGCCTTCCAGGTGCCTGCGTTGATTTCCATGTACCCCTCGGTCCCGTAAAACATGTTCCCGATTTTGATGTCAAGCTTCGATTCACCATTGGTAAAACGTCCGCGGGTTTCAAATTCAAGAATCTTGCCATCGGCATACTTGAAAACGGAAGTCTGGGTATTTGGCGTTTCCTGCGAGCACTCCTTCGGATCAATTCCGTAGATACCGCCTGATGAATAAGCTGTTACCGGATGTTCATGCTTATTGAGTCCCCAGCGGGCAATATCGAACTGATGCGGTCCCTGGTTACCGGTATCACCATTGCCTGTATCCCAGTGCCAGTGCCAGTTGTAGTGTACCCGCTTTTCGTTGTACGGGCGCATCGGAGCCGGTCCTCGCCAGATATCGTAATGCAGCGATGCCGGCGCCTGACTATCAGGGGCAATACCAAAGGAATCGCGGGGTTTTAAGCACAATCCACGTGCCATGAATACCTCTCCAATACCCCCATCATGCAACAATTTCATGGCTGCCATCACATTGGGGATTGATCGGTTCTGGCAACCTGTCTGTACCCTGACGTTATATTTTCGGGCTGCTGCCACCATTTGGCGGCCTTCGAAAACATTGTAACATGCAGGCTTCTCGACATATACATTCTTACCAGCCTGACAGGCCCAGATGGTCCCCAGCGCATGCCAGTGATTAGGAACTGCAAACGATACAGCGTGAATATCCTTATCGTCGAACACCCGTCGCATGTCGAACTCGGCACCAGGCTTAAAGCCGGTAAGCTTTTCAGCCAGAGCCGAACGTTCGGCAAAATATTGTTCATCCGCATCGCAAAGGGTCTTGATCCTGACGTTACGAGCATCCTTCAGACCCGCCCATTCACTGATATGAAACTCTCCACGACCCCGTATTCCAATAACAGCTATATTGATACGATCATTTGACCCGATAATCGACCCATAGGACTTGGCCGAGAAGCCCATACCGCCGATGGCAATAGCAGCGGATCCCACCACGCTCTGCCTGATAAATTCTCTTCGCTTTGTCATGATATGAAGTTTAGTTTACTGATTATTATAATCCGATATTTTTAGCCGAATGATCGAGGACTTCCCAGATTTTTCTAACCCACTCCTCATGTTCCGGCTTCATCAAAACCGACCGCAAACAAACCATGTGGTCCTGATCGCGACGCATGCCTGCTTTTTCGGGATCGAAGAATTTTAACGGCAAATCCGCGAGCGCCAGGTGAAGGCTATTTTTTTGTGCCTCGGCAAACAGTTCACGTGATTTTCGGGAAGCTTCGCTTACCGAGGGTGCCACCGGTGCCCAGATGATGATATCGAGTTCGGGAGGGAAAGCCGTAATAAACCGGGGATCAGCGCTTAACAGATCAAAAAGCCGTAATGCTGCCCGGCGGCCTTTGGCCAGCAATCCGGCCAGTTCGCTGTTTTTCACCGGAGGCATCAGTTTTTGGGTTGCCCAGAGAGCAACTGCTGAAGCTCCCGGGCGCGAGCATTCCAGACTGATTTCGCCGAGATGCAGCTCATCGGAGCTGAAATACGTATACGGAGAATCGTGCTTGTAATATTGCCCGACCGATGGATCCTTGAATAGGATACAGCCGCAGCCATAGGGTTGCTGCCCGTGTTTGTGCGGATCAACCACGATGGAATCCACCTCGCTTAACCTGTTGTAAACCTCCCGCGTTGCCGGTGCCAGGTTATCAGCCAGGGTAAAATATCCGCCGTATGCAGTATCGGCATGGATCCTGAACTTGTATTGTTCCTGCAGCCGCATGATTTCCGGCAACGGATCGGTGGCCCCGGTTGCCGTGGTTCCTACAGTGGCGACTACAGTTCCGATCGGCTCTTTATCAAGCAGGGCCCTTAAAGCCGTCAAATCCATTTTGCCCTGCCGGTCGGCGGGTACGGTTTTAAACGGCAGGCCGAGCACTTTGCTCAGGCGGTCGTGCGTATAATGTGCCTGAGTGGAGGCTACTGTCAGCTTTCCCGGGTTCACCTGTCCTGCCACCCATAATGCCTCCAGATTGGCCATGGTACCACCGCCGGTGAGGTGACCGAGAAAAACTTCCCAGCCAAACATCCCGGCAATAACAGCCACGGCTTCCTTCTCCATCCGCGAACTGGCACGGCCACCATCCAGAGCGTGATTATTGGGATTGATATACAGCGAAAGCATGTAAGCAAGTCTTGCAACCGGATGCGGGGGTTTCATCATTTGACCGGCATACATCGGATGGAAATACGGAAAATTGTCCTTCATACGCTCAGCAGCCTGCATCAGAATATCTTCCAGCAGTTTCATATCATAAGGAATGGAGCGGAACTCATCCATTGACTGAAACCCGCTGCTCAGGCTGTTCACCGCTTTTTCAAGAATTCTCAATGATTCAGATTCCAATCCGACAGGATGATTTTCCACCATAACCCGAAAATTATCGTTTCAATTTTTTACTAAGAAATTCATTAACCGCTTCTTTCCAGATATCGTAACCCTTGCTGTTCATATGCAGTGACCAATTTACTCACTTTTCTCGGATGGAATGTCCATTTTCATCACTTTCACAACAGCTTTGCCCGGGCACTTTGCACGAATTCAGTATCTTTCGGTTATGAAAACAAAGGCTATCCTCCCAATCCTTTTGCTGACAGTATCTTGCAGCATTCTGCCGGCAAAAAAGATATACGTATCCGAAAGCGGAAGCGATCAAAATAAAGGCTCAAAATCCCAGCCATTCTATAGCACAGAGGCAGCTCAGCAAGCAGCGCGCAAAATCCGGACCGACAATCCCAATCGGGACATTCGTGTAATCTTCGGCGAAGGCACCTGGTACCTTAAAAATCCCCTGGTATTCTCGGCGGCCGATGGCGGATCCGAAAAATCGAAAGTCATTTGGGAAGGGACGCCTGGGGGTAAAACCATAATTTCGGGCGGCCGGATTATCAATAGGTTCCACGATGGCGGTCTGGGTATCTGGTGGGCCGATATTGATTCGTCCCTCTATTTTGAACAATTATTTATCGATGGAATTCGTGCCACCAAGGCCAGAACTCCAAACATCACCGACTCACTGCCGCGTATCTATCTGACCAAATCGAGATGGATATATAACCCTGATTCAAGCGTTCGCAATATCACGGTGGCAGTGAAAGACAGGGGTTATTTTGAGAACCTGTCGCCCATAGGGGAGTTCGAGATGGTGGTTTTTAAGGATTGGACGACATCACGCTTTCGCGCAAGCGGTGTGAATCCATCACCGGCGGAAGTGGTGCTTAAACCGCCATTTGCAATATACGATGGTTCATATAATTCCATATTTGCGGGTAATGCCGACCGTTACAGTTGTTTTCTGGAAGGTGATCCTACATTTTTAGACCAAGCGGGCGAATGGGCACTCGACCGTAATGCCCATCGTGTCTATTATAAGCCATTGCCGGGCCAGGTGCCTGAAAAAATATTGGCAATTGCTGCCGTTATACCACGGCTGGTGGAACTCACCGGAGAACGGGGTAAGCCTGTTCGGAATCTGGAATTCAGGAACATTAAATTTCAGGATTGTGCCTATATCCTTCCAGCTTTCAGCCACGATGGTTTGCAGGCAGGATTCTATTATCCGGGAAAAACGGAGGCCACAGGGGGTGCTGGTCTGGTGATACCTGCAATCGAAATGAGATGGGCTGAAGATTGCAAATTCACCGGCTGTGTGCTCAGCAGGATTGGCGGCAATGGCATATACCTGCGGGAAGGATGCCGGAGAAACCTGATCGACGAGTTGGAAATTACCGACATCGGAGCAACCGGAGCTATGATCGGCCTGACTTTCGACCCACTGAAAGATTCCGTTCTTTTGCCCGTGAATAATTCCTTTACCAGGTGCAAGGTTTATCATGCCGGGATGGCATTTCAGGGATCCGTGGGAATCTGGCTGGGTTTCTGTGCAAATAATGAAATTTCTGACAGCGAAATATATGATCTGCCCTATACCGGAATATCCGTTGGATGGCAATGGAATCCCTTGCCGACCTCCTCCCATGGCAACCGGATTTTGCGTAATAAAATCCATCATGCCATGCAGATGCTCGGCGATGGAGGAGGTATTTATACGTTAGGATTTCAGCCCGGATCGGTCATTTCCGGGAACGATATTCACGATATCCTCCGAAGTGAACTTAACCATGCATCGCCCAATAACGGGATGTTCATTGATGAAGGCAGCAAAGGATATCTGGTGGAAAATAATACAATCAGAAATACGGCGCATACCAGCATCCGGGGACACCGAACTGCTGGTGTGGAGCTCCGGGGTAACACCTTTTATTCAGGCAACCAACCCGCTATAAGTCACTCGCCACCCTACGACGCGATGATTTACGTAAACAAGGATACCACCGTAACCTGGAAAAATCCGGGGTGGCCTAAAGAGTGGGGATATGGGGATAAGGTGACGGCTTTTACGATGAGCGGGAATACGTTCTTAAAATAAGGCAGGACGGCAGGAGGGCAAAAAGGCAAAAAGTAAAGTTCTAAACAAAAAGTTTCAAGATTTAAGAACCCGATACCTGATACACGAAACCCGTCACCCCTTTTTATCATTTGCGATTGTCGGCAGGAAAACTATTTTTGTGCGAAATGTAAATGAATGCATATCGGATGAGAATATTACTGGGGATAGATGATACGGACAACCTCGAGAGCAGGGGTACCGGCTATCGTGCCCGGCAGCTGGCCCGTTCCATCGAAGCGGAAAACCTGGGCGTGCTGAAAGGGATCACCCGCCACCAGCTGTTCTTCGATCGCAGAATACCCTACACTTCGCACAACAGTTCGGCCTGTCTGGAATTAGATGGCGACAACCTCACCGGTTTAACTGCACTGGCCCGCGAGTTTCTTTTACGGGAAAGTGCCGACGGATCGGATGCCGGATTGGCCATATGCCTGTTTGATCAGGCCGATGAAGAGATCATCAATTGGGGTCTCCGGGCAAAAAGGGAGATCTTAACCCAGGCGGAAGCGCTGGATATTGCCGCCAGAAAGAACGTTTATCTCGAAGGACTAACCGGTACCAAAGATGGCATCATCGGTTCACTGGCTGGTATCGGGTTGAGAAAATTTGGAACTGACGGCAGATACATAGGTGTAGGTGGAAGAGAGATCAGGGAACTGAAGAATATCTACACCGTAAAACAATTGTTCAGCGAAATAAATATCGATGCGGTAACGGATATCAATGGAATGGATATCCCCCAGGATGAACTGATTAATGTTGGCGACTGGATGCGTCCAGTCCTGATAAATAATAAAATAACTATACTTGCCGACCGGTCACTTAACAATGAAGGATATGAATGGAAAGTCACAACTAAGGACTATATCAAGAGCATTTCCGGTTAGCATCAGCGTACTGGAGGTGCTGTTTTTAGTCAGTCTGGGTGTCATCGCCGTGGTGCTCAGGGCAAAATTGCGTATTCCGATGCAAATGCCCGGACGTCACGGTTTGGAGGTCATGGCACTGCTCATGATCGGACGCAAAGCTTCGAATTTGCCTATAGCCACGAGTATTTCCACCTTTGCAGCCGCTTTCATGGTTATGTTCCCGTTCATGGGTTTCAGCGATCCTTCCATGCCGGTTATTTATATCCTGATGGGCGTGGTTATTGATATACTTTATCGCTTTGTCCGGTTGTTCCGGGAAAATATCATTCTCTTTTCAGCTTTGGGGGGTATTGCATATATGGTTATTCCGCTCAGCCGCATTGTGGTACATTTTACCACCGGCTACATATATCCGTCATTTGCCAGAACCGGATACCTGTACCCCGTTTTCACCCATTTCCTCTTTGGTGCCGGCGGTGCACTCCTGGCCGGAGCTATAGTTTACGCCATCAAGCGAACAAGAAGATCGGTTGGCGAAGAAGAAGATCGATGAACGAAAAAGAAGACCGGAATACAGAACTCCAATATATTAGCGGCGCGGCGCGACGCATAATTAGCGCGCAGCGCACAATTAGAGAGCCGCAGGCGAACACAATTACCTGATACCCCACACCCCACACCCTACACCCAAAACCCGATACCCGTCCCATGCGATATGCACCACCCAACATAACGTCCCGCCTCCTCACCAATAACCTCCTCACCATTATCCTCCTATGCATTATAGCAACGGCCGGATGCACCAAGGACAAACCCGTGTATCCCGTTCCCACCATTAAGTTCGTTACCCTTCCCGGCCTTACCTCGACCGATACCACCCTGATGCTCAACGATACCGTGAGGATTGGGATTTCCGCGAAAACCGGAAGCGACCAGGCCCTTACCCATTTTCACATGACCGTGATCAAAGATTCAGCGATCACTTATATCGATAGTGCTTTATATACCAATCAGCTCGAAAACTTCAGGACCATCATCAAGGGGATAGCAAAAAAGGAAACTAGGATTTTTTATGTCCGCGATCGTGACGGCAGAAAATCGCAAGAGCTGACGATCACCTTCTCCTTAGATTCCTCCTCAATGTATGGCGATATAAGCTATATCCTATCAATCAGACTTGGGGCGCAGAAGAACACCAGCACGGGTAGTTTCTATTCTCTTTCAGCCAAGAATATTTACACGAAGGCTGATGCTTTTACTAATCAGGGGTTAATCAATCTCCTGTATTATTTCGATACAATCGATGCCGATAAAAACACGATCGCTTCACCGGGAGCCAATGTTGATGCATCGGTTTTCCCAGGCACAACAGGCATCACCAACTGGGCCATCAGGAATACCACCCGATTTAAAATACAGCAAAATATCACCACCAACCAATTCGAGTTATGCCGGAATGATAGCCTGATCCTATCGAACACTTTCGAGTTTGAATCAGGATTCAGGAAAGCCAAAAATCTCGTTAGCGGGCAAATCTATTCGTTCGTCACTGACAGTGGATTGAAAGGCCTGTTTAAAGTCCTGGAAGTTAGCGGCGAAACCGAAGGAGATATCGCGATAGCCATCAAAATAAAAAAATGAAGATCATTCTGATATCCATATTATCGCTATTGATCCTGTCAACAGGACTGAACGCCCAGGAGCAGGACACTGCTGCAGCCAGGCGGATCAAGCTTGATGAAGTGGTGGTGACCGCTACACGCACCAAGCGGAAAATCCAGGATATTCCGGCACAGGTGCAGGTGATCACATCGAAAGATTTCGAGGCATTTCCGGTCAGCAATATTGATGATATTCTGCGGACCACCGCAAATGTTTCGGTAAACCGGAGCTGGGGAATTTTTTCCAAAAATTCAAGTGTCATCATGCACGGTCTGCCAGGTGCGGGAAGAACCCTGATTTTGATTGATGGTGTTCCGAAAAATAAGATCGCCGCAGGCTCGGTGAACTGGCACAATATCAATCCGGATAATATTGAGAGGATCGAAATCATTAAGGGTCCGGCCTCTGCACTTTATGGAAATAATGCCATGGGCGGAGTAATCAATATCATTCCTAAAAAGCCCCAAAAGAATATTGAAGGGTCCATGGAGGCATTTTACGGAACTTATAATTCGGCAGGAAGCTCATTGAATTTGTCGGGTAATGAGACCAGGAACAATAAAGGATTTTACTGGGACCTGAATGGCTATTATCGCCGGGGCGATGGATATTATCTGGATCCACCTGCCTATCTCGATCCCACCGACGTAAAAACCTATCTGAAGGAATTTGGCGGCGGAACCATGGTGGGTTATCAGTTCAATAAAACCAACAGTCTTGATGTGGTGTATGATTATTACAACGAAACCCGGGGAGCCGGCCTGAAAGTGCATTTGCCTGATGGAAGTTATGAGTCGACGCTCACCAATCAGGTCAGATCGAGATATACCGGAAAAATCGGGAATGCCGACCTGACTGCCCTGGTGTACTATTCCCATGAGAAATTTTACGGTCAGAAGGAGTCGCTCAATACATTGAATGAATACCGGATTACCGATTCCTATACCGATAAGAACGATAAGGGGCTCTGGTTTACTTATTCTGATGAGATAATTAAAAAGAACCGGATCACTATCGGAACTGAGCTGAAAATGGGGGATGTTAACGGGCAGGATATTTACCGGACTTCCACCGATCTGATTCAGTTCCATAGCAAAATGGATGTGCTGGGCATATTTATCCAGGATGAGTTTAGTTTCCTGCACGACCGGTTCAAGCTGATTGCAGGTTTACGAAACGATATGGTAAGATTTTACGATGGTTATCAGAACATAGTTGAGCCAACCAATGCAACCGGTTTCGTGAAGGGTTTTTCGGAAGATTTCAAGAATAACCATTGGAATGCCATCAGCCCAAAGCTCGCTCTTCAATATACCATCAGCAGTAATTCACAGGTGTATATCTCGGCAGGAACCGGATTTTTGCCTCCCGACCTGAAAGACCTGAGTCAGACAGGAAAAATCAACAAAGGGTTCCGTTTGGCTAACCCTGATCTGCGACCGGAGGTTCTGACAAACTATGAAATTGGATATTCACGCGTGTTCGCCGACAGGCTTCGCATCAATGCTGCCATTTATTATTCGCATGGTCGCGACTTTCAGTACATGATCGGCACCGGTGATTCAGTTGATACCGGGAGTGGAACCTTAAAGCCGGTCCTCAAGCCTGAAAACATTGCAAAAATTGGAGTCCGGGGTGCTGAATTGACAGCGAGCTGGATCCTCACCAAAACTTTGTCGCTGAACGTCAGCTATGCCTATAATGATTCACGGATTATCAGTTTTGGGAGTTCAAAGATCAATCCCGATATGGATTTGACCGGCAAATATATGGTAGAAGTTTCACCGCATGTTGTTTATGTCGGGTTAAATTATCGGTATAAATCTTTTACAGCAAACCTGAATTGCAATTACGTCGGGAAGCAATGGTTCGATGATGAAAACACCATCCAGGTTAATGACTATTTCATTGCCAATGTCAGGATCGCACAAACATTCAAGCAGCACTGCAGGATCTATCTGGATATTCAGAATATTTTCAATACGGCCTTTATCGACCGGAAAGGGCAGCTTTCGCCCGGAAGGTTTATCACAGCAGGATTTCAATACATTTTATAAGAACAATAACCATTAAAAACAATAAGTCGTGAAAAGAATTTTTACCATTATCGCCGCATTACTGATTACATCAATTGGTTTCTCACAACAGGTGACCATTGCCAAATGGACCTTCCCCACCGGAAATGCAGTGGACACCCTTGCCGACCAGGCAAACGCATTAAATTCAACTAAGTCAATTTCCACCACAGGTGGCGTCAGTGGCATTGCCTTTAAGAATGGAGCCACCACCAAGGCAGCACAGGCGACCAACTGGAATGGCGGAGTGGATACCAAGGCATGGCAGTTGGAAATCAACGCCACCGCAAGCGCAAAGATTCAGGTAAGCTCCAAGCAGACTGCCGGCGGATCGTACCCAGGCCCGAAGGACTTCAAGTTGCAGTACAGAATTGGAACCGGCGGCACCTGGACTGATGTTACCGGCGGTACCCTGGTAGCTGCAAATGAGTGGACAACCGGCGTGCTCAACAACGTTCAGTTGCCCGATGAATGTAATAATCAGGCTTCCGTTTATATCCGTTGGGTGATGACCTCAAATTTGGATGCAAATGGTGCTGCTTTAATTGCTACCGGTATCGCCAAAATCGATGACATCAGCATCACCGGCGAAACTATTTCTGGGATCGATAATCCGGCTGCACTGAGTCTGAACGTTAGCATTTATCCAAATCCCTGTGCAGATATCCTTACCGTGAATTCTGAAAATGAGCTGAACAAAATCGAAATATATTCCATTACCGGCAGTAAGGTTTCTGAATTAAACCAAACCGGACGCAACCTTTCGATTGACACAAATAAGTTTCAGCCGGGAAGATATTTTTTGGTAGCGCACTTTATCGGAAATGCCGGGTCAGCGGTACGATCGGTGATTGTTGAAAGATGAGATTCGATAACAACCTTTAAATTTCCGCCCTTCTAAACCATAAAAGAGAGGCCGGCATCACGCCGGCCTCTCTTTATATCAGTACTTCAAGCTCACTTGAATCTCCACCTTCGGAATTTGGAATTCTTCATTGGAATCTCTAACCTCCTACTTTCTACTTCTTCATCATTATCGGATCCCCAAATCCCAGCGACTTCAGCCCTGCAGCTTGTGTTGCAGCGTCTCCGCCAACGACATAATACATCCTATTAGCATTAACATACTTCTGAGCCAACGCCTTATGCTGAGCTAAGGTCATGTTCCTGATGGTCTGCTGCTCACCTTTAACATAATCCTTTGGTAGATTGTACAAGCTGATTTCACCCAGCATACCCAGCAGGGCATTCAGGGTTTCATATTTGCGGGCATAGGATTTCAGAAGCGAATTCTTGGTAAAGTCAAGATCTTCCTGGGTAACTCCCTGGCCATATTTAATCATCAGGTCTTTGAAGATCTCTGCAGATTCCTGCGTTGCTGAGGAGCGAACGGGTGCTGATGCAGAAAAAGTCCCAGCCACAAAAGAACCGGTAAAACCGCTGCGAGCACCATAAGTAAATCCCTTTTCTTCGCGAAGGATCATATTAACCCATCCGTTGAAAGAACCTCCAAGCTTATCATTCATTACCGTAGCTGCAAAAAAGTCGGGATCGGTTCTTGCCGGACCAGCACAGCCGATATTAATGATTGATTGTTTGGCACCCGGAATATCAATGAAGTAAACCACCGATTTTGCCGGAGCGGCAGGAACAGTATAAGTTGGGAAGGTAACCGCTTTGGCCGGCCATTTTTGTGATAATGTCTGAAGTGAAGCAAGAACTTTATCTTTCTTAATTGCACCAGCCACATGGAAACTGGCAACCGATGGGGAGATGAATGCGGCATAATAAGCTTTCAGGTCATCCAGAGTGATGGCATTAACGGTTTCCTCCGTGCCAGTGGCACTGATACCGAAAATATGCTTATCGCCATAAACTAATTTCTGAAATGCATTGGTAACCAAACCATTTGGATTGGATTTTTGTCTCTTTATTCCATTGATCGCGCGGGACTTGGCCAATCCGAACTCCTCAGCATCCCAACGGGGTTCGAGAAGCATTTCTTCAACCAGAGCCAGTGTTTTGTCATAATTCCTTGCCAGCGTGGTGGCACTGACAGATATACCTGTGCCTGAGGATCCGATACGAATGCTCGAACCAAGGCTCTCGATTGCTTCTTCCAACTCCAGCGGGGTTTTATTTTTGGTACCCTCATTCATCAGCTGGCCAACCAGTGCAGCAACGCCTGATTTGTCGAGCTTATCAAGATAATGACCACCTTTCAGCGTTATATTGAATTGAACAAGTGGAAGCTCATTCTGCTCAATACCATAAACTTTCATCCCGTCAGCAATTTTATCTTCCCAGATAACCGGCAGGTTGATAGCCGGATCAGGACCATCTTTCGGCATCACGGAACGGTCGAAAGAGGTTGGGGTTTTTACCACTTTTTCCTCGGGTGCATTTTCATCAATCTTAACTTGAGTAGCGGTGAGAATATCTTCCTCCTTGACCCCGGCACTCATCGATCCATCAGCAACCAAATCGGCCTGACCTTTAGGAACAAAACAGGTAGCCAGATAGGGCTTACCCTTGATATATTTCTCATAGACTCGCAGGATGTCAGCTTTGGTAACCGCTTTTACCCTTTCGATATCTTTTTTGTAAAAATCCGGGGAACCGGCATATTCATTATAGGTAGCCAGCTGCCTCGATTTGCCGAGAATGCTGCTGATGCCGTTATAAAATCCGGTTTCCTGACCTGCCTTGATTCGATCGACATCGGCTTCGGTGAATCCTTCCTTTTCAAACCTTGCGAAGGCTTCGAAAACGGCACTTTCAACAGTCTTCAGGCTGACTCCCTCATTGGCGGTAACCGAAAGATTGAATGTTCCGGTAATTTCCTGACTTCCGTTGCCGGCTCTTGCTCCTGAAGTGAGTTTCTTTTCCTTAACCAATACATTATAAAGAGGAGCCTTTTTTCCGCTCGATAATAATTGACCCAGATAATCCAATGCATAACTGTCGGGACTATATTCTTCAACAGTCGGCCATACCATTGTGAGCTGAGGTGCCTTGGCAAAATTATCTTCATGATACAACTTCTTGATCTCTGTAAGCTTAACAGGTACTGGCTTTGGGTCGGCTAGATCGGCACCACGCTTAATCTCACCAAAGTATTTCTCGATCAGCTTTTTGGCGGTTGCAGGATCAAAATCTCCGGATAACACCAAGGTGGCATTATTTGGGATATAATACTTTGCATGGAAAGCCTTTACATCCTCGATGGTGGCTTTTGTCAGATCCTCCATTTCACCGATAACGGTCCAGCTATAAGGATGCCCCTTTGGATACAGGTTTTTAGCAATTACTTCCTGATTATGACCGTAGGCAGCATTGTCGACTGACTGGCGCTTCTCGTTCTGCACCACGTTTTGCTGAACGTTAAACGATTTTTTTGTGATCGTATTCTCCAAATATCCCATACGATCCGATTCCAGCCAAAGAACTTTTTCCAAGGCATTCTTAGGAACCACCTCATAATAGGTGGTCGCATCGTTCCCGGTTCCACCATTTAGGGTACCACCGGCATCCTGAACAATCTTGAAGAACTGATCTTCAGGCACATTTTCCGAACGCTGAAACATGATGTGCTCAAACAAATGGGCAAACCCGGTATGGCCCACAGATTCGCGGTTCGATCCCACATGAAACTGGATTGTGAGTGCAACTATGGGATCCGAATGATCCTCGCTGAGAATTACATCGAGTCCGTTTTTCAAGGTGTACTTCTCATACGGAATATTCAATTCCGATTTTGTTTGTGCCTTGCAGCCAACGATCAGCAAAGCCGCAAACAGTACTAAAAAGGTTAGTTTCTTCATATTTGTTGTTTTAGTTTGATTCTTTTTTTAGGGCAGGAGGGCAAAAAGGCAGGAAGGCAGAAAGTAAAGGGTAAAGACAAAAGGTTCAAGTTTTGGTGACGATCTAGTTCCTTTTTTCTTAAGTCTTAAGCCTTTACTTTTTGCCTTTTTGCCCTCCTGCCCTTTTGCCTTTTAAAGGCCTATTTTTTAATAATTACCGGTTCACCAAATCCAAGGGCTTTTAACCCTGCCGCCTGCGTTGCAGCATCTCCGGAAATCACATAATACATCTTATCAGGATTGATATATTTCTGAGCCAATGCTTTATGCTGATCAACCGTCATTTTGCGAATGGCCTGCTGTTCCATCTGCACATAATCTTTAGGAAGATTGTACATGCTCATTTCTCCAAGCATTCCGGTTAAGGCACCCAGGGTTTCAAAGCGCAGCGCATATCCTTTGATCAGATAATTTTTAGTCATCTCCAGATCTTTTTCAGCGATGCCTTTACTGTAATCTTCCATCAGGCTCTTGAAAATCTGAACAGATTCCAATGTTGCCGACGAACGTACCATCGACGAAGCAGTAAAGGGACCAGGAATGAACGAGCCGCTGAATGACGTGCTGGCACCATAAGTGAATCCCTTTTGCTCGCGAAGAACCTGATTGACCAGTGACAGGAAATTTCCTCCCAGATGGTCGTTCATGACTGTTGCAGCAAAATAATCCGGATCTGTTCGAGCGACTGCCAGTTCTCCAATTCTGATGGTCGACTGCTTGGCTCCGGGAACATCAATAAAGAAGATCTCGGATTTCTGCAGAGGTGCGGGAACTGAATAAACGGGGAATACAACCTCTTTGTCTGCCCATTTTGAGGCAAGTCCCTGAAGTGAACTCATGATCTTTTCACGGGTAATGTTACCGGCAACATTGAAATTTGCCACCGATGGCGAAACATAAGCTGAATACCAAGCTTTCAAATCGTCGATGGTGATTGTTGGTACAGATTCGAGGGTACCGCTGGCGCTGAGGGAGAAAATGTGTGTCGGGCCATAAACCTTCTGCATGAATGTTTCACCTGCAAGTGCAACCGGACTGGCCTTTTGGCGCTTCAGGTTATTCATTACACGGGTTTGTGCAAGTGCAAATTCATCAGCATCCCAACGGGGTTCCAATAACATTTCCTCCATCAGAGCCAGCGTAGCATCAAAATTCCGCACGAGGCAATTTGCGCTGATATTTATCGCTGAACCCGATGAACTGATGTTTAGTCTGGCACCCAAGGTTTCAATAGCTTCCTCAAGTTCCTGCGGGGTTTTATTTTTCGTTCCCTGGTTCATCAAGGAAGCCATTAGGTTGGCAACTCCGGGCTTATCGAGTTTATCCAGATAATGACCTCCCTTCAGGGTAAGGTTAAACTGGACCAGTGGCAATTCATTTTGCTCTATACCCCAAACTGCCAGTCCGTTGGCCAGTTTATCGTTCCACACGGTTGGTATGGTAACAACAGGTTCAGGTCCGTCAGGGGGAATCACGGTCCGGTCAAAAGCGGTTGGGGTTTTAACAACCTCATCGCTCCCTGATTCGGCGATATCCACTTTGGTGGCATTTAAAATGTCCTCCTCTTTCACACCCGCGACAACCGACCCTTCAGCTGCCAGCTCAGGATGACCCTTGGGAACAAAGCTCGTTTCCACAAAGGGTTTCCCCTTGATATATTTTTCGTATACCCGGATAATATCAGCTTTGGTAACAGCTTTCGTCCTTTCGAGATCGGTTTTATAAAAATCAGGCGATCCGGCAAACTCATTGTATTGAGCCAGTTGAAATGAGATACCCAAAACGCTGCTGATGCCATTGTAAAAACCTGTTTCAAGGCCAGCCTTAATACGTTCAACATCGGCATCGGTAAAACTTTCTGTTTCAAAACGCTTGAAAGATTCAAATACCGAAGCTTCAACATCCTTCAGGTTAACTCCTTCGTTAGCTGTTACAGTTACGGTAAACGCTCCGGCAACTTCCAT
This sequence comes from uncultured Bacteroidota bacterium, assembly GCA_903851365.1. GTDB lineage: Bacteria > Bacteroidota > Bacteroidia > Bacteroidales > UBA12481 > UBA12481. The sequence continues at coordinate 113,809 of CAINOB010000085.1, forward strand.
GCTTCCATTATCCGCACGCGGACCGGATGCGAGTTTCTTTTCCTTTTCGATCACCTTGTAGAGCGGGGCTTTTTTCCCGCGCGAAAGCAGCTGGCCGAGATAGTCGAGCGCATAGCTGTCGGGACTGTATTGTTCAACTGTTGGCCAAACCATGGTCAGCTGGCCCGCTCTGGCAAAATTATCTTGGTGAACAAGTTTCTTGGTCTGAGCTAAAGTTACAAGCTGTGGCTTAGGATCAGTCAATGGTTTACCAGTTTTGATTTCACCGAAATATTTTTCTATCAGTTTTTTAACATCGGCAGGATTGAAATCTCCTGACAAAACCATTGTCGCATTGTTGGGGACATAAAATTTGTCATGGAAAGTCTTAACATCTTCCATCGAAGCTTTGAAAAGGTCGTCCATCTCGCCAATAACTGTCCAGCTATAAGGATGTCCTTCGGGATACAGATTTTTCGAGATTACCCAATCCGTATAACCGTATGGGGCGTTATCTTCATACTGGCGTTTCTCATTCTGTACCACATTCTGCTGGATGTTCAGTGCCTTTTTATTGATGGCATTGGTCAGAAAACCAAGACGGTCCGACTCCAGCCAAAGCACTTTTTCCAGGGCGTTTTTCGAAACTACTTCATGATAAGTGGTTGCATCGTTACCTGTACTAGCATTTGACGATCCACCGGCATTCTGGATGATCTCATCAAACTGTCCGATTTTTACGTTTTCCGAACGGGAAAACATGAAGTGTTCAAATAGGTGCGCAAATCCTGTATGGCCCTTGGTTTCGCGGCCCGATCCAACATGAAACTGAATGGCATAGGCTACAATAGGATCCGAATGATCCTCATGCAGAATCACTTGCAGCCCGTTCGCCAGGGTAAACTTCTCATACGGAATGTTCAGCTCCGTCTTTGGTTTGGGATTGCAGCCGGCCATAATTATGGCAGCGAAAGCAAACAGATAGAGTAGTTTTTTCATTTTGGTAGTTTTGGTTTCAATGGGATTCCGTGTTACGCGTTACGTGTCACGTGTCACGTTATATAAAAGTTGAAAGTTAGAAAAGCAGCCGCAGAAATCAGGCAGGGAAAAGGTTAAAAATTGTGAAAATTGCGACCCGGGAGAAAATAAATTGAAAAAATATTGCAATACATAGTTATGCAATGTATTTAGTTTTATATTTGCAGCATGAATGAAGAATTTATCCATAAGTGGGAATCTCAGGTCAAGAAGGGGATACTTGAACTTGTTGTCCTGAATATCCTTAACAACCGCGATTATTATGGCTATGAACTGATCGAGGAAATCAGGAATTATACCCTGATAGAAATTGCTGAAGGAACACTTTATCCTTTACTGATCCGCCTTAAGGAAAGCAACCTGGTCATCTCCGAATGGGTCGAACAGGATTCCGGTATACCCCGGAAGTACTATTCAATCACTTTGGATGGAAAGAAGACTTTAAAAGAACTAAATATATACTGGGAAAATCTGACCCGGTCAATTCAAAAAATCACCACCCGATGAACAAGATTAACTTCAAATCAGATTCCGCCCAACGCTATTATAATGAGTATATCAACCGCGTTGAAAAAAGTATTTCAGCATTATCAGCTGCTGACCGGAATGAGATGATGATGGAAATTAACAGTCATATTTTTGAGGGAATATCCAGGGAAACAGGTATCAATGAGTTGGAAAATCTTGTCGAAGTCACTCGCAGGCTTGGCTTGCCTGAAGAATTCCTGAAACCGCTCGTAGCCCGAAAAAAATTGGATCAGGCAGTAAAATCCTTTAATCCGAAACATGTATTCCAGGCCATTGCACTGAATCTTAAGAATAGTGCCCTGTATACTGTCTTTGCACTCCTTTACCTTTTCCTGCTCACCTTTGTTGGTCTGGTATTATCCAAAATCTTTTTCCCGACACATACCGGTCTCTTCATCGGCAATGGTTCATTCCGCGCTCTGGGATATGTGAGTGAGACCAACGGACTGACTGAGGTCCTGGGCTATTGGTTCATACCCATTTCTATTATCGCTGCATTCTTGTTCTATGCCTTAATTACGGTGCTATTAAAGGTTAGCCGTAAAACGTAATTTTTTTTATTATCATACATAGCTTTACTATGTAATTAGTTTAACAATTTAATAATTCTTATCATGAAAAAATCAATTCTAGTAACAGTGGTCCTCGTCGCCAGCCTTTATTCTGCTTCTGGACAACAGGCAAAAACCGAATTTACAGCACCCTTGTCAGCCATCAATGTGTTGGTCCTGAAATTATCCGGGACCAACACCATTCGAACATCGACAAATGATTTCCTGCAAATCAGGTCGCTCCTTATGACAAGGGGAAAAGTTTGGGGTTGGAAATTCCCCGCCGAAAGACCTGATTTCAAAATCTGCAGGAAAGAATCCCGCGACACCCTTTACATCACTACACCAGAAAGATACGAACCAAATACAATTGGCATCAATACTTACTCCGAATCCATTGAGAACGGTCTGGAGATTCCGTCCGGCAAAAAAATCGTCATTCTGAATCCTGAGAAGGTTAAAATCACCTACAGATAACACCTAAATCGATTGGAAAGTTGAGAATCCTATCCAATTTCCTCCCTCCGCACTGGCTTGATTCCTTTTCGGTGAAACTGCAGGGTTCCCGCACGCACAGCGATTTCAGCAGCCTGCTCAATGGAATGCCCTTCTGTTAGGCAGGCTGTCAGCGTAGCCGTCACCTGATCGCCGCACCCGGTTTCATCATGGATTTCGCCTCCTGATATTTCCGGTACCGGGATATGCCTCAAAACACCTTCACCAAAAAGATAAGCCCCCTTTCCTCCATGTGTTATCATCACATATTCAATACCCTGACTCAATAATATCTCAGCGGCCTTGGCTGCACTCTCAAAACCATCAATTGCCACTCCAGTCAGTATCTCCGCCTCAAATTCATTCGGCTTGATCACAAAAACCCCCTCTACTCCTAACCTCCTCTGCTCCTCACCTATGAAACTCCTCTCCTTAATTCCCCCCGGATCAAGCACCACCTTTATCCCGTGCCTCCTTGCCATCGTGATAGCTTCCCTCACCGTTTCTTCGGGAATTTCCAACGCCAGCATCATATAGGCAGGTTGACTAACCGAACGGAAGAGATCTTCGGCTGCTCTGATATCCTCAGGTCCGAAATCACTGTTAATTCCCGGAATGCAGTAAATCTGGTTTTTTCCCGATGCATCAACCGGTATCAGTGCAATACCCGGAAATTTCCGCCCCGACTCCTCAAAATCCAGTATCTGAACAGAGCCGGTATCCACACCTGCCTCATGGAGTGCATCCAGCGGGACTTTCCACAGTCCATAAGGATCACGGACGGTTTTCCCGATCATAGCAACTTTTCCGGCTCCAAGCCATACCGCCGCCATTTGGGCCATATTCCGCGCCTTGCCTCCCGGACCCACGTGAAAAGTGCCTCCCAGGGTCAGCTCACCCGGCCCTAAAAGCCGCTCAACACCTAACCCGATAAGATCCGTATTCAGACCGCCGGGCACGATAATCTGCAAATCTTCATTCATCCTCTAAAAATATCAATGAAATCTGATAAATTTCAGAGCTAAACCAATTTCCTATGAATATCAACTGGATTGATCTGTCGATTGTGGGCGTTTACCTCGTGATGATAGCGATGGTGGGTTTCGTCATCCGCAAGAAAGCATCTTCCGGCGTGGAAAATTATTTTCTCGCCGGCCGTAATTTACCCTGGTGGGTTCTAGGGATCGCCGGATGCTCCAGCTATATAGATATTGCCGGGACCATGGCGCTGGTAGGTGCGTTGTTCTATCTGGGCCTGAAAACAGTATGGATGACCAATATTTTCTGGGGATGGTTCATCATGGCCGGCTATATGGCTTTCCAGGCAAAATGGATTCGCCGGTCAGGTGTCATGTCGTTTGCCGAATGGAATGAAACCCGCTTTGGCAAGGATCATGACGCTGAAATGGCCCGATTGGCTTCCGCCATTTTTCTTCTGGTACTGATGATTTTCAACCTCGTATACATGGCCGTCGGCATTGGAAAATTTGCCGAGGATGTTTTCCCGCTGACCCGCTGGCAATCCACCCTGATTGTATTCGGTGTTGTGGGTATCTACGTAACTCTCGGAGGTTTTTACGGTGTAGTTATAACGGATATTATTCAAACCACCTTGATTTTAGTCGGCGCCGTTATCATGATTGTGATGATTTTTCATGGGGGTATTGGTACCGATCTCGTCGCCTCAAAACCCGCCGAATGGAGCTCACTGGCTCTCAACTGGCATCTCTGGCCTGGCTATGTGGATTCAGCACCGGCAGCATATCAGCATTTTAGTCTCTTTGGCCCATTGATGATCATCGGTTTCGGCTGGATGATATTCCGCGTACTGGCCGGTCCGAATGTATGGGACTTCCAGTTCTTCCTCACCACCCGCTCACCGCGCGATGCCGCCATGGCAGGAGGTTTGTGGACCGCCATGTTCATGCTTCGCTGGATTATCGCAATCGCTTTTCTCCTGCTTGGAATCTCCTTTTTAGGTCACACGCAAACTATCGATAGTGAAAAGATTTTGCCAATGGTGATCTCCCGGCTGCCAATCGGTGTCAGCGGTCTTTTCCTTGCCGTGATGCTGGCGGCGCTGATGTCGTCGCTCAATGCCATGGTGAACGTAACCGCAAACGTGGTCACCAATGATTTTTTGAAAAGATATTTTTTCAAAAACCTTCCCGAAAAAAAGGTGGTCCGAATGGGACAGATGGCATCGATTGTTGCACTTTTAATGGGATTCGCCTTTAGCCTATCCATCAAGAATGTCATCTCTGCCTGGGAAACCATGATTTTTGTGGTCGTCACCATGATCCTTGTTCCAGCAACCATGCGCTGGCACTGGTGGCGCTTCAGTGGTAAAGCTTTCGTCTGGAGCATGATCTCTACCGCCGCTTTCATTGCCCTCCAGAAAATATTCTTTGGATCGATATCCAGCACCAACTCCCTCGGAATTAATACCCTTGCAAGTCTGGTAATCACCATTGCCATCGGTTTTATTTTCAAACCTACGGATACGCAGGTACTGGTGAAATTCTACAGCAAGGTGAAACCATTCGGATTCTGGGGCCCGATACGAAAAGAATCTGTTGCTCAGGGTCTGATGAAAGCCAACGACCGGGAGCCCATGTGGGATGCCATCAATGGCCTGATCGCACCGGTTTTCCAGTTTATTATTGCCTTGCTGCCGTTCTATCTGTTCCTCCGCAGGTGGCCTCAATTCTGGCTGACAGCTGCACTTCTGGCCGGCGTAACGGTGGTATTGTATTTTACCTGGTACAAAAATCTTCCTTCAAAAGATGAAAAATAGGGTTCACCTGATATGTAATGCACACCTCGATCCGGTCTGGCAGTGGCGCTGGACGGAAGGCTGCTCTGAGGCGATCGCCACTTTTCGTAATGCAGTGGAAATCATTCATGAATATCCGGAGCTGATATTCAATCATAATGAAGCCATTCTATATCAGTGGGTCAAGAAATATGATGCCCGGTTCTTTAATGAAATTCGGGAACTGGTGGCCCAAAACCGCTGGTTTATTGCCGGTGGCTGGTACCTGCAGCCCGACGTGAACCTGCCTCCTTATGAGAACCTCGTAAGGCATATCCGGATGGGCCGTGAATTTTTTAAAACCGAATTCGGTGTTGAACCAAAAGTCGCCTACAATTTCGATTCCTTCGGCCACACCGCAGGTTTGCCAAAACTCCTTCGCGATTTTGGCTATGAATTTTATGTCCACCAGCGCCCCGAGCAGGAATTCATGCCACTGCCCGACAGCCTCTATCAGTGGAAAGGATTAAATGGCGCCACTATTCCCGCTTATCGCATTGAGATCGGACTTTACCACAGCGAACGAAAGAATATCACTCAAAGGCTCGCCGAGGCAACCAATCTGGCCCTTAAACTCAACCGCGATGTAGCCATGTTCTGGGGCCTGGGCAACCACGGTGGCGGCGCCACCCGCATCGACCTCGACCGGATCCGTGAATTCAAGATCGGAGAGCAGCGCGTGGAATTTTTGCACAGCACCACTGATCAGTTTTATGAAGCCATCAAACCACTGATTCCTGATTTGCCAGTTTACGAAGGCAGTCTGCAAAGGGTTTTCACCGGCTGCTACACCTCCCTTTCACGCATCAAGCGCAAAGCCATCGAGGCCAGCGGTGCGGTGTTGCAGGCGGAAAAGCTAGTTGCTATTGTACCCACCCCAACCCCTCCCTCAAACCAGGGAGGGGCTATAACCTCCTCACCTTCAGTATCCTCCTCAGCTTCCACCCAGATCGCCGACATCTGGCAAGATGTGCTCTTCAACGACTTTCACGATATTCTTCCCGGCTCCTGCACCGAGCCGGCTGAGCAGGATGCCCTCGACCTGTATGGCCGCGCGATGGAAAATATCCGCAGGTTAAATATGCAGTCGATAACCTCAATCAACCAAGCGGTTGCACCTATAAAATCACATATCCCGGTTACTGTGTTCAATTCAAACGCCGGACTCACCACCATGCCGGTGGAATTTGAATGTATGAGCGATTATCGTCCGTTCTGGGAAGGCGAATGGACGCTGAAACTTTTCGACCGCGAAGGCAACGATATCGCCTGTCAGGAAGAACAGCCTGATGCCCGCTTGCCCTTTCATCGCTGGCGCCGAAAAATCAGTTTCTTAGCAAACAGCCTTACTCCAGGGGTTCACCACTACTCGCTCCAACCCGTGGAGGCCGACAACACAGCCGAAACACGAAACACGATACACGATACGCGAAGCCCGATACCCTTGGGCTTTCTCGTGCTTCAAGATCGAGCAGATTCCTGGGGCACAAATACTTTTGCCTGGCGTGAAGTCATCGACAAATTTGAACCGGAACAACCGGAGCATATTATAGAAGGCGGACCCATACGTAATATATATGAGTCGAATCTGACCTTTCACCACAGCAAAATAACCGTTCATCGGATCTGCTATGCCGATTGGCCTGTTACGGAATACAAGATCAGAATCCAGTGGAATGAAGAACAAAAACGACTGAAACTGGCTATTCCCGCTCCAATTGAAAACGCAAACCTCACAGCCCAGATCGCCGGCGGCTCCGAGAACTTTCGTGCCGACAGCCAGGAGCACGTCCATGGCACCTGGCTCTCTTTCGGGGTTCCCGATACCCGATACCCGATACCCGATACCTTTCTTCATGTAGCCCACAATGGTCTCCACGGCTTCGATTATGATGGCAAGGAAGTCCGATTATCGATTCTCCGCAGCGCCGCCTTTTGCCACGAACAGGGCTATGACCTGAACAATGGCCGCTCCCATAAATTCATGGATATTGGCATTCATGAGGTGCGACTGGCCATCTGGCACGACAACCTGGATCCGGAATTCATTGCAGAATGGCTCAATGCCCCTCCTTTGGCCTGGCCGCATCTTCCCATCGGTTAAAATATTTTATCTTTGATAAAACTTCTATAAATGAAAAGATTATCCGTCTATTCCGTGGCTCTCGCGATGACAGTCACAATGCTGTTTGGACAGCTTTTATTTGCGAGCGATGCAAAACCGCTCATCGAATTAAACAGACTTCGAGTTGAATATCAGGTAAATCCGGTTGGAATTGATATTACACAGCCGCGATTCAGCTGGGAGATAAAAGCCAATGTCCGCAACCTCATGCAGGTAGCCTACGAAGTTCGGGTGGCTCTTAACCCGGATAAGTTGAAAAAAGGAGATGCCTCATGGTGGTCAAGCGGAAAAGTTCAATCCGATGAAAGCAACCAGCTGGTGTACACCGGTCCGGCTCTCGAAGAAGGGAAAAGATATTATTGGACAGTCAGGATCTGGGACAACCAAAATCATACGACCGACTGGGCTCCTGCAGCTTACTGGGAAATGGGTCTCCTGAAGGCTGCCGATTGGAAAGCTTCCTGGATTGAACCGGTCATGAAAGCTGATGCAAAAGCGGAAGAACCTTGCCCTCTGATCCGAAAAACCTTTAACCTGGCAAAAGAGGTGCGTTCGGCACGTTTATATATTACCTCACACGGACTTTATCAATTGGAGATCAACGGCGCCAAACCTAACGACTGGCTTTTCACCCCCGGATGGACCAGCTACAATAAAAATCTTCAGTATCAGACCTACGACCTCACCAAACTGCTTAAAAAGGGCGATAATGCCATCGGAGTAACACTTGGAAACGGATGGTATCGCGGTGATCTGGGTTGGAGCAGGCAGCGCAACCTCTATGGAAATCAATTGGGCGTACTTGCCCAGCTGGAGGTCGAATTTACTGATGGTACCAAAGAAGTAATCCTGACCGATAAAACCTGGAAATTCACCACCAGCCCAATCCTGATGTCTGAGATCTATCATGGTGAAAAATATGACGCCCGTTTGGAAGTACCGGGCTGGAGCACTCCTTCATTCAACGATAAAGCCTGGAAACCGGTTGCAGTGAAAGAATTCAGCAAGGAAAACCTCACTGCCCAGAACGGCCCAAAGGTCAGACGAATGGTCGAACTCACCCCGATAAAGATATTTACCGCCCCCAACGGCGACACCCTGGTGGATATGGGCCAGAACATGGTCGGCTGGGTTAAATTAAAAGTGACCGGAAACGCCGGCAGGAAAATCACTTTCCGCCATTTCGAGGTCCTCGACAAAACCGGGAATCCATACTACGATAATATCCGTGCAGCAAAACAAACCGTTGAATACACCCTGAAAGGCATTGGCGAGGAGGTTTTCGAACCGCATTTCACTTTTCAGGGATTCCGTTTTGTAAAAGTTTCAGGCTTTGGCAAAATGCCGGAGGTAAATAATATTACAGGAATTGTTATCCATTCAGATATGGACCGTACCGGTGAATTTTCCTGTTCTGACCCGATGGTCAATCAGCTTCAGCATAATATCCAGTGGGGCCAGATGGGGAATTTCCTGGATGTTCCCACCGACTGTCCGCAGCGAGATGAACGACTGGGATGGACGGGCGATGCTCAGGTCTTTTCACCCACAGCCTGCTTTAACCGCGATGCTGCAACTTTCTATTCCAAATGGCTGAAGGACGTGGCCTTTGATCAGGCACCCGATGGCCGGGTTCCTGACGTTGTCCCGAATATCCTTGGACCTGGGGGCTCAACCGGCTGGGCCGATGCCTCGATAATCGTTCCCTGGACGGTATACCGGCAATATGGTGATAAGCGGATTCTCGAACGTCAGTACGCTTCCATGAAAGCCTGGGTAAATTATATGAAAACCCAATCGGGCTCAAAATTTCTCTGGACCAATGGGAACCATTATGGCGACTGGCTTGCTTTTGCCACCACCGACAGCGATTATCCCGGTGCCACTACCGACAAGGATCTTATCGCTACTGCCTACTTTGCCTGGACCTCAAAACTCATGAGCCGGATAGCTGCAATACTCAATAAACCTGAGGACGCAGCCGCTTATAAGGAGCTTTTCAATAACGTGAGAGCAGCCTATCAGAGGGAGTATGTAACACCCAATGGCCGTCTTTCCTCAAATACCCAGACTGCCTACGTCATTTCGCTTGCCTTTGGCCTGGTGCCTGATTCGCAGCGCGACAGTGTCGCTGCCCGCCTGGCCAGAGATGTTAAATCCTTTGGCCATATTACCGCCGGATTTATCGGTTCGGCACTGGTTAACCCTGTTCTTTCTGAATTCGGATATGACAATCTGGCCTATATGTTATTGATGCGCAAGGATTATCCCGGATACCTTTACCCGATTACCAAGGGCGCTACCACGATCTGGGAACGCTGGGACGGTATCAAGCCCGACGGCAGTTTTCAGGATGCCGGTATGAACTCCTTCAACCATTATGCCTATGGCGCCATTGGTAGCTGGATGTACAGCACGGTTGCCGGTTTACAGAAAGATCCTGAGGTTCCGGCATATAAGAAAATAATAATCCGGCCGGTTCCGGGCGGTGGACTCACCTGGGCCAAGGCTGAACATCAGTCTATATTCGGATTGATAAAATCGGAATGGAAATCAGAAAATAAAATGTTGACTTTAAATGTCACCATTCCAGCTAATACCACTGCTGAAGTATATGTCAAAACCAATAACCATGATCAGGTTACCGAAAGCGGCAAACCCGTTTCATCCATTCCCGGAATAAAATACCTCAGGATGGATAAAGGCTTCGCCGTTTTCAGCATCGGCTCCGGCTCCTATCAATTCGAAACGAAAGAATCGTAAGACGAAGAAGAAGATCGGTAAACGAAAGAAAGATCGATGGACGAAAGAATAATCGACAGAGTTGTCATCCCGGCGAAGGCCGGGACCCCGTCCCGAACAGCGAATATTTCATTGAAACAGAATTAAGATGGACCCATACATCGAAATCCATAACCTGAGCAAGCACTATGGCCCGATCAAGGCAGTGGACGATCTGTCGATGAAGGTGCTCCCAGGTGATATTTATGGCTTTCTCGGACCAAATGGCTCTGGAAAAAGTACGACTATCCGAATGATGCTTTCCTTGATTCGCCCTACCTCGGGGCAGATTCTTCTGTTCGGCCGCGACCTGGCAACCGACCGTTTTAAAACACTGAGCCGGATTGGAGCGCTGATTGAAAAACCTGATTTTTATAATTATCTCTCGGCCAGAAAAAATCTGGAAATACTCGGAAAACTCTCGGATATTTCAAACCTGAAAACCCGTGTTGATGAAGTGCTTGACATCGTTGGCCTCGTTCCCCGAGCCGACAGCATTGTCCGGACCTACTCCTTGGGAATGAAACAGCGTCTTGGAATCGCCCAGGCGCTGCTCCATCATCCCGACCTAATCGTTCTCGATGAACCTACCAACGGACTCGATCCGCAGGGACAGAAAGAGATTCGGGATCTGATAAAATCGCTTAACCGTGATAAGAATATTACCATTCTGATATCCAGTCATATCTTATACGAGATCGAGCAGATTGCCAATCGGATGATCATCATTGACAGAGGAAAATCTTTGGTCGAAGGAAATGTTCAGGATCTGGTTAACAGTCAGGATCGACAGGTAGCTTTTGTTCTTGGTGATACCACAGCAGCTCTGAAATTGCTCGATAACACACCATGGACCGCGAGGATCCTAAAAAGCAATGACGAGAGGATTTATTTCAAAATCAATAAGGATGAGATACCGCATCTTAATACTTTTCTGGTAGAGAATAAAATGCAGATATTTGCGGTTGAGCCTGTTAGGTCACTGGAGGATTTCTTTCTTCAAATCACTGATGATGATAAAGTTAATTAGCATCGAGCTCTTTAAGATATTCAGCAAACCCAGAACCTATATCGGCTTTGGTGCCATTATCATTATTGTTCTGGCCCTGGAATTCGGGATTCTCCTTCAGGGCGATAATATTATGGGCATTATCATTGCCAATATTAAGGACCGGTTCATGTTTGAGGGAAACATCATTAATCTTTACCTGGTATCCTACGTAATTCTCAATACTTTATGGGTACATGTCCCGATTTTGGTAGCCCTGGTGGCAGGTGATCTTCTGGCTGGTGAAGCCAATGCCGGAACCTTCCGCCTGATCCTCACCCGGCCGATTAGCCGGGTTAAGCTTGTGTTTGCCAAATTCATTGCCGGATGGATCTACGCAGTCATGCTCGTCATTCTCATGGCCATTCTGAGTATCGGGATCGGGAAAATACTGTTCGGAGCTGGCGACCTCCTGGTGGTGACCAATAAGGTTAATGTATTTTCATCAGATGATCTTCTCTGGAGGTTTGCCGGTGCCTACGCCTATGGCATTTTAAGCATGACAACCGTTGCCGCTCTTTCCTTTATGCTTTCCTCAATGGCCGACAACTCCATCGGACCCATCATCGGAACTGTTGCCGGCATTGTAGGCATTACCATTATCAGCACAGTGGGCGCATCATTGCTCGGGCCGGTCAACAAGTATATTTTCACTTCCTACCTGCCCTCCTGGCAACTGTTTTTTCAAACGGATTCGGGCCTTGCTTCACTCGGCCATGCGGTTCTTATCCAATTAATATATATCGTCGGATTTATGGGGATAACCATCTGGTATTTCCGCAAAAAAGATATTCTGAGTTAAAATGAGAATCATAAAAATATTTCTTCCTGCCCTTTGCGGATTACTGATCAACCTCACCCTTCCGGCTCAGGATGCTAATGCTCTCCTGAAATCCTTGGGGAATAATATGGATAAGATCAGCAGTTTCGAGGCGGATGCACTCATAAAGGTCGATGTTGATTTTATCAGCATCAAGGACCGTAAAATGAAGGTAAAATTCAAGAGCCCCGATAAATTCACTTTCGACGTGGAAGGATTGGCGCTGCTTCCTAAAAAAGGGTTGCAGATGGATTACCTCCAGATTCTTAAAGCAAAATATACCGCCATCGATGTTGGTGAAGAAATCATTGGCAAAACTAAAACCCACATAATAAAAGTCATTCCCGAAGCCGAAGATTCTGATGTCATCCTCGCACAGCTCTGGATCGATCCGGAACTCAACCGCATCATGAGGATGAAGACCTACACCCGAAAATCCGGATCGTATGTCATTGATTTCGAATACAACGACGTAATGCGTCCATTACCCGATGTGACAACCGTAAGTTTCGAAATCAGCAATATGGCTTTTCCCGCAAAAGCCATGAATGAAATGATGACAAAAGGATTGCAAATGCCCGACTCCCTGCCGAAAAAGGCCAGGGTCATCGTTCAGTATTCAAACTATAAAATCGTCAATAAGTAAGGTCACTAGCTGAATTTACCATTTGGCTGCCTGTCTTTCATAAAACCATTTATCCAGATTTTGGCATCTTCCAGATCGGCATAAACGATTGACAGGATACCCGGCGATCCGGAAATCATGCCCGACAAACGTTTATCATCGGTCTGCCGGTAAAGGCAAAGAATAGGTTTACCCATTTCAACTGCCCGCCCAAGTTCATATCCTACACCCAGGCTGGGGGTAGTAACCTCGGCTATTATAACATCCGAGGATTTCAGCCAGGTCATGTCACGGTCATGAATCTGACAGGGTGGCATCTCACGTTCGTCAACCAGATCGAGCCTCCCGATATGCTCGGTAAGCACTTTGCCAAAGGATTTAAGGTATTCGATCATATCGTGATAAAGCTGGGCATCAGCCCTGCCTCCGCGAATCGAGCCGCTAAAATAAATCCTCAGGGAACCGGAATCGGACAAAGAATCCTTCATTTTACAGGGGTATTAGGTTGTCCGAAAAATAGGGCATAATTTTGGTCAGGCCAATGACCAAAATCATCCATCTGACCAGTAAATTCAGTTTAAAGTACGCTGGCGAAACTCAGTGGGTGTTGTCCCGGTATTCTTGCGGAAAGCCGTCTGAAAAGAGCTTTTGGAGTTAAATCCAACATTGTACATGATCTCCAGGATAGTGAGTTCTTTTCGTACAGTACCGGCCATCAGCCGTTTGGCTTCCTCAATGCGGTAGTGATTTATGAAATCGAAAAAATTCTGATTGAACCTCGAATTAATGATTTGTGATACATACCGTGGTGAAATGCCGGTTTTATCTGATAGTTCTTTCAGGCTGATCTCGGGATCGAGATATAGTTTTTCACTTTCCATAATCGTCCTGATTTTTTGAGCATAACCTGTGCTTTCCGAATCAGAGAGACCGCTACCCTGATACTTGGTAGCTTCAATGATTCCTGTCTGTTCCCAGGATTGTTCCATGCTTCGGTAAACCAGAATTGAGGCAAAAATAAAATTGATGGATATGGATATCAGGGTAAACGCGTTGAATAGGTCCGTTCCGCCAACCTTCAGCCAGGATAACAGAGTCGATGTAAAATCCGTAAGCCACATCAGGGTAAATGCCATCAGGATAAACAGCAGCCAGTTTAGATTGATACTCCTCAGTTCGGCAAAATGATTTTTAATTTCCCTGCGATATTTGAAATAAATAAGGAAAATCAGGACCAGGTAAAATGCAATCTGAATGCTGAGGATGATATAGGAGATGTCGGATTCAATTTTTACAGATCTGGAAAATTCCTTTGTCCAGCCCGCCTCACCAGGCCTGATCAGGAGGAATAAAACAGCATACGTAAAAACCAGAAAAAAGGGCACCAGGTGGATCAGCTGCGCACGCCGCAGGCGGAACGACTGTATAAAAAGGGATTGTACATAAAGAAAAAGCAGGGGTGCCAGTAAATAATAAAAGGGGGTTACGCCGATTTTTACTGGTTTTACCTGACTGAAAAATTCGAACTGAAGCAACAACATGACATTGGCCAGTAAAAAAACAGCCAACAGCCTCTGGCTTAATTTCCCAGGACGTCGGGAAGTGAGGATTACCGCACTCAGCAATAATAGCTGAAAAGCAGTGACAACAGTTAAAATATCAGCAACGCTCCACAATTTCATGTTACGATTTCAGTCCCCTAAAGATAGGAATTGCTATCGCACAACCATCAACTTTTTCACCATCCTTTGGTCATGTAACTCCACGCAATAGAAATAGTTCCCGTTCTGAAACCGCGAAACATCCAGGGTAAACCGGTGCTGACCGGCCGGTGTCAAACCAATCGGAATATCTGAAATAACCCGGCCTGAGAGGTCCGTTACTTTCAGCTCCACCGGCTCTGCACTGGGAAGAGTATAACTGATCACGGTATATTGAGAAGCCGGATTGGGATAGTTTTGCAGCAATTCAGGATTTTCCTGAAGGTATGCTGTACCAACCTCTGTAGCCACACCCCCCAGATATCCGGTTATTGCAGCCCCGGGTCCGCCATAGGCACCCATATCATTTCTTAAGGTTGCCCTGGCCGGGGTATGGGCCATACCGGGATGTCCGGATTCTTCGGGATCATTGTAGATATCAGTCGAATCCCCTTTGTCGAGGCAGGGAGATAGATCGGTTAGCTGGAAACCATCATCACTCATCAATGGGTCGGTCTTGATATTTCCCTTGCCCGCCTGACCATTCTGAATATCACAATAGGTTGCTACCATGCTTCCGCCCTCAGCGCTGTATGTTTGTTTGGCGGCCGGCTTATTTCCCCACACGATATTATTCCGCAGGGTGAGTTTGCAGCTGTAAGCCAGAACGCCACCTGTTCCGGTGGTTGCCTCATTGTTTACGATGGTATTATTCTCGATGATCCGTTCATCCGTACCATGCACATTGTAACTCCAGATTCCTGCACCGCCGTAATATTCGCTGCTGCCGGTATTATAAGCAATCAGGTTGTTTTTAATACTTACACCCGTATAATTGAGAACGATGCCGGCACCATATTTCCCCTGGTTAAAGGCGATGATATTATTTAAAATCTGAGGATTGCCATCACCGATACGAATGCCTCCTCCACCGGCACTCTCCACGCCACCCGTCGTGACAATCGCCCTGTTATAAATGATAATATTATATCGAATTACAGGCGACGACAGCTCAATCAGGATCCCACCGCCTTCGCGGTATGAAGAACCATTATGAATATCTCTCCATTTGGTTCCTTTGCCACCGGTAAGAGTGAACCCCTGTAAAACGGTTGAGGCATCTTCCCCATGCGAGAAAATTACGCAGCTGGCCGAATCAGCCTGCACTGGCTGGCTGCCATTGATGATAGTGGTTCGTATATAGGAGGTATCCCTTGCCTGGTACCACAGGCTGGTGAGAACGATCTTTTTTCCACGGAAATTGAGATTTTCGAAATACTCTCCGGGCGATACCACCACGGTATCACCATTCACCGAAGCCTGAATGCCCTCCCGTATCGTGGCATGATCGGCCGGTATCCGGATAATTCTTGCAAAAACTTGGGTGAATGCACCCGACAGAATCAGGCAGGTCAATACAATTTTTATGCTTTTCGTTTTCATGGTTCGATAATTTATCGGTACAAATATCCGATGACCGAATGACCAAATCGACCGACTGCATGAAAACGAACCCTTTTATTTAGCTTTTCCCGTAACGTTCTATTTTGGGGATAATGGTCAGGTCAGCCATCTTATACATCTCCTGAATAAACTCATCATTAAAATTGTAGATCCGCTCCTCAAAGGGCATGGTATCTATACGGTCGAACATCAGACCCTTGGCTTTTTCGATATCCTTCCCGTAAATATGGAAGGAATCAGCCTGCCAGTTCAGCCTCCCAAGTTTTACCGTCCGGCCGGTCCGTTCCGCAATCTTGTCGGCGATCTCCTCGCGGTTGAACTGAACAAATCCGAACATATTCATAAAATTGGCTCCCCAGGCATCGTTACTCCTGAACCGTATATTGCAGTTCAGCCACCAGGTGCCTTCCGAATCTTCGAGAATACGGTACCACAGTGATTGCAAACAGGGCGGATCATAAACCTGTGCATCGATATTCGGCATCCAGGTAATCATTTGTGCCTGCCGGGTAAATGGTTGCATTACCAGCTTGCTGATCACCTGCTCCACCTGGTCAACAGTGAACCCGCCGATAATCGAACTTTCCTTGTCCGAAGGATCCTTTAATTCTTTCCACGATCCATAAGCTGCCATCCTGCCATGATAGGTATACTCCCACCTTGTATCATCAGGATCATTCATATTCTTGACCCAGTGATCTTTAAATCCCTTAAGTTCCAAAACATACTCCCTCAGGTCATCAATTCCACCCGGGAAAGCCTTGTGGATCATCGGATCAGTTTCAGGCTCGAGAATCGTAATGTTCATTGTGCTGTCGATACTCAGAGGATCTCCGGGTTTATCATATTGGGTCATAATCCGGAACCCTTCATAATACAATAATACAAGAGCCTTTTCATAGGCTTCAGCCAAAGTTTTTTCGACTACATGGAGGACAGGTATGTTCATTGGGTCAATTATAAAGTTATGGCCAAAATACGGAAAGCTGTCAGCTTTACCATAACTTAGGACTGAAAACAAACACTCTATTTCATGAAAAAACTTTTTACACTTATTTTTAGTTTGTGTATTGCGGGACTGGCATTTGCACAAATTAATCCTCCGGCAGCGGGTGGAATAAAAGGCAACGGTCAGGTTTTCTTTCTGCAAACCTTTGGATGGGAAAATGCTGCAGACGCCAAAGGATGGACAGCTCCAGCTGGTTATTATATGCTCGACCCAACCGATAATGGTTATAATTGGCACTGGTATGGTCATGACAGCCTCGTCGCACAATGGGTTAAGGAGCCGCCATTTGAATCCACAACGGCAGCAAATGGTTCACTCACCTTGTTTGCCGATAAATACAATGAATACAAATCGCCAACAATTCCGATCAATAACAGCATTGGTTTTCCACCAATGGATTGCAGCACACACTCCTCCGTTATCGTCAGGTACGAAACCGTATTCATGAATTACAGCACCGGCTGGAAAATGCTGCTCGAGGTGTCCATCGATAACTGGGTCCATTCGGCCGCCTTCGACGTTGGATTTGGTTGCGGTCACAAGGGCCGTCCCAACAATACCGCTCCGGGTGTACCTGCTATTTACGAAGCCAATATTTCCGATATCGCTGCCGGTCAGCCAGATGTTAGAATGCGGTTTACCTGGCGTGGCACCGATGATTATTTCTGGCAAATCGACGATTTTCAATTATCCGAAGCATGGGATAACGATTTGCAGATGAGATTCGCACAAATGGAATGGCAGGATGGCAACGATGCCACAACCATGACCCCATTCTACCTGATGCCAAAATCCCAGGTCGCTGGTGGGTCTTATTCAAACTTTAAAGCTGCCGTAATTAATTTTGGTGAATACGACCAAACTGATGTTTACTTCGATGTGGATATAACCAAAAACACCCAGAGCGTTTTTCATAAACAGACACCAAAAAAATACCTCCCTGCCCTGGTTGCTGATACCGTCTTGATCACGGATTCGTATGCCCCTGCCGATTTTGGTCATTTTAAAATCGTGATGGACTATAAGCAGAAAGAAACCGAACAAACACCCCAGAACGATGAAACCATAGCTTACTTTAATATTAACGACAGTGTGTATTCGCATTCCGATAATACTGCTGAAGCAAATCTTTGCTGGGGATTCGATGCTTATGGATCCACACCAAACCTTGGCCATATCATGGGAACCATTTTCCCGATATATACCGATTGCGAAGTGAACTCGATATCCGCCTTCTTAGCCGGTGGTAAGGCCGATGGTTTGCTTAACTTCCGGTACAAACTGTTTGCCATTCCTACTGAAGGTACCGACCTAACACCGGTGGAATTGATGGGCACTGCATCGCTCGATCTGGATTCAACCATGCTCGGTACGTGGGTTACCCTGACTTTTGAAAAAGACGGTGAATCTGAATTCCTTAAGAAAGGTCAAACTGTTTACGCCTGCGTGGAATACAACAACCTTCATGAGGATATGCTATCCAGAAGATATGACAACCTTAAGATCGGAGTCGATTATTCATTCAAGATTCTCGATGGTGTAACAGTAACAAAAGGGGATGGGGACTTCTCCACCTCCAGTTACGGATGCGACAAGAACCTGATGATCCGGCTAAACCTGAATGAGCACACGAATATTAATGATGGAATAAATCAATCTTCAGCATTAAGTTCCCTCGGACAGAATTATCCCAATCCGTTCAACCGGACAACTGACATCAGCTACCAACTGGCTAAGGAATCCGATGTGAAATTTATCGTCCGCGACCTTACCGGCCGTATCGTTGCAGAAAAATCGGAAGGTTCACTTTCCGCTGGCAAACATCTTATTACCATTGATGCTTCCAGCTTTGAATCCGGAATTTATTTCTATACTATTAACGCCGGCAACTTTCAGGAAACCAAGAGAATGACCGTCAGCAAATAAATAATTACAGTTGACAGCTTTTCTTCAGGGCTGTCAACTGTAATATTTGTCCTATATTTAAAAGTGTTATTTAAACATTTATTTTCATGAAAAAACTCTCTACACTCTTACTCGTATCATGCTTTATTTTCCGGGCATTTGGGCAGGTTGGGACCCCTGCAACACCTGGCCTTAAAGGTAATGGCCAGCAGTTCTACCTGGAAACATTTGGCTGGGGAAACCCGGCTGATCCGAAGGGATGGACAGCACCCGCCGGATTTTATATGTCGGACCCTCTAGATATAGGTTATAATTGGCATTGGTGGCCAAACGACAGTCTGGTTACCACCCGTCTCACCAAGGAGCCGCCCATGCGTTCAACATCCGCTGCCAACGGCAGCCTCTGCTTGTTCCTCGATCTGTATAACGACGGAAAAGATCCAAGAACAAATCTCGACAACTCAATTACCTTTCCTCCGATCAATTGCAGTACCAAATCATCGGTTATCGTGAGCTATGAAACATGCTTTATGTGTTATAACGATCATACCTTATGGCAGATGCTACTTGAAGTTTCTACTGATAACTGGGTTCACTCGGCGCAGTACGACGTAAGTTTCGGCGTTATGCATAAGGGCCGTCCGAATAATACCACTCCAGGAAAACCGGCCATTTACGAAGCCAATATTTCCGATGTGGCCGCCGGTGCTTCTAATGTTCAGTTCAGGTTTACCTGGAGAAATACTGTGCTTTATTTCTGGCAGATCGACGATTTCAAGCTGAAAGAAGCCTGGAATAATGACCTTCAGATGAGATTTGCACAAATGGAATGGAACGATGGTGACGACAAAACCGCTATGTCACCTATATTCCTCATTCCGAAAAAACAAATTGTCACCGGTGGCGCTTACACCAATTTTAAAGCTGCCGCTATCAATTTTGGCGAATACGATCAGGAATCAGCATATATGAGCGTTGATATCACTAAAAATGGTTCAAACGTATTCCATTCCGAAGGTGCCAAAAAGGATATCGCAACGCTTATTGTTGACACCACCCTGCTTACCGATTCATATACACCAACTGAATTTGGCCACTACAAGCTTACCTATCAATACAAGCAGAAGGAAGTGGAACAGACTCCTGAGGATAATATGAAGGAAGTATACTTCAACGTAAATGACAGTGTATATTCCAATGCCGATAATACAGCCGAGGAATCTTTCAACTGGGGAATTGAAGCATACGGAACCGATGGATTTCCAAATCTCGGACATATTGTGGGTTCAGTCTATCATATTTTTGCTGATTGCGAAGTCAGCTCCATATCAGCCTTTATTACTGGCGGTAAAGCCGATGGCATGATTGATTTCGGCATGAGGCTCTTTTATGTACCAACCGAAGGCGATCTCACACCCGTTGATCTGCTTGGAACATCAACGGTCACCTACGACAGCACAATGATCGGAAAATGGATCACCATGGGTCTTGAAAAAGATGGTGAATCGGAATTCCTTAAAGCCGGTGATAAGGTTTATGCGTGTGTCGAATACAGCAACCAGAACACCGATATCATTTCAAAAAGATACCAGAGTTTGCAGATCGGCGCCGACTATAGCTTCAGGCTCCTCGACCCGGTAAGCGTTGCCCGTGGTGATGATTATGCCGCATGGACAACAGGAGGCTATCCAGCAGGACGTAACATGATGATCCGCCTTAATATCAACGATCACTCGAATGTGAACGATGGTGTTAATCTGGCCAAGACAGCTGCATCTGTCGGACAAAACTTCCCGAACCCTTTCAATCGCACTACCGATATCGCTTATGAACTGACTAACAATGAAAATGTCAGCATAACCGTAACTGACCTCACTGGCCGTATGGTTAAAGAAGTCAGGGAAGGCATGCAACCCTCCGGTAAGCACATTGCCAGGATCGATGCTTCGGACCTTGATGCAGGGATATATATGTATACCCTCAAAGCAGGCGGATTTACCGAAACAAAAAGAATGACCGTCAGCAAATAGCAAAACACTGTAAACCATGATTGGAATTTAAAAGGTTTAGATTCCAATTTAGAATTCCGAGTTCCGGGGTTGGAGATTCAAGTATTCATGAAGTAGTAGCCTACAACTTCATGGTGACCTGAATCTTTAACTTCAGAATTCGGAATTCTTTTTTGGAATCTCATCATTCTTACTTCACACTTCTCCTTTTAATACTTTTCCGATACCCGATACCTGACACCTGACACCCAAAACCTTCCCACAACATATATGTATATCTAAAAACTTCTATATTTACGGCCTTAACCTAACTGATTGATTGTCCATGATTAAAAAAGTACTTGTCGCGAACCGCGGCGAGATCGCCTTGCGGGTAATGCGTTCCTGCCGCGAGATGGGTATCTCTACCGTAGCTGTTTTTTCAGCAGCCGACCGCACTTCGCAGCACGTTCGTTATGCTGATGAAGCATATCCGATAGGCCCGGCTCCTTCCAACGAGTCCTATCTGAAAATGGAAAAAATCCTGGAAGTGGCTAAAAAATGCCAGGCCGATGCCATTCACCCCGGTTATGGATTCCTCTCGGAAAATGCACTTTTCTCACAGCGTTGCCGTGAGGAAGGAATCATCTTTATTGGCCCTTCGCCAGAGGTGATTAATACCATGGGCGATAAAATCAGTGCACGTGAAAAAATGGTGGATTCCGGCGTTCCCGTGGTTCCCGGAACAAATGATAAGCTGATCTCCGATGAGCAAGCCATTAAGGTTGTCCTCGATATCGGTCTTCCTGTTATGATAAAAGCCTCCGCAGGTGGTGGTGGCAAGGGAATGCGGCTGGTCAAAGAAGAAAAAGAAATCCTGCCTTCCCTTCGTGGTGCCCGGTCGGAAGCCAAAGCTGCTTTTGGCAACGATACCGTTTATGTCGAAAAATTCGTCACCAATCCACATCACATAGAATTTCAGATTCTGGCCGACAGTTTTGGCCATGTTATCCACCTGTGCGAACGCGAATGCTCGGTGCAACGGCGTCATCAGAAAATAGTTGAAGAAACCCCTTCCCCACTGCTAACTCCTGAGATTCGCGAGCAGATGGGTCGTCATGCGGTTCAGGCAGCCAGATCGGTAGGTTATGAAGGTGCCGGAACTATAGAATTTCTGGTCGATAATGACCTGAACTACTATTTCCTGGAGATGAATACGCGATTGCAGGTGGAGCACCCGATTACTGAACGTGTAACCGGAGTCGACCTGGTGAAGGAACAGATTCGCATCGCTGCAGGTGAACATTTGAAGATCAAACAGTCCGATATCATTCAGCAGGGTCATGCAATAGAATGCCGTATATATGCTGAGGATCCCGATAATAACTTCATGCCAAGCCCTGGAAAAATAAGGCATCTCACCGAACCTCTCGGATTGGGGGTGAGGGTCGACGGATACGTTTATGAAGGATATGAAATTCCGATATATTACGACCCGATGATCTCCAAGCTGATTGTTTGGGGTGCTCACCGCAACGAGGCTATCGAGGTGATGAAGCGCGCCCTCCACGAATATAAAATCACCGGTATAAAAACTTCCATTCCTTTCCTCGAAAGGATCATGGAGAATACTGATTTCATTCTCGGACAATACGATACTGGCCTGATTGAGAATAATCGCGATACCCTTTTCAATATCAAGGTTTGCAACCTCAGCTGCCAGGATGTCTCCATCATGGTGGCCTATGTCGACCATCTCAGACGACGCGATAAACAGCTGGAACACCCATCCACCCCCCAACCCTCGGAATCAGCATGGAAAAAAACGGGACGGGGAAAAAGGTAAGGATGCAATTAACCGAAAAAAGAAATTAATAATGGAAATAGAACTCCCCAAACAGGAACGCACCGCCCAGGTTGAGATCCTCGAGAATGAGGGCAGCCATTACGTTTTCAAGATTGATGACAAAACTTTTGAGATCGACCTGGTTGAGGTTTCCAAAGGGATTTATTCGCTGCTGCACGATGGTAAATCATATAATGTGGAGGCCATTCCAACCAAAGGCATTACCAAATATACGGTCAACACTTTCTTCCAGTCGTTCGATCTGGAGATCATCGATGCACAAACAAAATACCTCAGGAGCCGGAATACAGGGGCCACCGCCGACAGTGGAAACATGATCAGGGTGCCCATGCCGGGAAAAGTTATGGAAGTATTTGTAAACGATGGAGATACTGTTACGGCCGGTCAAACGCTGGTGATCGTTTCGGCCATGAAAATGGAAAGCGAATATAAATCGGGTCGCGATGGCCTTGTTAAAAAGGTCATGGTAAAACCAGGTGAAACAGTAGATAGTGATCAAATTATGATTGTTCTGGAATAATTGAAAAAATATGGCATTACAAGACAAATTCGATAAGCTCGAAAGGCAATCCAAAGCTGCCGAAATGGGTGGTGGTCAGGATCGTATTGACAAGCAACACCAGGCTGGAAAGAAAACTGCCAGGGAAAGGATTCTGGCGCTGCTTGATCCTGGAACATTCGTCGAGATGGATAAGATGGTCATGCACCAGAACCACGATTTCGGAATGGAGGACAAGAAAATCCCGGGCGACGGCATGGTAACCGGATATGGAAAAATTGAAGGACGACTGATGTATGTCTTTGCTCAGGATTTCACTGTTTTCGGAGGAACCATGAGCCGCTCAAATGCAGATAAGGTGGTTAAGGTAATGGACCTGGCTATGAAAATGGGCGCTCCGGTAATCGGACTGAATGATTCGGGCGGGGCCCGCATTCAGGAAGGTGTCCAGAGCCTGGCCGGCTATGCCGATATTTTTTACAGAAATGTACGGGCTTCCGGTGTTATCCCGCAGATTTCAGGCATCCTCGGACCCTGTGCCGGCGGTGCCGTATATTCCCCGGCACTTACCGATTTTATCCTGATGGTTGAGGAATCAAGCTACATGTTCGTTACCGGTCCGGATGTAATCAAGACAGTCACTCATGAGGAAGTCACCAAGGAAGACCTCGGCGGCGCCATGACACACAACGCCAGAAGCGGCGTGGCACACCTGCTGGCTACCGATGATGATCAGGCCATGATGATGATACGTGAGCTGATGTCATACCTGCCATCCAATAATCTCGAAGATCCGCCCTATATTGCCCCGCACGATCAGGCCGACCGGACAGATGAAGCGCTCCAGACCCTCGTGCCTGATGATCCGAATAAACCCTATGATATGAAGGAGATCATTAACTCGGTGGTTGATGATCACACTTTCTTTGAGGTGCAGCCCTTTTATGCTAAAAACATGATCATCGGATTTGCCCGTCTCAATGGATATCCGGTTGGGATAGTGGCCAACCAGCCAGCCCATCTTGCCGGCTGCCTCGATATCAATTCATCAGTTAAGGCAGCTCGTTTTGTCCGTTTTTGCGATGCTTTCAATTTCCCGCTCATCACTATGGTGGATGTACCCGGATTTCTCCCGGGCACAGGTCAGGAGCTCGGAGGCATTATTAAGCATGGCGCCAAATTACTGTATGCCTTTTCTGAGGCAACGGTACCTAAAATCACGCTGATTACCCGAAAGGCTTACGGTGGGGCCTATGATGTGATGTCAAGCAAACACATTGGCGCCGACGTCAACTATGCCTATCCCACCGCTGAGATAGCCGTAATGGGTTCCGATGGCGCGGTTAATATTCTTTACCGTAATCTTGATGACGAAGGCAGGGCAGCTGCCATTGCGGATTATAAGGAACGGTTCGCTAATCCTTTCAGCGCAGCTGAGCTGGGTTATATTGATGATATCATTTTCCCGAAAGATACCCGCATAAAACTCATCCAGGCCCTCGATATGACCCGGAACAAGAGTTATTCCAATCCGAATAAAAAACACGGCAACATTCCGCTGTAGGAAAGACTTTCAGACCATTTAATGATTAGATAAGAAGCCGGGAGACCGGCTTTTTTCATGAAATCGCCCGATTTTATGAAATTATTTTCCCCCGGCCAGGGGGATTTTTGTTTTTTCTCTCCCCAATTCTTTTTGACGAATCGTCAATTTTTCAACGCTAGTAAGGGCTACACGACATAGACTAATATTTTTTGCCACTCGGCAAATAATAGAAACAGTTAGTCAAAAAGTTGCCAATAATTGGTCAAAGAGAGACCAAAAGAGTCGTTTTATCCTATACGCGCGCCATAATTTTGACATGTGGGAAGCGAAATTCCTCTTGAAAATCAAGCATTTAACAAAACGTTCCGAAAAATCGTCATGAAAACCAAAGATTCACAAAAATCAAACTTTGTTGCACTGGCAAAAGCTATTGTTTTGATTCTTGCTGTATTGGTTTTAGGAACTCAGGCCGCTGATGCTTCCTACATGAAAAATGTTCCGCAAACCCTCACCCAGCCTGACGGAACCACCCTTAAATGCTTTGCCACAGGCGATGAATTCTACCACTGGCTGCACGATGCAAATAACTTTACCATCATCCAGGACACCGTAACCGGCTTTTTTGTTTACGCAACCAAGTCAGAAGGCAAGCTCGCTCCTACCACGCTGATCGCCGGAAAATCCAATCCAGCCAAAGCAAAACTGATGGCAGGTATCAATATCGAACCGGAACAGGTGATCGGCTTAACCAAAACCATGTTCAGCGTTCCTTCCTTTAAAGGCTCATCCAGTGTAAACACTATAGGCACCATCAACAACATCGTAATCTTTGTTCGCTTTAATGATCAGGCCGAGTACACCGATCAGCTTTCAAAATACGACCAGGCCTTCAATTCCACTTCCACTCCATCGATGCTTCAGTTTTTTGAAGAAGTTTCCGGTTCACAGGTAACCATCAACTCAACGCTCTACCCGAAAACTGCTGGTAAAACTGTCGTTTCTTATCAGGATTCTAAAACCCGCAATTACTACTGCAGGTACAATGCAACAACTAACCCGATCGGTTTTCAGACTGATGCTGACAGGGCAACGCGCGAAATGAGTCTGCTGAAAAGTGCTGTTGAATCAGTTAAATCGCAGCTTGAAGCTACCGGACTGAATTTCGATACCGATAATAACGGACAAGTCGACAATGTTTGTTTTGTCATCCAGGGAGCTACCGACGGTTGGGCCGACTTGCTGTGGCCGCACCAGTGGGCACTTTACGCTTACAACGTAAAAATCGGCCAGGCACGGGTTTGGAATTACAACCTGCAGATAGCTGGCGTATTTGGATTGAATGTACTGTGTCATGAAATGTCACATTCACTTGGTTTTCCTGATTTGTACCGCTACACCAATAATACCATTAACCCGGTTGGTCCATGGGATGCAATGTCTTCCACCACCAATCCTCCGCAGCACCAATGTGTTTATACCAAAGAAAAATATGGTCACTGGACAAATGCAATTCCCGAGATCACTGCTGCAGGAACCTACTCACTTAAACCGCTGGCAAACGACCCTTTTGCAGCCTTTAAAATTGCATCACCAAACAGTACCTCAGAATATTTCGTTGTTGAATACCGCAGAGCAACCGGTGTTTATGAATCGCAGCTTCTCGGCTCGGGCCTGGTTATCTATCGTGTAAATCCTTCCATCAACGGCAACAGTTTCGGTCCGAACGATGAGGTATATGTTTTCAGGCCAAACGGTACCAACTCAGTTGATGGAGATCTTGCAAAAGCTTTCTTTTCTGCTGATGCCAACCGCACTACTTTCGGAGCAAACAGCACAACCACCTGCTTCCTGAGCGATGGTAGCAAAGGCGGTGTTCAAATCAACAACATCGGAACTGCTGGCGAAACCATTTCTTTCAGCGTGACCTTCGGTAACAATCCACTGCCAGTAATGGCTATCGCACCAGCAACCCGCACCATCAGCGCAGAAGCTGCCAGTACAACTTTTAATGTTTCGAACGTAGGCGGCGGCAACCTCGACTGGACCGCAGAGGTAACCGGAGGAAGCAATTGGGCACATATCACTGGAGGTGTTAATGGAAACAACGACGGCAACATCACAGTTGAAGTTGATGCCAACAACGGCGAAACCCGCACAGCAACCATCAGGGTCATATCAGCAGGGGCCGATACGAAAACCATCAGCTTAACGCAGGACATCACTAATGGAATCAGTACAGTTTCAACAGCAAGCAACCTGAATGTTTATCCCAATCCCTCAGTAAGAAACTTCAATGTTCAGTTAGGCAACTTCAATGGGCTTGATAAAAAGCTGGAAGTAATAAACATGATGGGCCAGGTTCAGTCGACCCAGACTCTGAGCCAGGAGAATACGACTATTGACTGTTCTGATCTGCCAAAAGGAATCTACGTCTTCCGCGTTACCGCAGAAAACAATTCTGTAAGTTTCAACAGGGTTGTTAAAAATTAATTTCTAAGCCAATCCTTTAAACCTGAAAAAGGCGAAGGATAGCAAGAGCGACAGGAAGAATAAATCGCGCATCCACCACTTTTTAACCTCCAGGGCCCAGAATGTCATCATATAGGAAAGCGGAATAATCAGCAACCAGATGAATTCCACTGAAACAGTATCCAGAAGCGCCAAACCCAGGATAGTAAAAAGGAACTGTAGAAAGTTGGTATGAAACATCTGCCTGGATTGTATTTTCGGATTACGGTATTTAGCTGAGGCGATTACGATCCATATCAGCATAAGGCCGAACCAGGCTGCAATAAATGGTTCTTTGGTCAGTATCGGCGGAATTATCATATGGCGTAGTTTAAACCATGAAAGAAAGGTTTGCACCTCATAATCCAGATCTCCCAGCAGGTACCAGCATGCACCCGCCAGAACGGCCGGAATGGCCAATCCCAGCAACATGACCAGCCAATGCCTCCAACCTGTGGCAACCATCACAAGCAATCCAAATAATATGGCAGGCGTGAGGAGGATTACCGGAGGATAAAACAAGATGGCCGCGCCCCACGTAAATCCGATCATGAAAACAATCGAAAAGTCGGATTCATGCTTATAGAGATTAAGCAGATATCGATGGCTCAGCACCATGAGCAGTCCGGCAATAAAAGCCGGGTGGAAAATAAAAAAATGACCGCCCGAGCAAAGCAGAAATAAAAACACGAATGCCATGGCGTAGGTCCGCCGACTCATCAGGAGGTTCTTCATGTCGTTTCCGACAAGCAATAAAGCCGTTATAAGCGCGATAAGATAAGATGGCGCTATTTGTATCCAAAGGGGTAAATGAGCCATCTGAAGCCATTTTGAATAGAGCCAGCCATCTTTGGGAAGATAGTACAATCCATTGCCTAAAATATCCCCTCCCTGCATATTCCCCGGAAAAAACAAGGCAACCCCGAACAAGATCAGGCAGAGAACCGGAATCATGACCTGCACCGAGTAGCTTATCGACCGGATGAATCCAAACATAGCTCCTTTCTTTACAGATCAAACCCAATATCGCGACGGTAATACATACCATCGAAACTAATGTCTTTTGCCGCCTTATATGATTTTATCAGTGCCTTTTCCCAGGTGGAGTCGATGGATGTGAGAGCCAGCACCCGGCCACCGTTTGTCACAACCTGCTTATCCCTGATGGTGGTTCCGGCATGAAAAATGATGCCTCCTGATTCGCCTTCTAATCCTGATATCGGCAGCCCCCTTTGATAATCGCCCGGATAACCGCCGGAGACCAGCATAACCGTAGCAGCAGATTCTTCTGATATTTCAAGTTGCATACCCCGGAGTTTGTGGTCCGCAGCGGCACTGAAAAGCTCCAGTAGGTCAGATTTGATTCTTGGTATCACTACTTCGCTCTCGGGATCACCTAACCTGACATTATATTCAATTACAAATGGTTCTCCCTTGACATTGATCAGCCCGAAAAATATAAATCCCTGATACCTGATACCCGAAACCCTTAACCCGTTTATCGTGGGTTCGATTATCCGTTCCTTTACCTTATTCATAAAGGTATGATCTGCAAAACTGACTGGCGAAACAGCTCCCATCCCACCGGTATTCAATCCGGCATCACCCTCACCTATCCTTTTATAATCCTTGGCTTCAGGTAATAAAACCCAGGAATCTCCATCGGTCAGAACAAACACAGAAAGTTCTATACCATCCAGGAATTCCTCGATCACCACCTTTTTCCCGGCCGAACCAAATTTTCCGGCAAACATGGCAGCCAGTTCACCGGCAGCCTGTTCTGGGTCATTTAATATCACCACACCTTTACCGGCAGCCAGGCCATCGGCTTTTAACACATAGGGCGGTTTCATCGTTCCGATAAAGGCGGTTGCATCGCCGAGAGCATCGCCCTTACCAACAGAAAAGGTGCGGTATCGGGCGGTAGGGATATTGAATTTTTCCATGAATTGCTTGGCAAAATCCTTGCTCCCTTCGAGTCTTGCACCAGCTGCATCGGGGCCGATAACACCAACCCAGCGCAGGTCGTCCTGCTCCTTGAAATAATCGCTGATTCCTTTTACGAGGGGATCCTCAGGGCCGACAACAACCATCTTGATTTTTTCGCTTCTTACCAGCTGTGCCAATGCAGGAAAATTATCAACGGCGATGGGCACATTTGTACCGCAAAGTGCAGTACCTGCATTTCCAGGGGCAATAAAAAGCGTGGTTAATAAGGGGCTCTGTTTTAGTTTCCAGGCTAATGCATGTTCCCTTCCACCGGAGCCTATCAGCAATACGTTCATACGATAATTTTTCAGGTTAAGATTGCGTTCAAAGGTAAGAACTTATAGCCGGCTCTGCTATAATGATCCAAAACCATCGGCAGTGCATACTCAAGATTTTTTTTCGCTTTGAGGTTATCGTGGAAAACAATAATGCTGCCGGGCTGGGCCTTCGAAACCACATTAAACATCACCATCCGCGGTTCCAATTCCTGGTCATAGTCCATGCTGAGCACATCCCAGAGGATAATTCTGAACCGGGGTAAAAGAATTCGTTGCACCAGGGGCCTCATTCGCCCGTATGGCGGCCGCAACAGTCTTGAATCAATGACTCTGCCGGCCCGGTAAACATCTCTCACATATTTTCTGATCCCGGTACGGTATCCATTCAGATGGGTATTGGTGTGGTTGCCAACAGCATGTCCGGCTGCAATAATTTTTGAGTACGATTCAGGATTTCTGCCAACATTCTGGCCCACACAAAAAAAAGTGGCCTTGGCATCATATTTCTCCAATTCTGCAAGAATCCACTCTGTTAATCCCGGAACCGGACCATCATCAAAAGTCAAAAACAGCACTTGCTCCTGAGTAGGAATCCTCCAGATCAGCCCCGATGAAATTTTTCGAATCCAAATCGGAGGTTTAACAAAAAGTGAAACTCTGAGTTTTGTCCCTAGCTTCATTGACAAATGCACATAGGTTAATTCTTGGACAAAGGTATTTAAAATTAAACCTGTCAGCTTTTGAATAGCTGACAGGTTTAAAATAGATTTGCTTTATGAACCTGATGAAAATTAAATAAACCAGCCCGCCGGCAGAACTGGAAAACATGCTAACAAGGAAAACCATTGGTATTGCAGTCATCATTCTGTTTCTTTCGCAGTGTGCCAAAGGGCAGGTAAATACGGACAAGGAGGCCGTCATAGATAACGGGGTAATCATCCTTAAACTCGATCTCACCCGTGGAGGTGCCATCTCCTTCATTTCCTTGTCGGGATCGCAGAGGAGCATCGTTAATATAGCCGATGAAGGCCGGTACATTCAGCAATCCTATTATGCTGGCCGAAGCGTGGATCGCAAGGCTGAAGGTCAGGCGCCGAACTGGTCACCATGGAGCTGGAATCCGATCCAGGTGGGTGATGCCTTTCGAAACCGCGCTCAGATACTGGCTTTTCAAAAGACGGATAATGAGTTGTATGTAAAATGTATCCCCATGCAGTGGGATATGAACAACCGACCGGCTGAAGCAGAGATGGAGCAGTGGACCACTGTAACGGGATCCGTAATAAAAGTGCGCAATCGGCTCACTTGTCACCGGACCGATGTGATTTATGGCGACAGCACCCTAAATGACCAGGAGCTTCCTGCGGTATATCCCATATCGGCTTTGAAAAATCTCTACACTTATTTGGGAAACAGTCCATTTACTCATGCTCCTGTGAGCCATCCCGAAGTAGTCAATTTATCAAGCGGTTTCTGGGGAATTTATAAAGAGGTATCGGAACACTGGATGGCATTTGTCGATGAAAACGAGTGGGGCATTGGCGTTTATAACCCGCTTTGTACCGGTTTTCTGGCGGGCATGTCGGGATCTCCCGGCGGCGAGTCGACTAATGGATCAACTTCCTATATCGCTCCGGTAAAGAAAGAGATGATGTATAAGAATAGTGTTTATACGTATGAGTATTACATTATTATCGGAACCCTGACTGAGATCAGAAACAAGGTATATGAGCTTCAATAGATGGTCCTTAACCCGATATAGCTGTCAGCTATAAAAAAGCTGACAGGTTTAAAATATCACTTCAGCGTATAAAAGACTATTACCGGATTATCGTCCACTGTCATTTTTTCAATCTGTGCAATGAATTCCGGCGGATAGCGGAAGTTCTTATTGGCTTTGATTTTTGGCAGTGCCTCAATCAGTTCCCTTGCCCCGACCACCGAAACCCACTCCCCAGATGAGGCCACCGTACGGAAATCCGTTGAGGTGCAAAACAGAATATCATCGCTCTCCGGACCCTCAGCAAAATGCCACGATTTGTTCGTTTTTTCTTCAATCAAAACGTGCGCGTATAGGTATTGCTTATTACTGTTTTCTCTCATCAGATAGATATGGTAATATCCCGATCCCTGAAAAACATTCCCTGCAGCGATGGATATCTTACCGGGTTGAAATTCCTGTCCCCCAAGAACTGATTTCATATAATCCTGTGAGGAATAGTGTCCGGTACCGAAATCACAAATGATTTTCGGTTGCATTGAATTTCCGATAAATTGCCAGATAGTATCCCGGCCAATTGCGGTGTAATAAAATCCGGTAGCAGAATTACCACCCAGACTGCGAATACCCGAGATTGTCGCTGGAGTTACTTTGATATATTTAATCGTATCTGAAGTCAAAGAGTTGATTATCACAAATTCATAATCCTTAAAGCTAATACTGCCTATCTGGTTATCATTAAGGGCTTTGGGATCATCCAAGCCTTTCCAGCGTGTAATTTCCCGATTCAGTTTACCATTGAATGAGTAATCCAGTATTTTGTGCCTGCTGGAAGGATAGATCAATACTTTTAATGGATTTTCAAAAACGCTCATATCATTGACATCCGAATATTCCCCAGGGCCTTTTCCCACGCTGCCGATTTTATTAAGGAACTTACCTTCCGATGTAAAATGCATCAGGTTGTTTTCTCCGCCTGAGGTGGAAATCAGAATGGAATTTCTCCCAACATAAAGATGCGATGTTGATCCGATCAGGCATCCCGGATTTGTTTCCAATGGCACTATCCGGATGCTTTTGGCGATCTCCGATAGTTTGGCAATCGGAGGAAGGTGTGCCGGATCCATTGCCAGACGGATAATACCTTTTTGCTCGTTATGCTGTTGGGCAGGCTGGCATGAACTCAGAAACAGGAGAAGGAATGCAATGTATGGAAGGGCCTTCATTGGTGGATTTATCTGGAGTGAAGGTATGAAACGAATTTCCACAATCAAAACTTGAAAGAAATATCCGGTCCCCGCATTTTTGTATCTTTGTATTATGACCAAGAGAGAAAACATATTAAGCCTCGTAAAAAATCGGATCAAAGAAATCGATCCTGATTCTCGCATTTTTCTCTTTGGATCAAGGGCCAGAGGAAAATCCCGTAAAGATTCTGATTGGGATTTTCTTATTTTGAGTAACAGAACTGTAGATCGTGATTTTCAGAACAGGATTTATGATACTCTTTTTGAGGTGGAGTTAGAGACTGACCAAGTACTCACCGGAATTGTTCAGAATCTAAGGATTTGGAATGACTTCAAAATGACCACGTTTTATCAAAATGTTCTTCGGGATGGGGTTGAATTATGAGTAAGAGCATTGAAGACCTGGTTAAATACAGAATTGCGCGCTCAAAGGAAACACTCGAAGAAGCGATCCTCCTCGCAAATGGAGGATATTGGAACGCAGTAGCAAATCGGTTGTATTATTCCTGTTACTACATGATAGCTGCACTGCTATTAAAAAATGGACATCCTGCAAACAGCCATAATGGAGTTAAAACAATTTTCTATAAAGAATTTGTAAAAACTGAAATGGTATCACTTGAAACAGGAAAACTTTACAGTCGATTATTCAATTTAAGACAGCAAGGCGATTATTTCGATTTTCAGAAATTCACACAGGAGGAAATATATCCGTTCATTGCCGATGTCAGAAGTCTGATCGGTGAAATTGAAAAGCTTATCTGAGATCTTGAAGTTCCAAATTGGAACATCAAGTTGGGGTGGCAGTTAGATTACAATAATCCTCAACTCATCCCGTTGTATATATCTGATTTCGATCAATATGCAGAATCTCCGGATCCTATCTAAACCAACTTTCATGAAAAGAACATTAGCCGTTACAATTACTTTTTTGCAGATCGCCTTGCTGAGCTTAGCACAAACGAAGCCCATCACCATAAAATGCAAAGTTTCAGACGCAAAAGTGAATGTTTCCGAGGTCTTCAGCTCAGTCGATTTTATCAAGCTGGAAACGGCAAAAGAGGGACTGCTTAGCTGGCCGGCAGAAATCCAGATAGTCGATGACTACCTCATCATTTTTGATGGCACCCGAAAAATATATGTGTATACTAAAGACGGGAAGTTTGTCCGGCAAATAGGCAGATTCGGCAGAGGACCAGGCGAGTATGTTCAGCTGGCTGACGTGATTGTGGATAAGCAAAACCACCTGATCGAAATTTATGAGGATTTCACAAGACGGATTCTGGTTTATGATTTCAAT
Source organism: uncultured Bacteroidota bacterium (assembly GCA_903851365.1). Taxonomy (GTDB): domain Bacteria; phylum Bacteroidota; class Bacteroidia; order Bacteroidales; family UBA12481; genus UBA12481. The sequence goes on from CAINOB010000085.1 coordinate 147,634, forward strand.
GGGAAATTTTTAAGGACGAACACCGGATTTGTGGCATCCAGCATCGGGAAGGATAATAAGGGCAACTACCTGTACTTTTCGGAATATTATGGTCTGCACGGGAAGGATGTCAAGGAGCCACTCGATACCGAGGTTCTATTAGCCGACGCCAAGGGAAACACTTTATCTACCTTCAAAAATGATTTTATTCCCTGGGGCAAATTTCAGGCCGCGGCAAATGCATCCTGTATTAAAGAATTCGGGGGTGAGCTTTTCTTTAACCCTCAACGTTCCTGTACGATTTATAAATTAGCTGACCTTAGTCTGAAACCTTGTTATCAGGTTGATTTTGGCGATAAAAGTGTTCCAAAGAAATATTTGTCGGAAGGTCCGGAATTAACCCAGGAAACTTATAAGACATTACAATCCCAGTATATTACTGAAATAACCGGCTTCGAGCAAACCGACAAAAACATCCATTTCAAATTTCATATAGGGAAAGTAATCTATCATGGTTTCTACAACAAAGAAAAAGCGAAATCAATAGTGGTGTCAAAATCAAGCTTTGTGAACGATCTGGCATTCGTGAATTTCTATTCTGCTATTGGAACCGTTGAAAACAAGCTTATCGGTTACGTGCCCGCTATAGATTTCAAAAAGCAGATGGATGATTATCTGAGTAAATTGAGCGTTGAAAAAGTCGCGGAATTTAAATCATCGAATCCGAAGCTGTATGATATCTACCAGAATACCACGATTGATGATAACCCGATTATAACGATTTACAGCTTTAAATGATTAGAGCTGCCAACTTTAAAGAAAAGTTGGCAGCTCTAAATTTCACTTCAGCGTCATCACCATCAGAATCGGACCGGAATTCTCGTTCATATTTTTAATCAGCTTTACCAGTTCATCGCGCTTTGCGGGAAGAGAGGACTGGCTGGCGGTCAGGCAATCGTAAAGTTTTTCATGAAGCCATTCGTCAAGAGACTCCACAGTTATAGGATGCAGGATCTCTATCAGCTTACCTTGATAAATGTTTGCAAGATCCCAGCCAAGGCATATCGGAGTGTAACCGAAAAGATCATTCTCAATACCGAACTTCTCAGGAGCGGGGATTCCACACTTTCCCCTGGCGAAAACCTGATTCCCGACGCCGGTCTTTTTATTATAGGAGATCAGAAATGGCTTTCTCGCGACTTCTCCTTCGATCAGTAAATAGTTGGAAGTTTCCAAGAAGGCGGTCAGAGCGACATGACCCTTCAGCGCCCGGTTTCCCATGGCATCCATAACCAGCCGATCAGGATTATTAAATTGATACAATGGCTGGATGGAATAATCCTTGGAAATACTATATACCGTGTCGGTGTTCTTCGACCAGTAGCGAACCGCTCCATGAACTTCCTGTATCCTTTGAGAATTTAATGACGCAAAGTTTGAACCTGATGCTGAGCTTCCCGGACAACTTGTCTGTACCAGTTCGAGCTGTGGGTTAAGAACCAGCAGATTGAAGCATTTTCCGATGGCCGACTGCATCCATTCATGTTCGAGGATGTAATTACCATCGGCGCCCAATGCAATATCGCCAACACGCATTAAAGCAATATCCGGATAATTTTTAAATGGTTTTTCCTTCAGGCACACCCCTTCATAATTATAAACAATGAACTTCTTAAACAGGTTATCCGCTATCAGGATGGTCTTGTTCGATTCATTTAAGGCAATCACGGGAATACTGTTGAATTCACCCGGACCTTTGCCCCTCCGTCCAATTTTCCGGATAAAGTTCCCGTCCCTGGCGAAAAGCAGAATTTCCGCGGGGTTGGTATTTACCACACAGATTACCTGCTCGCCAACACAATATTGATTTACATTGTTTTGAATGTAGGTGGCACTATCCAGATTATGTAATGCAATGAACTGAACGTCACTGGCGATTTCACTCAATAAAAGTTCACCTTTCGATTTCAGTGCTGCCTCTATATCGATGGTCTCTATACCTTTGGAGGAATTTCGCTGGCACGAAACAAGAAACAGGAGTAGGAATCCGATGTAGGACAGTGTTTTCATGCGTAGAGGGTATCTGGTTTAAAGGTAAGGGTTTTTAGAGCTGACAGCTTCAAGAAAGCTGTCAGCAAAAAAACCTGTCAGCTTTTGGAAAGCTGACAGGTTTGGGCTGTTGTCCTGCCAAGGCTCGAACTTGGACTCTTCTGAACCAAAATCAGACGTGTTGCCAATTACACCACAGGACATCGAGGCGGCAAAGATAAAAAAAAAGTGTTACGATTCTTCTTCGATCTTCTTCTTCGATCTTTTCTTTCGAATCGTCTTAACTATCAGATAAATAGTAAAGATCACCCCAACCACAACCACTCCCCACTTGAGCTCTTCGTAATATTTCTTTAGTAGATCCTGTTGCGAATAGAAGAAATATCCCAGCATGGAAAGGACAATATTCCAGATGCCTGCTCCGATAAATGTCCAGAGCATAAAGGTTTTTAAAGGCATCTTCGAAAGGCCGGCGGGTATCGAGATAAGGTGACGTATGCCGGGAACCAGGCGACCGATAAGTGTGCCGCTTTTACCGTTTTTAATAAAGAAATCCTCAGCTTTCTTTATTTTTTCACTGTTGACAAAGATCATGTGAGCCAGCTTGGTATCGGCCAGGGCGTAAACAATTTTACGACCGAGAGTGTAAGAAACCACATAATTGATGAGCGAACCGCATAAGGCCCCGGAGGTTCCTGCAAGCACGACCAGAAAAATATTCAGATCACCCTTAGCGGCAAGATAAGCTGCAGGTGGAATCACCAGCTCCGAGGGCATTGGTAAAACCGTACTCTCTATCAACATCAGCAGGAATATCGTCAGATATCCTATATTCTGCATGTACCAATCGATTACGTGCTGGATGAATTCCATAAGGCTCCAATGTTTTGGGCAAATCTAACAAAAAAAAAGGCCACCCCGAGGGGCGGCCCTTTTCATGAAAAGACACTCTATTATTCAACAATCACCATTTGCTTGGTTTGAGTGAAAGAACCTGCTTTCAGGGTGTAGAAATAAACACCCGGATCCAGATTGCTGGTCGACAGGCTATAGGTATGCTTACCTGCCGGCATCATACCATTGTTAACTTCCATCACCTTACGACCGGTCAGGTCCATGACCTCAAAGATCACTTCCGATCCGCTGGCAAGTTCATAATCGATCGTGGTGGCTCCCCTGAACGGGTTCGGGTAGTTCTGACCCAGGGAGGCAATTCCTGTGGAAAGGTTGACGCCGTCGATCCTGTTACCATGATCATTCAGATTAAGATGAATCATCATATTACGCTTACCATAATAGTCAGTAACACCCGACCTGGTACCTCCGTCAAAAATGGCAATGGCAGATGATTCAGGCAAAACCACTGAATTATCCGTACCAATTTCAAGACCCCTATTCCTGCGATCCAGATAGTTGGCATTGGTATTATCCTGTGAAATACCTGCATAAACGATGTCACCCTTTTTCAGGAATTCAGATTCGCCATCCTTTTGCAGACCCATCGTAACCCAGGTATTGAAATCAGCAGAATCCAGCTGCATAATATCCGTCGTAAGAAGTTCATACGGGGTTTGATCTGTTTCATCCGGTGCCGGTTTGAAGAAGAGAACAAAACGGTAATTCAGATATTGGTCGGCCTTACCACCTGCGATAAATACGGAGATCGAGCTCACTTCACAATCCTTGAAAATCGGGAAGATGGAACCGCTGAAATGGTTAAGGTTTTCAGTAGCCGTCTGATTGTAAGATTCTTTAGTCATCGACCAGCCAAGGGTATTGACATCACCGGCACGTGAATATACGCTGTCGTCGACCGCGAAAAGGATCTCCTTCTTATTGTCAGCCGGATTGTTGTCAACCTCCTTCTGCTTAAATTCAGCGCTGATCTTGTAATGTCCATAATCAACAGGTGAGTATTTATCCGCTACTGTGGCAGTATCAACGCTGAGGACGTTTACATCAGACTGAGATGACATTTTATGGAACTGGCTGGCACCATTCTTAGTGATGTCTAAATCGAGGTATACTTTTTCCTGATCATATTCACCAAAGTTAAGTGCACTGGATTCAAAGTTCAGAAATCCACCCACGCCGTCGAGCTGTGATTTTGGAATATGGGCAATCCAAGCCATCTTGGTATTATCGTTGCCATCATCCCATTCCATTTTCACATAATTCAGCTTCATATCATTATTCCAGGCTTCAGAAACAGAGAAGTCATCCACGGCCCAGTAATAGAGTCGGGTATCGATCCAGTGTAAGCGCATTTTAACTTCAGGCATACCAGCAGCCACATCCGAAATGTTCACTTCGAGTAGGGCAGGTTCACCTTTCGGCTTATCCAGCGGACGATCTTTGTGACCGCAACCAAAGTTCACGTTGTAGTTGGCAGAGTGAACCCAGTTGTCAACTGATACTTCGAGCCACATATGAGCTACTGAATAACACATGAAGTGGGTTTGATAACGGACAACAACTGAAGAGTGCGTACTACAGTTCAATGTCGGAAAACCGATCGAGTTGTCCACGCCAATAGTAAGATCGCCCCCCTGGTTATATTCTTCCAGGAACAACGCTACACAACCATTAGCCTTGGTTGTCGAGTTGAGAGGTGGATCCTGCGTCAATGTGGAAACGAATCCCTTGTCACCCGGCCACCAAACCCAGTTAAACCCAATATCGGTCGGATCAAGAAAATAGTATCCGGTAGGAGCGGTCCAGCCTTTGTCATCAGCAGGATTTGCCCAACCGAAAGTCTCAGAGTAGAAAACCTGGCCATTCCCCTTGGTCCCGGGGGTCTGAGCCTGTGTTGAAACTGCTGCAAAGAGCGCAACAATAGCAAGGAAAAGTGTAAATTTCCGCATACGCATTCTATAATTAAGTTAAAAATGTTAAAATTCCCTGATCAAATATAAAACGCAAAACCAATTTTCCAAAGAAAAAACTCATTTATTGTAAAAAAATACTCATTTATCCTATTTTAAGGCACATCTACAGTGGGAATAGGAAAAAGAGAGTATATTCAATTGTTTATCCAACACTTCAAAAATGAATAGATTTCTTATCTTAAGCAGCCTCTGTATTCCTCTGATTATCTGCGGATGTAACACCAACAATGGCAACAATATTAATCTGCAGGTGACCTCCATAAAACCGGTTTCAGAGATCTCCCCATTAATATATGGGCACTTCTTCGAACACATTTATCATTCGGCAAATGGCGGATTATGGGGTGACCTGGTGTGGAACCGCAGTTTCGAAGAATTTCTTCAAAAACCTCATTGGAAATTAAACAGCGGAATTCTATCACAATCAGAGAAAATGAGTGACGTAAAACTCCTGTTCGGGGACCCGGCATGGACCGATTACACATTTACCCTGGAGGCACGGAAAGATGCAGGATATGAGGGATTCCTGATTCTTTTCCGGGCGATTGATGAGGATAATTTCTACTGGCTTAATCTTGGCGGTTGGGGTAATTCGCAGCATGCCATCGAGAAGGAAATAAGCAACAGCAGATCAGTTATGTCTCCTTTTATCAAGGGTCGGATTTCAGAGAATGAATGGGTCCCAATCCGGGTATCCGTAAAGGGAAATCGGATTGAAGCTTACCTGAATAATCAACTTTTGTATAATTATACAGATACTATTCATCAATTTCTTCATGGAGCTGTCGGTATCGGTTCCTGGAGTACCGCTGTCAGCTATAAAAATCTGAAAGTCACGGATGCTTCCGGAAAGGTTTTATTTACCGGATTTCCGGAGATCCCGGGCAGCGAAATGTTTCCGAGGCATTGGACCCCTTCCGATCCAGGCCGTTTTAGAGTTGAATCAACTGGCACACTCAATGGAAAGTATTCAGTGGCCGCCATGCCAAATGGGAAATCAATTTCTATTTCTCAGAAGAATTTTGCCGTTCATGCAGGCGATAAAATTTCCGGATCTGTTTGGCTGAAAGGAAAACCTGGGACCACAGTGGCTGTGCAATTAAAAAATGGTAACGAAATCATTTCAGAATATTCCATCAGCAACCTTAGTGATATCTGGAAAGAGTACCCAATCCTCCTTAACCCGAAACACGATACCCAATACCCCGATCTCTGTGTTTCATTCAGCGGCAGCGGTCAGGTGAATATCGACCAGATTAGCCTGATGCCGGAAAGCGCTGTTAGAAACAGTGGATTCCGCACTGATCTGTTCGATGCGGTAGCAGCCATCAAACCCACGGTCATTCGCTGGCCGGGTGGGTGTTATGCCGAGCTTTACCGCTGGAAGGATGGGATCGGACCCCAGAGTAAACGACAAACATTTCCTGAAAATATCTGGGACGATAAGGATGTGAATTCCATTGGTACTGATGAATACATTGAATTAAGCCGGAAACTGAAAAGTGAACCGCTGATCGTTATCAATACCGGATTTCATGAAGGCGCCGGAACTCCTGAAGCCTGGGCACCCTGGATCAGTGAGGCCTGCGAATGGGTGGATTATTGCAACGGTCCGGCAACAACAGTATGGGGCGCGGTAAGGGCTGCCAATGGTCACCCCGAACCTTATCATGTTAAATTTTGGGAAATCGACAATGAACTATGGCGATCGCTCGTCCCCGACCCGCATAAATATAGTCAGGCTGTTAAGCTGTTTGCCGCAGCCATGCGAAAAATCGATCCCTCAATAATTGTGATCGCCCATGGTGGAAACGGTACCGATATGGAGTGGAACCAGGTGCTGCTTAATGAATGTGCCGCCGATTTCGATGTACTTTCCATTCACCATTATTCCGATCCGAATGCATATTATTCAGCTGCGCTTGCTCAGGATTCGCTATATAAAAAGCTCAAGGCATCAGTTGCCGCCTGCTCAAATCCGAAGATCCGAATTTATGTTTCGGAATGGAATGCTCAGTCTACCGACTGGAGAACCGGTTTATATGCCGGCAATCTCCTGAATATTTTTGAACAGAATTCGGATATCATAAGCATGGGTGGCCCTGCATTATTTTTGCGCCATACCACTGCCTCAGCCTGGGATAATGCCTTTATCAACTTTAATGAATCAGGATGGTTTCCTGCACCCAACTATGTGGTAATGAAATTATGGCGCGATCATTTTGCCCCTGAGCGTTTGGGTATCACCGGCATGCCTGATTCGGTGAATGCCATAGCTTCTTTCGATCCGGCAGATGGGCGCCTCGTGATCAAGCTGGTGAACAACAGCAAAACTGACAAGCCAATAACAGTAAGTTTGCCCGATGGATGTACCGCCGCCAATGCTCAGGGGTATCTCGTTAAAGGGAATTCGCTTACCGACCGCAATACCATGAAGCAGCCGGAAGAAATCAGTCCAAAAAATCAGGCAGTTACTCTCATCCGAAAGAAAATATCGACAAATTTGCCAGGACTAAGCTGTTTGCTGATCGAAGTAAAATAAAAAGTACCCATGCTGAACAAACGGAAAGAATGGTTTCTGGTCGGATTTATCCTGCTTGTTACCTTTGTCTGCTTTTCACCTTCCCTGAAGAGTGATTTCGTAAACTGGGACGATACCGACAACATTACCACCAACCCAAATGTTGCCCACCTCACTGTTCAGAACATCTCACACATGTTTACAGGTACTGTGGCAGGCAGTTATACTCCGCTGACCACACTCACTTTTGCTGTCGAAACCAGCATATTCGGAATGAAACCGGGTGCCTTTCATCTCGACAATATCCTGCTTCATTTATTGTGCACCCTGCTGGTTTACCTGTTTATCCGCAGAATCGGCGCCAGCATTTTCATTGCCTTCACCGCTGCGATTCTTTTCGGGATCCATCCCATGCGCGTTGAATCCGTGTCATGGATAACAGAAAGAAAGGATGTTTTGTATGGTCTGTTTTTCCTGATGTCTTTGATTTTATATGTTTCATTCCATAAAACAAGGAAACCGGTTTATTATTTTCTTGCCCTGCTGGCCTTTGTTTTTTCCCTCCTTGCAAAAATCCAGGCAGTGACATTACCGCTGGTTTTAATCCTGATTGATTATTTCTTCGAGGGTGAGTTCCGGCCGAAACAATTAGTCAATAAGATCCCTTTCTTCCTATTGTCGCTTGCAACCGGGGTTACCGGCATGCTCTTGCTCAGTCATCATGGATCATTGGAAGCCAATGCGGTTGTCCCGTTTTTCCAGCGGATATTTATCGGAACCTATACTCTGTGCGTTTACATTATCAAGAGTTACTGGCCCTATGAACTATCTGCAATCTACCCTAATCCGGAAAATATAACCTTGATATTTTATGCCAGTGTGCTGATGGTTGGCGGAGTTGCTTACTTGGTTTATAAGTATGCCAGGAAAACCAAAGAAGTCGTTTTTGGATCCCTGTTCTTTCTTTTCAATGTTATGTTCATGCTCCAGATTGTTGGTGCCGGGCAGGCATTTTTAGCCGACAGGTTTACCTACCTGGCCTACATAGGTTTGTTTTTTATCCTGGGATGGGCGCTGGAATATCTGTATAAAAGCAAGTGGAAAGCTTACCTCATCATTGCAGGAGCGATCTATCTTGCTGCATTGGGAGCCGTTACATGGAGCCGGACACAGGTCTGGAAAAACTCAGAGACCCTGTTTTCCGACGTGATCAAAAAATATCCATCCTATGGAAAGGCCTATACCAACCTGGGCTATTTTTACAGCGATCAGGATCAGTTTGAAAAGGCCATTGCGGTGTACAGCAAAGCGATAGAGATGAATCCGGCGGGATATGTCAATTACAGCAACCGGAGCGAGGCGTTGTTTCATCAGGGTAAAACTGAAAAAGCGCTGGATGACCTGAATATGGCTCTTAAGATTAAGCCGGATTACAGCACGGGATTGAGTAACCGGGGAGCTTACTGGGGGTCGTTAAAGAAATTCGATCTCGCGCTGGCTGATCTCGACAAAGCAATTGCTGCTGATCCTACTAACCTTAAAGCGCTTTCAAATCGTTCACTGGCTTATTATTCTATTGGAAACTATGAAAAAGCCAGTCAGGATGCCACCGCCTACCTGAAGCTGAATCCCGACGAACCAAATATTCTCAATCAGCGGGGTTTATGTTTCGACCATTTAAACCGGAACCAGGAAGCGGTGAATGATTTCAACAAGGCGATCTTGCTGAAACCAGGAATTGGTGCCTACTTTCAAAACCGTTCCTACGTGTTAGCCAAATTGTCGGATTTCAAGGGCGCCCTGAGGGATATTCTTAAAGCTCAGGAACTGGGAATAAAGGTCAATTCCGCTTATCTGAACATGCTTCAATCGAGGTAACTTACGATCAAAAAGGCCAGATAGTGAGTTTCCCCTTTCGATATCGGACCACAAGGATATCGCCTGGCTTATCGCCTTTGACCGTTGAGCCGGCCGACCAGATGGAGATTCCATTCCAGGTACGGTGTTCAACGGCATGGGAATGTCCATGAAATATGCCAATCACATTATAAGGCTTAATCACTGCAGCAAGTGAATCCCTGTCGGGCTGGGTCCACCAAAGCTTACTGAAATCATCCCATCCATAATGCTGAACTAACACCACCGGGCGTCCGCTGGTTCCAACATTTTTCAGGAGGTCATGTTTCAGGAAATTCCGGCTGAAAAGCGGTTCCCGGAAAGAATCCTTGAAATAATGGCACCATCCGCACGTGTCGATCCACTCATTACCCGGATAATTGCCGAGATTAATAAAGTGCACACCGTTCCAGTCCCACGAATAGTTAAGACCGTTTTCGGAGATCCCCGCCAGTGCCGGCCTCTTTGGATTCCGGCGAATAATCGCCTGTCTTACCACCTGGTTAAGCCCGCCATCGTGATTCCCGAAAGTTTCATAAATCGGGAATTTAAGTTTTTTATCACCTGTGATCCCGTAATCCTCTTCAAACTGCTGCATCGCGCTGTCGGAAGGGCTATCGAGGATATCGCCGCAATGAATCACACCAAGGGGTTTCCCGACTTTACCGGTTAACCAACCCGGGAGGTCGGCTCCTTCGATGGAATTCATGTGATCTATGGTTTCGAGGTTCTTAACATGATCACTTTTCCCATAGTGAGAATCCGACACGACCAAAAAGAAAAAAGTATCCTGCCTGGCTGAAATTACAGCTGCGGCAAGGAGAATTACTGCCAGGAGCCAGCCAATTTTTTTCATCGGGTTAACGAACTATCCACTCCTGTACGCCTGTCGAAAACTCATCCGGCTGCCTGATATCGAGTTTCAGTCCGGTTGTGATCACTGGTTCAAATTCCAGAACATTATACTGATCCTTTTTGGTGCCATAAGCTCCTTTGGCTTTCACCTCGACCCATGAATTCCCCTTTTTATAGAGCAATTTCCAGGATTTTGGAACACGGCAGCCGGCGTTCAGGTCTTCATCGTCGAACCAGAATACATCGATAGCGGAAACTTTTTCAGGCTTTGCAAAATCATACTGAACCCATTCATTCGAGGCTTTCTTCGGCCACCAATGGATAAAGCCAAACTCCGCACTGCTTGATTTTGGAGGACATTGCTGATCGTGAACCGTTTCGGGTGATCCAGTGCATTTTGATGCGGTAACGGTCGAAAGTGAAGCAATCGTAGGCGCTGGCAGCGGGGTAGCCTGTTTTTCATTCTCCGGTATCCAGACGGTCATTTCGCCCCGTCCGCGGTTAGCCCAGGAGTAATATGGAATTGCCTTGAGTTCGACCGGAGTTTTTTCAACGGAACCGTCAAGATTTGATTTTAAGGAAAATCCTTTCCCGGAAATCATTCCAACTCCTTTTAATAGGTTGGCATTAAACGAATAAGTAAAACCTGGATCTTCGGCAATCATCAGGTTTAAGGCTTTCTGACCTGCCTGATCGGCCCATTCCAGGGTATACATCAGCGGTCCGCGCTGTATGGCAACAAGGCCAAGATCAGCTTCTACCTTATCATTCGCTTTCACTCTGCGGATATCCATCGGCATGCTGATTTCCACCTGATCGCCGGCTTTCCACGCACGGCCCAGGACGGCGTAACCGTTTTCGGATTTATAGCTTACGGCTTTCCCATTTATTTTAATTGTTACCGGGGAGTTTTCAGGATCTTTATATTGATACAGATCGCTCGGCACCACTTGATTTCCGGTCCAGCCCGGTATGCGGACCATCAGGTTGAAGCGGCTTTTCTTTTCTGGAGTAATATTAACGTTGACCAATCCATTCCACGGATATTCCGTTACCTGTTTGATGGTAACTTTTCTGCCACCGAGGTCAACTGCAGCCTCGCTCTGGACAAACAAATTCACATACAGGTCATTATCCCTGACAGCATAGATATATCCGGGAACCGATGGGATAAAGCGGCACAGGTTACTGGGGCAGCAGGCGCATCCGAACCAGGCGCTGCGCTCGTGCTGTCCTTTCGATCGGAGCACGTTAGGATAAAAAAACCGGTCACCGGTGAGTCCCAAACCGCTCAGGACACTATTATACAAACTGCGTTCCAGCACATCAACATATTTGGCATCACCATGGAGCAAGAACATACGGTAGTTCCAAAAAACGTTGGCAATATTGGCACAGGTTTCGCAATAGGCACTCATATTCGGCAATTGATAATTCTCGCCATAGGCTTCACCTGCCCCTAAAGCACCCACGCCCCCGGTGATATAGATCTTTTTGCCGACCACATTTTTCCAGATGGTATCAATAGCTTTCAGATAGGTCTGATCGCCTGTCAGCGCAGCAACATCGGCCATTCCGGAGAACATATAATTGGCCCGGACAGCATGGCCGACAGCTTCGGTTTGGTCGACCACCTTTTTATGGGCCTGGTTGTAAACTTCGCCCCCCGGACCGCGGACATCCAGGAAAAACTTGGCCAGGTCGAGATATTCTTTCTTTCCGGTGGCCCGGTATAATTTTGTCAGTCCGATTTCCACCTCCTGATGTCCGGGATAGTGTTGGCACTTGCCCCAGCCAAAGTCCTTAACGATAAGGTCGGCAGCTTTGATGGCAATGTTCAGCATGGTTTTTTTGCCAGTGGCCTGGTAATGAGCTACCGCTGCTTCAAAGCAATGTCCGAGGTTATATAATTCGTGACTGTTTTCGCTTTCCAGTTCCCACCTCTTTTTACCGGCCCAGGGATGCGCACTGTCGCCCATAATGGTTCTGTTAGTATACAGATATCCATCAGGTTCCTGGGCAGCACCTATCCTGGCGATAAGTTGATCCAGATAAGCATCGAGTTTAGGATCGGGTACTGTTTGAAGGGAATAGGAGGCTCCTTCAATTATCTTGTAAACATCGGAATCATCGAAAGGATAAATGCTGCAGAATTTTCCCTTTTCCACGCCGGCAGCAATATCGAAATTCTTTATTCTTCCGGTTTCTTCGCTTTGCTTAAATGCATAAGGAATGGTTAGCTCAGCATTCAGTTTTACCCGAGGTGCCCAAAAAGCATCTTCGAGTTTTACCTGATTAAAGGCGACCGGCTGTATTGGATAATCGCCCGATACCTTTTTCTTTTCCGTGCACCCGGCTGATAGCAGCACCACTGCGCTGGCCAGGAGAATGTTGATTGTGTTACGCTTCATATATATTGTTACGTTATGTTATCTATAAACCCTCATTGCCGACTGCCAACTGCTGGCTGTCACCTGTCACTTGTCACCCGTCACTTGACCGTAATAAGCTTTCGGTCCTTGCTTTCGTGAATAATGTTTTTCCAGAATTGCCGGTTGAACCGGATCTTTTTTGCCGAGCACAAAGGTCCGGAAGGCTATTTTCGCAATTTCTTCCAGGATAACTGCATGTTTCAGCGCCTCCGCCGGATTTTTTCCCCAGCAGAATGGGCCATGCTCTGCAACAAGCACACCTGGCACGGCTTCCGGGTCAATATCACTGAATAATTCCCTGATTACCTTACCGGTTGATAATTCATAGTCGCCCTGGATTTCTTCCGGGGTAAGCAACCGGGTGCAAGGAACCGGTCCATGAAAGTAATCGGCATGGGTAGTACCTAAACACGGAATACTGAGCAGCGCCTGGGCCCAGGAGGTTGCCCACTCCGAATGGGTATGCACGATACTTCCGATGGAAGGAAAGTTTTTGTATAAATAAAGATGGGTAGCAGTGTCAGAGGAAGGATTGAGCTTGCTCTCCAGGACATTCCCTTCCAGATCAAGCACCACCATATCATCAGTGGTCATTTCCTCATAGGAGAAGCCACTGGGCTTAATCACGATAAGTCCCAGATTGCGGTCGATCCCGGAAACGTTTCCCCAGGTAAGCTTTACCAGGCCCTCTTTCACGAGAGCCAGGTTGGCTTCGAAAACCGCTTGTTTCAGATGTGTCAGGCGCATAATTGTGAGTTTTTAGATATCCCGTTTATACATCTAAAGAGAAATAGAAACCTTTTGAAAGCAATTCCTGATATTTTTCCGGATTGAATTTGTACAGGAAAGCCCCTTTTTTCGACGATGATTTATCTTTTTCGACCAGTTTATCGAGGAAACCCATCGTCAGAATTTTTTTACGAAAATTTCTTTTATCGAGCTCTTTCTGAAAAATTCCTTCATAAAGACTTTGCAGTTCAGGCATTGAAAATTTTTCGGGCAGCAGTTCGAACCCGATTGGCTGAATGCGTGCACGGCGTCGGAGGCGGCGGAGTGCCTTATCAACCATAATACTATGGTCGAAAACCAGATTGGGAATATCACTGACCGGCACCCAGTGGGCATCGTTTCCGGTAACAATCTGTTTATCGTAATCCCCGATTTTTATCAGGGCATAATAGGCAACTGATACCACCCTTTCGCCAGGATCCCTGTCCGTTTCACCATAAGCGTATAACTGTTCAAGGTAAACATTCCCGAGGCCGGTGAGTTGCTTCAGCACCCTTTCGGCAGCCTGGTCGAGTCCTTCGTTGCGCTTGGGAAAGCCGCCCATCAGCGACCACGATCCCTTGCCTGGTTCCATGTTTCGCCTGATCAGCAAAAGTTTCAATTCATGGTTATCGAAACCGAAAACCACACAATCAACAGCCAATAATTGCCGGTCTTCATTTGGGTAATACAAGCTCATAAGGAATGATTTAAGTGTTAAAAATACACTATTATTTAGATTTTCCCACCCCACAACATCTAAATTTGAATGGTGATTTTGTACTTTACGCCATTAAAAAAAATTCAATCTTTATGAAAACCAGGTTCATCTGCAGTTTGTTGCTCATCCTCGGCCTGAGCGTATCGGGATATTGCCAGGTCGAGAACCGATCAGTCCTTAAAATCAAGGATTTTATGGCTCTGAATTTCGAAGGGCAATCACCGACGGGCTTTCAATGGTCGGCTGATTCAAAGTACCTATACTTCGAATGGAACGCGGGAAATAAACCTGCTGATTCGAGTTATCGGGTTGATCCGTTGAATCCTCTTGTAAAGAAGGTTGCGCGGAGTGAAGTGCCGCGCCTGCGGGGGGAGAGCAAACAGTTCAACAGCGACAAAAGCATGGAGCTGATCAACAAAAATGGGGATATTTACCTGGTTAACTGCAAGAAAAAAGATACAGTACTGGCGTTTGCCACCAGCATGCCGATATCAGAAATAGCATTTACTCATTCCGGCAAAAAACTGGTTTTAACAATCAATAATAACCTGTATCTGCTTGATCCCATGAAAGGGCAATTCAGGCAGTTGACTAATTTTCAGGCTGAGAAAACCGAAGCTGCCAGCCGGCCGGCTCAGCCACGCGAAAAGCTCAATGCACAGGATCAATGGCTCACACAGGATCAGGTTCGCCTGTTTCCAAAAATTGCCGGTACAGGTGGCGGAGGCCGCAGAGGAGGTGGGATGCCTTTCTACGGCAATGGAATGAGGCCGAGGGGCGGCTCCAGGGCAGGTGGTCCACAGGCTATAATTACTGAAGGATATTCCGTCGGCGGGCTTGAGCTGACTCCGGATGAGAAGTACGTATTGTTTTTCAAATCATGGCCAGGTGAAAACTCAAAAGGAACCATCATGGCCAGCTATGTAACACGATCGGGGTATACCGAAACCATTAACACCCGCTCCAAGGTTGGCGAAGTACCGGGAAAAATGGTAATGGGCATTATAAATGTGAGCAAGGATTCGATCTATGAACTTAAGGTTGACCAGATCCCTGGCATCACCGATCTGCCTGATTATGTAAAGGATTATCCGGTAAAATTCAAAGATCGCAAACCAGAGGTCAGGCCGGTGCGTGTAATGGGTCCGAACTGGAGTCCCGATGGGAAAAACGGTGTTCTTGTTGTTGAATCAGACGATAATAAGGACCTCTGGCTGCTGACTTTCAATCCTGAAAACGGATCGGTTAAACTGCTCGACCGCCAGCGCGATGAGGCTTGGGTTGCAGGTCCGGGAATCGGTTATGGACAAAGTACCGGCTGGATGCCCGATGGTAAACGATTCTGGTTTCAGTCGGAAGCTTCGGGATATTCCCAGTTATATTGGGTGAACGCGGAAACAGGAGAGAAAAAGGCGCTCACTTCCGGCAAATTCGAGGTATACAATCCAAGACTGTCTTCAGATAAAAAATGGTGGTATTTCAGTTCCAATGAGGTTCATCCTGGGGAGCATCATTTTTATAAGATGGCACTCGAGGGTGGCGCAAGGGAAAAGATCACCTCGATGACCGGGGGTAATGAGGTCACTCTTTCTCCGGACGAGAAATGGCTGGCTATCAGTTTCTCCACAGCCAACCGGCCGGCTGAATTGTATATCCAGAAAAATCAGGCTGGTGCACCCGCTATGGCATTGACTGATTCAAGAACTCCAGCATTTAAGGCTTACAATTGGCGCATACCTGAATACATCAGTTTTACAGCGGCTGACGGCTCTACCGTTTACGCCCGTCTGTATAAACCAGAGGAGGGCAAGGCAAATAAAGCCGGCGTTTTGTTTGTTCACGGAGCAGGATATCTGCAGAATGCACACAAGTGGTGGTCGACTTACAACCATGAATATATGTTTAATAACATGCTGGTTGATAACGGATACACGGTTCTCGATATCGATTATCGCGGCAGCTCGGGTTATGGTCGCGATTGCCGCACTGGAATCTACCGGCACATGGGTGGCAAGGACCTTTCTGATAACGTTGACGGGGTGAAATATCTCGTGGCCAAATGCGGTGTTGATCCAAAGAAAATCGGCTTGTATGGCGGATCATACGGCGGTTTTCTTACCCTGATGGCACTTTTCACTGAACCTGATGTTTTTGCCACCGGAGCAGCACTGCGATCGGTTACCGACTGGGCCCATTACAACCACGGTTATACAGCTCCTATTTTGAATACTCCAGTTGAGGATAGTCTGGCTTATGCAAGAAGTTCACCAATAAATTTCGCTCAAGGGTTGAAAGGCAACCTGCTGATGTGCCACGGTATACTTGACGATAACGTTCATTTTCAGGACATTGTCCGTCTGAACGAGCGGTTGATCGATCTGGGCAAAGACAATTGGCAGCTGGCGATTTATCCACTTGAACATCATAGCTTTACTGACCCTGACTGCTGGACGGATGAGTATAAGAGGATCTTTCAGATATTTCAAAAGACGCTCAGGTAGGTTCGCTTACGCTCGCTATTTGTGAGCGAAGCGAACCTATTCCATAACTATCATCTTTTTTGTTTCCCT
Organism: uncultured Bacteroidota bacterium; assembly: GCA_903851365.1. Taxonomy (GTDB): domain Bacteria; phylum Bacteroidota; class Bacteroidia; order Bacteroidales; family UBA12481; genus UBA12481. Next base: position 164,313 of record CAINOB010000085.1, read on the forward strand.
TGAAAGCCCTGCAAACAAGGTGTAGAAATAAATTCCCGGAGACAATCCCGGATTCTGAATGAGCATCCGATGGCTGCCTGATGACTGCAATCCATCATCTTTGATTAACACCACCCGGCCGGTAAGGTCGGTGATTTCCAGCCTGACATTGGCTTCCTTATCAACCGAATAATTGATAGTCGTGTGATCGCTGAACGGGTTTGGATAGTTCTGGGTGACAGAGAAAGCTCCGGATTCTGCCGGATCAGTTGAACTGGTGGTGCTTTTCAGATGCAGCCGCACCATCAGATTTGTTGATATTGGAAAAGACCAGCTTCTTCCTGTGGGATTCGTAACATCCGGTTCACTCATTATTGCCCGGTTATCGTGAGTAGGAGTCTTGTTTGTGGCACCCATGCTGAGCCCTTTTTCCATTCTTATTTTTTCATCGGTATGCCAATTTGAGTATTCAACTCCAGCCCATAAAAGACTACCTGCTTTTATAAATTCTGTTTCACCGTCCTTGGTGAAAGGTAAATATACCCAAGTATTGAATTGGGATGAATCCAAAGTAACCCGCTCCGTTCTTAAAAGAAATTTCGGGTCAATTAAGCTGCCTGTGATTTGATAATGATCGGCTAGCCAGACTGTATAGTCGAAATCAATCAATCCATCTGCCAATCCTCCTGTTATGAACGCCGAAATCCCATCGATTTCGCAATCGGCGTAGATGGGAAATACTGATCCCATGAAGTGATTGACGTTTGCATTCAAGTCCCAGACATCACGTGCATACCGGTAAAAATTATAAGAATAGGGATAATCAGGTTGGTCACCGGCACGGTTATACACTGAATCGGAAACCTTAAAAAATATGGTTTTCTCATTATCCTCCGGGGTATCTTCTGCCTCTTGCTGTTTCCAATTGTAAGTAATAGAGTAGTTTCCCTTTAAGGTTGGTTCATACTTGCCATCCAAGGCAAGCTCAGCTTTATACCCAGGCGACAGGAAAAAAAGAGATTTGCCTTCATGAAAAACGGTAACATCCTCGTGTTTTATGGTCACATCAAAAACGATACCCGTCTGTTCGGTTTCCCCCATGTTAGTGAGGCCAGATTTGAAAAGATAAAAAGATTGTCCTTTTCCAAGTTGTGAAATAGGCATCATATAACTGATACTTTCATTTGTCCCTGATATCTTATCATCCCATCCAAGGTCAACATAATCCAGAGACAAATCATTTTTAGGCGCACGGATTAGTTTAAAATCATCAATAATCCAAAAGTACCTCCCTTGGTAATTTTTCCAGGTTATTTTTACTTTTACCAGTGAATAACCGGCGGCAACCTCTGAAATATTAGCTCTGAAAAGTGCTGGCTCACCGGGCGGAACGTCATTAGGTCGACCAGAGCCACCGGATATCCCGAATCCGGCGTTAAAAGTATTCCAATGTATCCCATTATCCGGGGAAATTTCAACCAGACATTGCCAAGCCCCAAATTGAGTTCCCTGATAACCGCTGTTTCTGAAACTTGTTTCGAACTGAAGAATTACAGAGGCTGCATCGCTGCAGTCTATCGCCGGAAACCCGATCGAGTTATTAATGGACGTAAATGTCGGAAGAGAACGGTGGTTGTTATACAAGGAGGCGAACAACAGCAGGTGGCCATCTTCTTTTGATGAGGATTGAAAGGGCGGTTCGGCTACGCCATCGGCAATGAGGCTGTCATTGGGCCACCAATGCCAGTTAAATCCCGTGTCATTGGGATCTTCCAGATAATACCCGGCTGGCAATTTCCAGCCTTTGGGATCCGCGGCGTTTTTCCAGTTGAAAGTCTCTTGAAAAATGGCATTTTGTGATGATTTATTGATTCTTTCCTGAGCAAGGATCGGGAAAGTATTTCCAATAAATATCAGAACCACAATTGCCAAGAAGTGTTTCATAGCAATACGCCATTAAGTGTCTAATATATAACTTGTTACTATATTCATTTACCAAAGTTAATGATAACTGAGTAATTTCTCGCCTTCGGCTCACTAATAGGCTACGCTTCGCTCCGCCAATTGTCGCTGCGCTCCTAACTATGCTCCCTGCGGTCGAATAATCGCCACCACCGGTGTTGATCTATCATTTTGGTTAGTACTTTGTTAACAATAGAAAAGTACCAAATAAGAGTCGGATAAATATCATTATCTGTGCATTAAGAAATGTAGGAGGTAAATCTAAAGGCTAATTAATAATTAGGAACGAAGCGACAATTAGCAAGCGCTAGCGAGCATAATCAGTGAGCCGCAGGCGAACCTCTTAGTAAGCGCAGCGAACCTGTTAGGAGGCGCAGCCGACCTCTTAGTGAACAAAGTGAGCCTTTTAGCTAGTGCAACGAACCTATTTTGCGTATCTTTGCGGCCTAAATTATTTTAAAATGAGTTCAATTCGGATTTTCGTGGCCCTGATGCTGGTGATTCTGTTCCAGGAACCGGCTGCTGCGCAGGAGCCCTGGACTCTCACAGGTTGCATTGAATATGCTTTTCAGAATAATATAAAACTGAAGCAACAAGCACTGGGAGTTGATGTTGCACGAAATAATCTCAACCAGTCAAAACTGAATCTGCTGCCATCTGTAAATTCGGGTATGTCGCAATCGTTCCGGTTTGGCCGCTCGGTTGATCCTCTTACCTATCAGTTTACAACGGAAAATTCTACTGGAGCCAGTGTTTATGTCAGTGGAGGATTAGAACTTTTTAAAGGGTTGGAAAACTGGAATACCATCCAGCGTAACCAGATCGACCTGAAGAAAAATCTTACTGATCTGGATAAAGCCAAAAACGACCTGGCGCTGACCATTGCCCGCTATTACCTGCAGATCCTGTTCAATGAAGAGCTTCACGACATTACCATTCAGCAGGTGAATATTACCGCACAGCAGGTAAACCGCACCCGGATCATGGTCGATGCGGGCTCCCTGCCAAAAGGTGATCTTCTGGAAATCCAGGCCCAGCTGGCCAATGAGGAGCTAAATGAAGTGAATTCGAGGAACCAGCTTACCATGTCGTATCTCGACCTGGCACAGCTCCTCGATCTGAAGAACCCTGAAACCTTTAAGGTTCAGCGACCCACTTTTGAGGGTTTTACAGTTCAGGATAATCTGGGTACCGTGGACGCGGTTTACCAATCAGCCATCATTACTCTCCCTCAGATAAAAAGTGCAGAACTTGATTTGCAGTCACTCGAAAAAAGTCTGTTGATTGCCAAAGGCCGTCTGAGCCCCTCATTATCATTGAATACTTCCTATGGTACAGGTTATTCCGACAGGCTGAAGGATTTGATGGATCCAACGGTGGTAATGTCTTTAAAAAAGCAGTTGGATTTCACCAGTCAAAAAAGTGTCGGGTTTAGTTTGAATGTCCCGATCTTCAACGGCTGGAGCGCCAAAACAGGCATTAATAATGCCCGCATATCGGTGCTCAATGGCAAATATCAGGTCGAAGTGGCACATAACCAATTGCTGAAAGAAATTCAGCAGGCTTTTGCCGATGCAACTGCCTCGCTGGAGAAGTTTAAGGCAACCAGCAAATCCGTTTCAGCACTGGAGGAAGCATTCCGTTATGCGGAGCAGAAATTCAATGTCGGATTGCTTACCTCCCTTGATTATAATGTTGCAAAAAACAACCTGACAAAAGCACGGTCTGACCTCCTTCAGGCAAAATATAATTACATTTTTAATACCCGGATTCTCGATTTCTACCGGGGTATACCCATTGATCTTAAATAATTCATCCTATGAAGCGTAATAAAATATTACGGTATTTACTGATAGCAGCAGTTATACTGATTGTTGTGGCCCTTATCGGGAAAAAAGCCGGATGGTTTGGAACTGGTCCATTAACAAAAGTTGCTACAGAGAAAGTCGAGAAAAGAACTATCGTTGAAACGATCACTGCAAACGGACGTATACAGCCCGAAACAGAAGTCAAACTCAGTCCCGATGTATCCGGGGAAATAGTTCAGATGGATGTCAAAGAAGGTGATTCTGTTAAAAAAGGTGATCTTCTGGTCAAAATCAAGCAGGATTTCTACCTGTCGAGCCTCGACCGGGTAAATGCCGGCCTGAATTCGGCCAGAGCTCAGCTGTCGAACGCCAAAGCTTCACAGGTGCAGGCTGAGGCCCAATACAGGCAGCAGGAATTATCGTATAAACGAAGCAAAGCATTGCATGACCAGGGTGTATTATCGGATGCTGATTTTGAAACGGCAAAAACACAATATGATGTTGCCGGAGCCCAGGTAGATGCAGCCAAACAATCAGTTTCGGCAGCCTCCTTTACGGTGAAAAGCACAGAGGCTTCGGTCAAGGAAGCAGCTGAAAACCTTAGGAAAACCACTATCTATGCCCCTATCGACGGGATCATTTACGGCCGTAAGGTTGAGCAGGGTGAAAGGGTTGTAGGAACCGGCCAGATGGCTGGTACCGAAATGCTCCGCATCGCAGATCTGAGTCGCATGGAAGTGCAGGTTGACGTGAATGAGAATGATATCGTAAATGTTAATGTTGGCGACACTGCTTCCATCGAGATTGATTCCTATCTGGGAACAAAATTCAGAGGCCTTGTAACCGAAATTGCCAATTCAGCGAATACTACTGGAACAACGCTCGACCAGGTAACCAGTTTTAATGTTAAAATCCTGATCATACCTGAATCTTATGCCAGCCTGGTAGCCTCAGGAAAAGCAGGGAAATATCCTTTCCGGCCGGGTATGACAGCCACGGTGGAAATTGAAAGTCAAACAAAATTCAATGTTCTCTCAATTGCAATTCAGGCCGTTACTACCCGTATAGATTCCACCAAGATGAAAACCATGAACGATCCTACCCGTCCGGGTGTCGATCAGGAAGCTGCTCCCGACGTTTCACGCGATGAAATGATGGAGGTTCTCTTCTCGGTTGATAATGGCACCGTATCCCAGCGTAAGGTCAAGACTGGAATTCAGGATAAAAATTACATCGAAATCCTATCGGGCGTAAGTGAGAATGAAACGATTATCGTAGCGCCTTATAATGCCATTTCCAAGAAACTCAAGGATGGGGAAAAAGTACAGGTAGTGCCGAAAGAAGAGTTGTTCCGCGATCCGAAGAAGAAGTAATAATGATCAGATGGGCCTGATACTTAATCTGGAAACGGCCACTCCGGTTTGCTCGGTTGCATTGAGTCGTGATGGAAAAGTTCTCGGATTCAGGGAATCAGCCGAGGATAAATCGCATGCTACCCGCTTAACTATTTTTATCGGGGAACTATTCAGGGAGCATGGCATTTCAGCTGACAACCTTGATGCCATATCACTGGGAATGGGACCCGGATCCTACACTGGTCTGCGGATCGGAGCGTCTGTAGCAAAAGGGCTGGCTTTCGGAGCCGGCAAGCCTGCGATCGGTATTCCCACCCTGAAGGCACTCGCCAACGGGTTTTACATGACCTATCAGAAAGAAATTCCTCAATCAACCACGGGCAAGGTTTTACTGTGTCCGATGCTCGATGCCCGGAGGATGGAGGTGTACACTGCCCTTTATGACACCGGTCTTAATGAGGTTAGCCCGGTGGAAGCGCTGATCCTGGATCAGGCATCTTTCGGCCCCTTGCTCGATAAGCAGGTAATTTGCTTTTTTGGATCGGGAAGCGATAAAGCCAAAGAAATATTCAACCACCCCAATGCTTTGTTCTTTGCGGGAATCGGGTTATCGGCATCTTACCAGTCGGAGCTGGCGGAATCGCTGTTTAACCTGAAGGAATTTATTGATACTGCCTATTTTGAACCCCATTACCTCAAGGAGTTCATTGCCGGGATACCTAAGAACAAGGTGCTGGGTTAGAAGGTTAGGAGGATAGGAGCTGAGGAGGTTAGGTGGTTAGGTAGTTTCAAGTTTTTGAGCTAATTTTGCACCACATTTAAAAAGATTTTATGGCAACGACAGCAGACATCCGTAATGGCATGTGTATTGAACACAACGATACTTTATTCACCATTATCTCCTTCCAGCATGTTAAACCTGGAAAAGGTCCGGCCTTTGTCCGCACCAAGCTGAAAAACATTACTTCCGGCAAAGTAATTGAAGTCACTTACTCCTCAGGCCATAAGATAAATGAAACCCGAGTTGAACGCCGGCCCTATCAGTTTCTTTACAAGGATGATATGGGATATCACTTTATGCATAAAGAAACCTACGAGCAGATCAGCATTGACGGAGATTTGATTAACAATGTCGGCCTTCTGAAAGATGGCGGCGATGTGGAAATGGTCGTTCATGCGGACACTGAAACTGCGCTTTATGCCGAGCTGGTGCCGATGGTTGTTATGGAGATCACGTATACCGAACCGGGTGTGCGAGGCGATTCATCGTCCACCTCATCACTCAAACAGGCCACTATTGAGACCGGCGTAACGATCATGGTTCCGCTTTTCTGCCAGACAGGTGATAAAATCAGGATTAATACAACCGACAATTCCTACCAGGAACGGGTTAAGTAATTTTTTTCCGGTCGAGTGCCACGAGGATAGCCATGAAACCCCAGACTCCTGCTGAGGCTTTATCGGTATCCAAAAAATTATTCATGGTAACATGCAGGTAATAAGTGATTAAACCGATGAGAACGGTTAATGCAACCATTTTCATTTCTCTGTCGGTTTGCTTATGATAAGCCCTTATGCCAACTGTTATGCTGACTATTACCAAGGCCAGCATCAGCAATCCCCCAAGTAATCCCTGCTCACTGAGTGGCCCGAGATATTCGGAATGGGAGTTCCCTCCATCTCCTGCATTGGTGCTGATTATAGTACGTTCGGAAGATTTCTGGAACGGGGCATACTGAAACATATAGGTCCCGGGTCCGAATCCAAGAACCGGCTTGTCGGCAAACATCCGTAAAGCGCAGCTCCACCGGTTCAGCCGTTCAAGGTTGGAAGCATCAGTGGAAATATTGGAAATGGATTCAATGTGCTTTTCGAGATTGTTGGAAGAGTCAATTTTGTTTCCTTCCATTTTCATCAGGGCGATCTTCCCAAACATGAAAAACGCAACCACAACCAGGGCAAAACCCAGGAGCACGGTCCGACCCTTTATCCTGAAAAGAATAATCAGGAGTGCAACGATTCCACCGGCAACGCTTACCCAGGCCGCCCGGGAATAGGAAAACACCAATCCCACGAGTAAAAGCGACAGCACCACAAAGGCACCAGCCTTCATCCAGAGCTTAAATGGTGAACTGAAAACATATCCGGCAGCTATGGGTAAAAACATGGCCAGAATGGCTCCGTAAAGCGTGTGGTCGTTAAAGAATGGATCCACTGCAGGGTTGGAAGCCTTCTGGTCGAAAAGGCCGATCGATATATGCTTTAGTGTAATCACCACGATGATACCGGCGAGTGGAATCAGCAGGGTCCACAGGTAACGCCTGATATTCCGGGGTTCTTCAAAAAACTTAATCGCAATAAAATAGAAGACTGAAAGAAACCAGAGTCTCGACAATAAAAATTTGAACGAAACGATTGGCATGGTGGAAGTGATGGAAGTTACCAGTATCCAAACCAGTTGTAATCCTATGATCCGGGTAATCGGATGCTTCAAAACGGCCTTGTCGTAGCCGCCATCCAGTCCCAGTCTTAACAGAAAGATGATCATCATGCCAGCCAGAATAGGCTCAGTAGGCAAAAACATGTTAACATCCAGACCGGTAGTGAATTCCTTTAACGGTACCGACAGGGGAATGAAAAACAGCACCATCCAGAAAAGCCAGTCGAAACGGTAAATGGCAATCAGGATAAATAATATTCCGGCAGGTAGTGCAGCGAAAACGTAATTATCCTTGGTGATCAGATAGGAATTTACCAAAACAAAACCCAGACTGATCAGATAGACCAGCCCAACCTGCACCCGTTTATCGCGAAACAGGTTAAAGGGATTTAGTATTGTTGCGATTTTCGATAACACCAATAACTACCATTGCCATCATGAGGGTAAAGATCACAGACATAAGTACGATGATTGATCGTTTAGGCCAATCCTTTTTATCGGATACGTATGGCGGAGTTACGACAACCGAATAAGTAATCGTTTTTGTGAGTTCCCGATAGGCATCATCACACAATTCCTTGATTTTAACTACCTGTGTGGAAGCACCTTCCACACGGAGCATCAGGCTTCTGGCCTCCGGACTTTTCGCAGCCACATTATCAAAATACTCTTTCAGCTTAGTGACATCGCGGCCATTTCCAATTGCAGTAAAGTAAGCAGTGGAGATCCCTTCCGACTGACCAGTGATTTCCATGACTCCATATTTCCGGCCCAAGTCACCCAGTGCATTGGACAAACTGTCCATTTCCTTTTGCAGCCGGGTAAGTTCATTCTTACGGATATTGTATTCCTCGACCACTTTTAGGCGGTGTAGCGATTGAACTTTTTTATCATAAAACCTGCGCAGCGAATCAACCATGGCGCAGGCAATGATAGGATCAGTATCAAGGACAGTAATTTTCACCGCCTCATTTTCCGTTTTACGAAAGGTTACTTCCTCAGCGTATTTGCCATACAGGGCAGTACGGTAAAACTGATATTGAGGTGAGATGCGATAATGTTCATCAAGCTTAAATGCCTTGATCATCTCGTCGCGAATATCTCCGGAGTTAAGGATTTCGAGCATCTGCTCCGTATAGCTCTCCTTGGAATATTCCTTGATGTTGACCGGATAAATTATCGAGGTCGACTTATACTTTGGTCTCAGGAATATCGGCGACGACAAAACTATGGATATCACACCGGCAATCAAAGCTATGACTCCCAGGTGATATTTCCATTTCAGTGCCAGCTCGAGCAAAGTTTTGTTGTTAAGATAAGGATTCATGGCCTTGGTTTTAGATTACACTTATCAGGTAGTATTGTTTCTTTCCCTTTTGTATCAGGATAAACTGATCGCGGATTAGATTAGTATGTGTGACCATCATATCAGGATCTGAAGTTTTTTCTTTATTCACGCTCAGTCCGCCACCCTGCATCATTCTCCGGGCCTCACCCTTAGAAGGAAAAACAGTAGTTTGGGCAGTCAAAAGGTCAATCAGCGGTATACCGCCGGCCAATTGGGCCCGACTAATTTCATACTTGGGAACCCCATCGAAAATATCCAGAATGGTACGTTCATCGAGAGCGGATAGTGATTCGCGGGTTCCCTTACCGAACAGAATTTCAGAGGCTTCCACTGCCATTTTAAGTGCTTCTTTGGAATGCACCAAACAGGTAACCTCCTCGGCCAGACGGCGCTGAAGTAGCCTTTCGTGCGGAGCTTCCTGATGTTTCGAAATAAGGGTATCGATTTCCTCCCTGCTCAGGAGTGTAAAAATGCGGATATAGTTTACGGCATCTTCATCGGAAACATTAAGCCAGAACTGGTAAAAATGGTAAGGCGAAGTTTTTTCAGGATCGAGCCAGACTGTCCCTGACTCAGTTTTTCCAAATTTTCCACCATCGGCTTTGGTGATCAGGGGGCTGGTGAGTGCAAAAGCCTCACCGCCGGCTTTCCGTCGGATCAGTTCGGTTCCCGTGGTAATATTTCCCCATTGGTCGGAACCACCCATCTGAAGTTTCACCCCATTATGCTGATACAGATGCAGGAAATCATAACCCTGTACAAGCTGATAGCTGAACTCAGTGAACGACATTCCAGTATCGAGCCTTTTTTTGACTGAATCCTTGGCTGTCATATAGTTAACAGTGATATGCTTACCCACATCCCTGATAAATTCGAGGAATGAAAATTCCTTCATCCAGTCATAATTATTCACCATCATGGCGCGGTTAGGAGTATCACCATCAAAATCAAGAAAATGTGATAATTGTTTTTTGATGCACTCCTGATTGTGTCGAAGGGTTTTCTCATCGAGCAGGTTTCGCTCTTCCGATTTCCCTGACGGATCACCGATCATCCCGGTAGCCCCGCCCACGAGGGCATATGGCTTATGACCGCTTAACTGAAAGTGTTTCAATATGATAATGCCCACCAGGTTACCAATATGGAGGGAGTCTGACGAAGGGTCAAAACCAATATAGGCTGACGCCATTCCTCCTGCAAGCATCTCCTCGGTGCCAGGCATGATATCATGAATTAATCCACGCCAGCGTAATTCCTCTACGAAATTCATTCCCAAAAATTTTGGCTAAGATAATTAATTGACTGTTAAACCCGGAATTATAACTTTTTAGCTGGAACTTCCTTTGTCTTTCCCGCTTTTGCCAGCTCCTCCAATTTCAGAAACGGCAGCAATGTCGGAACGATTTCAGAAACCGGCTCATAGAAAATCGAATTGCTCCGGGTAGTCTTTGGTATCAATGGATGGCGCTCGCTCACAGCATCCAGGATCAGTAGGATAACACTGACGAAAATGGCTGCCTTAAAAACACCTGCCACGATTCCGGCCAGCTTGTTAATCCAGTTCAGGGAAATCGCCTTCAGGAAACTACTGATAATGCCCCCGATTATCTGCATTATAATAGTGATTATCAAGAAGGTGACAATAAATGAAATGATAGGCATCATGGAGAATGTTAACCCGAATCCTTCGAGCAGATCGGCTGTCCACCACGAGAATTTTACAGCTCCCCAAATACCCAGGACCAATCCAGCCAATGACGCCAGCTCACCTACAAAACCATTTTTATATCCGGAAGCCAGGCCTCCGGCTAAAATCAAAATAATGATGATATCTAACCAGTTCATTAGATGCAGGGTGTTCTAAACGCTCAAAAGTAGGGATAATTTTATATTTTTGAAGACAACCTTCGTTTGCACACAAATGCCAATAATCAATTCTATAGTCTCCTGGTTCGTGACCAAACGAAAATATCAGATCGATTTTTTCAAACGGTATCCGATAGAAGTTCAGAATGATACACTGACCAAACTGATCAGGCAAGGGCGGACCACCGATTTTGGAAGAGAACATGGTTTCCAGTCGATCGAAAGCTATCAGCAGTTTGCCTCACAGGTTCCCGTTCGCGATTACCCTGCTATCAAGCCTTATATCGACCGGGCCATGAGGGGAGAAACCGATGTGCTGTGGCCGGGCGAGGTTAAATGGTTTGCCAAGTCGTCGGGCACCACCGGCGATAAGAGCAAGTTTATCCCTGTTACGCGCGATAATATTGAGGAGTGCCATTTTCAAGGCGGCAAGGATACCCTCATCTTTTATTTCGATAATTATCCGGATAATGAATTGTTGTCCGGGAAAACATTGACCATCGGCGGTAGCCATCAGGTGTCGGATGTCAATCCCGAAGCTTATTTCGGTGATGTATCCGCAGTATTGCTGCAGAACCTTCCCGCCTATGCCCATTGGATCAGGACCCCGGATTTATCAGTTGCCCTGATGAATGAATGGGAAGAGAAACTTAGCAAAATGGCTGATATCACGATCAGCGAAAATGTTACCAGCCTGGCAGGTGTTCCATCCTGGACCCTGGTTTTATTAAAAAAGATATTGGAAAAAACCGGTAAAGCCACGATTGCGGAAGTCTGGCCAAATCTTGAGGTTTTTCTTCACGGGGGCGTAAGCTTCACTCCATACCGAAGCCAGTTTCAGGCTATTATCGGTTCCGACCGTGTAAAATATATGGAGACATACAATGCCTCGGAAGGATTTTTCGGTATCCAGGATGATCCCTCAAATCCGGATATGCTCCTGATGCTGGACTACGGAGTTTTTTATGAATTTATTCCAATCGATGAGCTCGACTCCCCGCATCCGCAAGCTGTAACCCTTGCCGATGCAGAGATTGGCCGGAATTATGCCATGGTGATTTCTACCACTGGCGGATTATGGAGATACCTGATTGGCGATACGATCATGTTTTCCTCACTCCAACCGGTAAAGTTCAGGATTACCGGCCGGACGAAACATTTTATCAATGCTTTCGGTGAAGAGCTCATCATCGACAATGCTGAATTCGCCCTCCGAAAGGCCTGCCTGAGTACCAATGCCGAAATCACCGACTATACCGCTGCCCCTGTATTTATGGCTGATGGGGAGAAAGCCAGACATCAGTGGCTGATTGAGTTCAGCCATCAGCCTGATAATCCCGATTTTTTCACTGAACTGCTCGATAACGCTCTTAAGTCGGCTAATTCAGATTACGAAGCTAAACGATACAAGAATCTTGCCCTTCACCCGCCAGAGGTCATTTCCCTGAAAGCCGGGACGTTTTATGAGTGGCTCAAAATGAAAGGTCGTCTGGGCGGCCAGCACAAGGTTCCACGATTATCCAATGACCGGAAAATTGTTGAAGAAATTCTGCAATTAATCAGCCAATGACACTATTTATCAGCCTATTATGCTTTATTTCAGGAGTTCATCTATCAGCAGGAGGAGCCGATACGCTAAAGGTGTGGAACAGGGCTACCGATCGCATAGCAGCTGATCCGCTCGGGCAGTATTATATTGTCAGCGGGGGCTCGCTGGTGAAATATGATGTGAAAGGGGATTCTGTCTATTCATGGTCGGAACCGCAAACCGGTGCCATCACCTCAATTGATGCCAGTGACCCGATGCGGATACTGGTTTATCAGAAGGATTTTAATCTGATTCGTTTTCTGAACAACCGTATGGCTCCTATCTCAGGTGTTGTCAGGCTTGATGATCTGGGGATCACTGTTCCGCTGGCTGTTGCTACCGCCAGGCAGGGAGGGTTCTGGATCATCGACGGCTCGACTTTCCGGCTCAGACAGATCGATATGAAAATGCAGACGCTGGTTGAATCGGCTCCATTAAACCTACCATCAGGTTCAGGTACAAATGATTACCGACTTATCGAATCGGGCGACCAGGTGTTGCTTCTGATTCCGGGAAAGGAGATTCAGGTATTCGACCTGTTTGCCAATTTTATCAGGAGAATCCCGATTAAGGTTCCTTCATTCAATGCCTATGGCGATCGGATCCTGCTGGCATATCCAGATAAAATCACACTTTGGAAAGATCCCGTTACAAACGAAACGGAGTTAATACAGAGCAGAGGAGGCGAGGAGCAGAGGAGGTTAGGTGGTGAGTTTGAAGAAGCCTGTTTATATCAGGATAAACTATTGATTCGGACCCCCGGCAAGGTTATCCTGTTAAGGTTATCAAAAAATTAATTTGCGGGGTATTGAAATTCAAAAAATATCGTACTTTCGAATCTACCTAAATGCGAAAAAACAAACCATGCACATTGCAATAGCGGGGAATATCGGATCGGGCAAAACTACTCTGACCCGCATACTTAGCAAACATTTCATGTGGGAACCGCATTATGAGGATGTCGATGATAATCCTTACCTGAACGATTTTTATGCAGATATGCAGCGTTGGTCGTTCAACCTTCAGATCTATTTCCTCAATTCCAGGTTTAACCAGATCCTTGAGATCCGAAAATCGGGCAAAACGGTCATTCAGGATCGTACGATTTATGAGGATGCCTATATTTTTGCCCCAAACCTCCATTCGATGGGGTTGATGAGCACACGTGATTTTGAAAATTATTATACCCTTTTTAACCTGATGGTCTCCCTGGTTCAGCCACCCGACCTGATCATTTATCTGAGGGCCTCAGTGCCGACACTGGTGAACCAGATTCAGAAAAGAGGACGTAAATACGAGAATTCCATCCGCCTCGACTACCTCAAACGCCTGAACGAGCGCTACGAAAGCTGGGTGGAAACTTATCACGACGGGAAAGTGCTGATCGTGGATGCCGACTCGATGGATTTTCTAGGCAATCCTGAGGATATCAGTACCGTGATCGATAAAATTAATGCTCAATTACACGGGCTATTCTAAAAATAGCTTACTCTTTCTCCTTGTCTTATTTTTTGCAAAAGGCTTGAATGCAATTCCATTCAGGCCTTTATCTTTACCGGTAAAATGATACTAAATGAAAAGATTGGTTTTATCGGGCATCATTCTATGCGTTGCCCTTTCGGGAAGATGCCAGTACAACAGGGAAGTAACCATTGAACCGATCCTTAAAACCGATACCACCTCTATCGGTCAAAAAATCGTTTATCCTGTCTATGCTGACGATGAGGTGACCATTATGAAAGTTACCATTCCGCCAGGGAAATCGACAGGCTGGCACAAACACGAATTCCCGGTTTTTGCTTATATCCTGAAAGGCAGCCTAACCGTGGAGATCGAGAATGGGAAACCCCTGCAGTTCGTCGAAAACAGCTCCTTTGCCGAGGTCATAAACGTCAATCATAACGGCACAAACAAAGGCATCGATGATGTTGTGCTGATAGCCTTTTACATGGGTGAAAAAGGGCGCAATCTATCCATCCATAAAGAGGATGGCACAAAAAAATGAATACAGTAAAAGCAGAAGTCACAGCCGGAAAATATTCCCCCCGGGAAGCATTTTCAGAGCTGGAGCGTTCAGTACATGCCGCTCTAGAAACCTATTCCAATGTTCAGAGGGGTAGCGGACATAACTCGATGGTGTCCACCTATTTATACGAACAAGCCAGGGCGGTTGTTCTGGATTTCATGGGCCTTAACAAAAGGAAATATGTTGTAATCTTCTGCACCTCCATCAGGAAAACTGCTCTCAGTGAACAACTTAAACCGTCGAGTTATCGGAGCCTGTCAAGTGCTGACATAGGCCTCGCTTTGGGTGTTCATGCGCTGGCAGTTAAACGGAGGTCGTTATCCAAAGGCGTGCCTCTCGAATCCGGTGGGGGAACCACCAGGCTTGTATCCAAAGAATGGATAATTTGGGCTGATGCACCTGACCGGTTTGAAGCTGGAACTCCGGCTATCATCAACGTTATTGCGTTTGCCAGGGCGCTTCAACTGATACACCAATTCGGAAAGGATATCTTCCTGAACCCAGCTGATGAAAACACGACTGCCAAGGATATACTTTATAAGGACGAACTGGAAAAATTCCAGGGGAAGGAAATGCTTGATGAGCTCAGGAAGACACTGATTGCTCATCGCGGCCAGGTTCCAACAATGAATGGGTCGAAACCATTTATCAATTTCGATAACAGTGCCAGCACCCGGACATTTACTCCGGTTTGGACAGCCTTTCTCCAGACTTTACAGCAGACTCCCAAAGTTAAACTTGAGATTATCAATGAGGTCAAGTCCATTTGCGCTAAAACACTGGGCGCATCAGAGGATACTTATGATGTGATCTTTACTTCCAACACGACGGAAGCCATCAACCTTGCAGCCAAGAGCTTGAGCAGGGAAAATGAACAGGGGATCGAGCCAGTTATACTTAATTCACTCCTCGAACACTCCTCAAATGATTTACCCTGGCGAATGGTTCCCGGGTGCTCCCTGATCAGGTTATCGATAAACAAAGAGGGATTCCTCGACCTGAACGAAATGGAATCCCTGCTGAAAACCAATAATCAGGAGGAACAATTCGGAAACCATCGAATCAGGATGGTAGCCATCAGTGGCGCTTCCAATGTCCTTGGCATATGCAACAATATCGGGGAAATAAGCAAGATCGTTCATCGTTATGGGGCCCGACTTCTGGTAGATGCAGCGCAGCTTGTCGCTCATCGAAAGGTAGACATGGATGATTGCGGGATTGATTTTCTCGCTTTCTCCGGGCATAAAGTTTATGCGCCGTTTGGTTGCGGAGTGCTTGTGTGCAGAAAGGGATTGCTGAATTTCAGCAGTACGGAACTGGAAGAAATCTGTTTATCAGGCCAGGAAAATGCGGGAGGAATCGCTGCCCTGGGCAAAGCGCTCCTGCTTTTACAACGAATTGGCATGGACGTGATCCGGGAAGATGAACAGGCATTAACCAGGCAGGCATTGGTTGGACTGGCCAAAATACCAGGTCTCAGAATTTACGGCGTAACCAACCCTGACTCTCCCGGGTTTGCCAACAAAATTGGAGTTATCGTATTCAGGCTGGAGAATATGATGGCCGATCAGGTAGCCAAAAGACTGGCCGGACAGCACGGAATCGGAGTAAGATATGGTTGCCATTGCGCCCACATCCTGATTAAGCACCTTCTCGGGGTTAGCCCTAAACTGGAGCGATTCCAGCGATTCATGCTTACCCTGATTCCGAAAATGCGGCTGCCCGGTCTCACCCGTATCAGTATGGGGCTTGAGAATACTGAACAGGATGTTTCCGTGCTGATTAACGCCATCAGTAATTTGAACAAAAGCAACGGGTCGAACGTTAAGAAGCAAATGAACGATTTTGTAGCGAATGCTGCTTTATCGGTTTATTCGAAACCTTGATAGTATGAATACGATGACAACAGCTGAAATTCTTCTGGAACTCGAAAAATTCGGGGACGCCCAAACAAAAAAAACCCTGATGAGGCATGGAGCGAGGGAACCACTTTTCGGAGTCAAAGTGGCTGATCTGAAAACCATTCTGAAAAAGACCAAAAAGAATCACGAATTATCTTTAGAACTCTATAAAACAGGTAACTCGGATGCCATGTATCTCGCTGGTCTGATGGCTGACGAAAAAAAGATAACTGAAGCACAGCTGGAAGAATGGCTCGACCAGGCTTACTGGTTTTACTTAAATGAGTTTGCGGTACCCTGGGTTGCTTCGGAAACCAGTTTTGGTTTCGACCTGGGACTGAAATGGATCAAGTCGGACCAGGAGCGAATTGCATCGGCTGGATGGACAACTTTAGCTTATTTTGCAAGAGTTAATCAAGATAAAGATTTGGATATTAATAGATACAGTGAACTGCTGGATCAGGTTGCCAGGGAGATTCATACCTCTCAAAACAGGGTGCGACATACCATGAACGGCTTCGTGATTGCGATTGGCACTTTTATTAAAGACCTGACTGACAAGTCGCTCGAAATTGCAGATAAAATCGGAACGGTGACTGTCGATATGAAAGGGACTGCCTGCAAGGTTCCTTCGGCAAAGGATTACATTAATAAAGCTGCAGCACAAGGTCTTATCGGCAAAAAGCGCACCGCCGCAAGATGCTAGGAATTACCCTTGTTCATCAGCAACTTTTTATCCGTTTTAATTTATTGATTAATAAAGTCATCCAACTTAATTTCGGGGTAACGGCATCACCGGAAAAGCTTTCTCCTTTTCTTAAATATTTAGTAGTGAAAGTGTTGGAAGTAATGCCCCATTTCAGTAAAAAGGTCTTTCTTCCATCATTTCTTCTGATCCGGTTAGTTGATTTTGAGCCAAAGTGATAGACCAGACTATTCCCTTTCCCTTTAAACAATCTTACCCCTGCTTCAAAAAGTTTTCTTGAAAAATCGGGATCGGAATACATCCCCGGGCTGAATTCGATGCTTAATCCGCCAACTAAATCCCACAGATCAATATGCACCACATTGGGTGGCCATGTACTTCCGCTCCAATCCCTGATAGATAAACCAGAATATTCCTTCAGCAATTGGTCTTCCTTAAAGTTCTGAATATCCCGACCATAATCTTTGACAATGACACATGAATTTCCCGTTTCTGTGGGTTCGATCAGGGTACTTGAAAGCATAAAATTTTTATGCCCTATGTTCTTTATTTCCTTTGATAATTCCAGGTCCCAGTTTGGCAGCACATACATATCGTCGTTGATATACACGATATATTCCGATTTAATAAGAGATCGGGCAATATTCAACCCATAACAGATCCCTATGTTGAATCTGGAATGTACATAGTCTATTTCATTCAGACTTTCGATCCATTCCAGGGTCCCGTCGCTGCCTTCGTTTACAATTACGATAATCTGTAGTTTGAAGAATGAGTTTTTAAGAATGCTGTTTATGCAAACCTTTAGAAACCCAAGATTATTCCAGGTTGGAAGCAGCAAACAAAACTTGTAATCAGTTTGATTTGTTTTCTGAATCCTATTTATGTCTTCAATCATACTTTTGGCGTTTCCAGTGCCTTATGAATATGTTCCCAACCGTTCAATGAGATTTTTGGCCCTGTAACTTCAATCACTGCCGCAGCCAGTAAATTCCCAAGTTCGCCGCATCTCCGGAGGGAGAATCCTTTGGTGTGTCCGTAAAGAAAACCTGCGGCAAAAAGGTCACCGGCACCGGTAGTATCGATGCAGTTGGCTTCGAGGCCCGGTACATGAAGCTTCTCGTTTCCCGACATCACCCAGGCCCCATCCTTACCTGTTTTCACAATGGCAATCCTGCAGGTGGCAGCAAGTTCTTCTACTGCAGCTTCCGGCTCCTTGCCGGTAAAAGCATGGGCCTCCTCCTGATTCGCGAAGAGGATATCCACATACTCTGCTACTTCCGTTTTGAGAAATTCCAGATTATCCTCCACCACATTATAGCTGGCCAGATCCAATGAAACCAAGCATCCTGCCTGCCGTGCAAAAGCAAGGGCCGAATTTATCAGGTCGTGATTCTGAACCAGGTAGCCCTCGATGTAGAAAACATCCCATCCGCCGAACATTTCATGCGTAAGAAAGTCTGGTCCAAGTTCAATGGCGGCACCAAGGTAGGTGCCGAAGGTCCGCTCGCCATCGGGGGTAACAAAAGCCATGGCGCGACCTGTCGGGCTTGCGCTACGGTAAAAAACCGGTTCTATGGCTTTGCTTTTCAGGTCGCTGATATAAAAATTGCCCCAGGAATCTTCGCCTGCCGATCCGATAAAACCGGTTTTAATGCCCAGCTCCGCGAGTCCATGAATCGTATTTGCAGCCGAACCTCCGGAAATCATTTTGCGCTCAAAACCTTCAATGCGGGACTCAATCTGACTGAGCCGGGTTTTATCTACCAGCTGCATGCTCCCTTTGGGAAGTCGCAATTCTTCCAGTATCGATTCATTTTCAACACGTATCAGCACATCAACCAGGGCATTGCCCATTCCAAGAATTCTCATCAGATTATTCCTCCACTTTATAATTATACTTTCCCGAACCGACGCTTGCCAGGTGTTTGCCTCTAAACCAAACCTCGGCGGTGGCGCCAACGGGAATGCGAATATCTATTAAATATTTATTCCCCGACTTTTCCCACCGGCAATATATTTGACCAAAATTACATCGGTGAGTGGTTTCGGCCCATTTGAGATCGCCGACAGGTTGAGGGTCGATGATAATTTTATCGAACCCGGTTGAACCTTTTGCCTGCCGTATCCCGCCAATTCCACTGTAGAGCCATTCCATCAGGTGGCCAAGCATCATGTGATTATTGGATACATAACGAAGCGCCGGCCAGGATTCCGTCAATGAAGTTGCGCCATGTTTCAGCTGAAAACCATAACCCGGAACATCCTCACGGGAGTTCATCTTATAGATCACATCGCTGGCACCCGCATCCTGAAGTGCCTGGACGAGGTAATGGTAACCAACATCGCCGGCGGTGAGAGCATAGCCATCCTTTTCAACTGCCTTGATGAGGTTCTTAAATACCTCAGCCCGGTCGGCATCCGGCACCAGGCCAACCACGAGAGGCATCGAGTACGCGGTTTGCGAACCGGTGGCGATCACGTGCGTATCAGGATTATAAAATTTTGTATTAAAGGCATTCCTTACTTTCTGAGCACTGTCGGCCAGAATGGCTGCATCAGCAGTAAACCCAAGGATACCAGCCATTTTCGTCAGGACCGAAAGGTCGTAGAAATATATGGCTGTTGCGGTAAGGGCCATCGGGGTGAGCTGCGATTCGCCAGGAATGCCCGGACCCAGATCGAACCAATCGCCCAAACCGTGTGATACAATGCTGCCTTTGGCCATGGATCCCAGATAGACAACATACTTTTTCATCATCGGATAAGCTCGTTCCATCGGCCGTTTGTCACCATACCAGTTGTAGACATACCATGGAATAATGACTGCAGAACTGCCCCACTCCGGCGAATCCCGGAAACCGCCTCCGAAAGGAACAAACTCAGGGGCAATATCAGGAACCAGTCCGTTATCGAGCTGTGATTCAATCATGTCATCTATCACTTTTTCATACATATTCCGGATATCGTAATTATACCGGATCGAGTTCCCCATCAGATGGGTAACCTCCAGCCAACCGAGCTTCTCGCGGTGCGGGCAGTCGGTGGTTACACTGGCGAGGTTACTTTTGATGGACCAGTTGATGAGCGAAAAGATATTATTAAACAATGCGCTGGAGCACTTAAAGGTGCCCACGGCTGGTGAGCTGTTGCGGGTATGGTGAAAAACCATGCTTTCGATAACCGGCAGGTTATCCGGGTTTGGCTTACCCGCAGGTACGGCACCTCTCAGGCTCACATAGCGGAATCCGTAATAGCTAAAGCTGGGTTTCCAGCTCGCTCCGCTTGTAGCGCCGTTGGTGGTATATTCATAATAATGTGGCCCACCGGAAGCTTGCTGAGTAACCTGGCCATTATCATCAATAAGTTCCCCCGGAGTTAGCCTGATCACCTTGCTATGGCTTCCCAGAACCCTGAATTCAGGGATTCCTGATGCATTCTGGCCGAAATCATACACCCAGGATTTATCTGCCAGCTGAGTGATTTTTACAGGATTAAAAGTCTGCATAATCTCTATTGGGTAGTCGGCCTCCCAACGCATGGCACCGCCTGGTCCCTTAACCTCCAAAGCCGGGTGCCAGGTAGCATTATTCAATCGGGCATCATAATCTTCACCACCATATATCGAGGTAAAAGTTGTTGCTGAAGGGGAAGTTTCCCAGGAGGTATCGGAGTTGATGTTTTCAGAAGTTCCATCGACATATCGGATAACCATTTTCATACGCATCATGGGCATGCCCCAGGCATCAACCATTTTGCGATAACGCTCACGGTTGATATTAAAAAATCCGTTACCCACCGTGACCACCACCTCGTGGGGCCCGTTTTTTAGTTGGGCAGTCAAGTCAAAACCGTTGTAAAAACAGGTTTTAGCATAGTTGGTCCAGCCCGGGCGCATGAATCCGCCGGTTATATCTTTGCTGTCCATTGTGAGGGTATACTGGCCCATTCCCGAGACAAACATCCAGGCTTCAGCAACCGGTTTACTGATGTTGATGGTTTTGCGAAAGGAGGGAACCACCGGACGTTTTACGGCCAGATTCCCCAGGTGATCGCCTGATCCATGCACACCCGGAACCAGCTTCAGTGAATCAGGGAGTTGCTCATAGCCGATCCATTTTGCCCCGGTCCAGTCTTTGTCAGGTAGGCCGGTTACAAACCACGCCTTTTTGCTCCAGGCTGAAAAATTGCCCTTTTCATCTTTCACCCTCACCTGCCACTCATACTTCCTGCCTGCCTCAAAGGTTATGGTCTTTAAGTCTTCCAGTTTTAAAGTCTCTTTGTCTTTTATCCTGATCTCGTATCTGCTTACCGCTGCTCCATTTCTGTCCGATACGACAGTCCAGCGAAGGTCGGGCACCCCTTCAACTCCAATAGGGTTGATACGGTTATTGCAATACATTTCATCGACCCTGAAATGTGCTGAGCCATTGCATCCGGCAAGGATAACTGCGGTTAATGCGATGACCGGGAGAATGAGCTGTCGGATTTTTGTAGATTTGGCCATAAATTCAAAGGAATGTTATTTGCGAATATCGTCAATTCGGTTGGAGTATTTCTTATCCTTTCGGCATTCTTCCTGTTGATCCTGGGCAAAGTAAAGCCCGAAAACCGGGGGTATCTTTTAATGAACCTGGTTGGCGCCGGTCTTTCGGCTTACGGATCTTGGCTGATTCATGCCATACCTTTTGTCGTACTGGAGGGGACGTGGGCAGTTGTGGCGGTAGTAGGATTATCGAAGAAAAAGATCGGGGGACGAAAGAAAGATAGATAGACAAAGATCCCGGACCAGTGTTGAATCTCTACCCTGGAATAGCAACCTTCTTTTGAAGCCACTTCGGCAGCGCATTGCCAAAAATCACAAACAGGCATACAATGATGAGGCTGGTGATAACCAGGTTGATCATGCCCGGAACCACCGTTCCCTTGGTGATCATCTGGGGATAATATATCGTGACAACATTTGTAATGCCTGCATAAAGAGTGGTGATACCTACAAATATCATTGGAATAATAGTCACCCAGGCATATTTACCGCGACCACGGTTGATGATATAAGAAGTACCCACCACCAGTGCTATTGTCGCCATAAGCTGGTTGGCTGTACCGAACATGGGCCAGATAGTACCGACGGTTCCGGTATAAATAAAATAACCCCAGCAAAATACGATGAAAGCACTGGTTATGAGGTTACCCGGAAGCCAGGTGGTCCGCGCAAACGGCTTATAAATCTTACCCATTGCTTCCTGTAGAACAAATCTGGCTATACGGGTACCGGCATCAATTGTTGTAAGAATGAAAAGGGCCTCAAACATGATGGCAAAATGATACCAGTAGCTCATCAGTTGCTTCATGCCCGGGATGGCAGAAAATATCTGAGCCATACCAACACCAAGTGAAACTGCGCCCCCAGGGCGTCCGGCTATTTTTTCACCCACCTGGGAGGCGAGTTCCTGTATGTTTCCCTGGGTGAATCCCATTTCCCGCAATTGAGGCAATACAGCCTGAAATTTTTCGGGTGAGAGGTTGATCTGAAAATAATCCAGCGGGAACAAACTGGTCGCCGCAACCAAAGCCAGAATGCTCACTACACCTTCGGTAAGCATAGACCCTACCGCGATTGCCTTGATATGCGATTCTTTCATGATCATTTTCGGGGTGGTTCCGGAACTGATCAATGCATGGAATCCCGAAATCGCACCGCAGGCTATCGTGATAAAAAGATAGGGGTATAGCTTGCCTGCAATAATTGGGCCTCCGCCATGGACAAATTGGGTAAACCCCGGCATTTTTATATCAGGAGCGACAATGACTATACCGATGGCCAATAAAAATATCACAGCGATTTTCATGATTGAGCTAAGGTAGTCGCGCGGCGTGAGCAGCAGCCATACTGGTAATACAGAGGCCAGAAAACCGTATCCGCATAATAACAGGGTAAGGGTTTTCTTGGTGAATGTAAAATACGGAGCCAAACCGGATTGAGGAATATACCTTCCGAAAATGACTGCAGCGGATAACATTATGACACCCATAATAGTAGCTTCCACTGTTTTGCCGGGTCGAAATTTAAACATCCAGACGCCCATAAATAAGGCGATCGGAATGGTGGTGGCGATGGTAAATGTTCCCCATGAGCTTTCGGCAAGAGCATTCACAACTACCATTCCAAGGCCAGCGAGTGCAATAACTAAAACCAATAGAATGGCTATGGAAGCCGTTGTTCCGCTAATTTTATTTATTTCAGCACGGGCAATTTCGGCCAGTGATTTTCCGTCGTGCTCAATGGATGCGGCCAGGATAACTAAATCGTGCACTGCCCCGGCCACGACTGCGCCGATCAGCATCCAGATAAATCCGGGATAAAAACCAAACTGGGCGGCGAGTACAGGGCCAACCAGCGGACCTGCGCCCGCTATAGCGGCAAAATGGTGTCCAAAAAGGACCCATTTGCTTACGGGAATATAATTTTGACCATCATATAAGCGTGAAGCAGGAGTAGTCCTCAAATCATTCGCTACGACTACTTTTGTCATCACAAAGCTGAAATACAGCCGATACGCAATCACAAAAAAGGCAATCGCTCCTATTACATACGGAACTGCATTCATCTATTCTCAATTTTATTTGTTCTTGCCTTCCAGATATAATAAACCGGTATGCCGAGGGCTACAATGATCAGGCCCGGCCAGGTGAATTTTGGTTTGTATATCAGAAGGATAACCATGATTACAACAGATAGGATTACACAGATAGCCGGAATCACCGGATAACCAAAAGCTTTATAGGCCCGCTCCTCATTCGGCCATTTGCGGCGCAGAACAAACACCCCGGCATTTGTTAAGGCATAAAAAATCAGGACGGCAAAAATCACATAATCGAGGAGCTGCGAATAGGATCCCGATAAACAGAGCAGGCAGGCCCATACACATTGGATGATCAATCCATTAGCCGGAACCCCTTTATTATTGAGGTTGCCGATTTTCTTAAAAAACAATTTATTCTCAGCCATGGCGTAATAAACCCGTGCCCCGGAAAGAATCAATCCGTTATTGCATCCGAAGGTGGATATCATAATCAGCACTGCCATAATGATTGCGGCGTACTCACCGAAAATTCCGAAGATTGCAGCGGTCCCAAGCCGGTCATCAGTGGCAAAGGCCATTCCCTGACCAACCACGGATCCGGCGTTTGGAATTCCACGTAATGGCAACACCTTAACATAAACAAAGTTGCACAGGACAAAGATTACTGCAGCAAGGAGTGTTCCCCAGATCAGGCTCATCGGAATGGTTCGTCGCGGGTTGATGACCTCAGCTGAATTATAGGTGATATTATACCAGGCATCGTAGGTGAAAAGTGAACCTACCATAGCAGATCCCATGGCAGCTATAAAAGCCATACCGACCAGCGGGGTGGCAGCACCGGATGCAGGATCCAGACTGGCTGCCTTCCAAAAATAGCTCAGGTTGGCCGACCATCCGGTTGATTTTGCAATGAAGATCCCTACAAATAAAAATAGAACAAGAACCAGAACCTTGGTCAGCGTGAAAGTATTCTGAACCATTTTCCCGGCTTTAATTCCTCGTGTATTGATCCAGGTTAGTAATATAATCGACAGGACAGCAATAAGATGTGAAGTACTCACTTTTACAAAGCCCAGATCGATAAGAATATTGCTTTCACCGATCCAGGGAATCAGTACGCCGAAAAATTTAGCAAAAGCCATGGCTATGGCTGCGATACTCCCTGCCTGAATCACCGTAAAGAGGGTCCATCCATACAAAAATCCGGTAAGTGGGTTATAAGCTTCGCGGAGGTAGATATACTGGCCGCCGGCTTTCGGCATCATCGAGGCCAGCTCTCCATAGGTCATGGCAGCAAAAACGGTCATCAGGCCGGTTATCACCCAGGCCAGCAGCATCCACCCCGGGGAGCCCAAGGTACGCGCCATATCTGCAGTGACAATAAAAATCCCTGATCCGATCATCGATCCAACAACAATAGCCGTGGAATCGATCAGATTCAGGCTGCGCTTAAATGATTTCCCTGTTTCACCATCCATAAGACCTGATCTTGTTAGTTACAGTCCCGTTATGAAGGACCTAAAATACTAAATAAGTCATCCGTTAAACGGCTTACTGAACATCTGACCGGGAGGGGGGAGATATTTTTGTGCCCCAACCAGTTGGCTTATCAGTCATATTGAGGTGGATGGTACCGCCGTCTTTAATATCGGCATGTCTGAACCAATTTTGATCCAACGGCTTACCATTGATATCTGCCGAGTCGATATAGATGTTTTTCTCAGAGAAATTCTCCGCGATGATGACCAGTGTCTTTCCACTCCCCAAACTAATTGACGAACGGCTGAATTTTGGTGTGCTTATCAGGTAAACATCCTGCCCAGCAACCGGGAAAAATCCCATCATCTGGAAAGCATACCACGACGACATGGCGCCGGAATCATCGTTGCCCGGCAATCCGGCAGGCTTATCGGTATATTGGGTTTTTAGCAGGCGGGTAACAGTTTCGGCAGTTTTATCGGGCCGGCCTGCATAATTATACAGGCAAGGCGCAAGAAAACCCGGCTCGTTCGACATATTGAAATAATTCTTTCCGAAGAAAATATCCAATCGGGCAACGAAGGCTTCCGGACCGCCGCACTTTTCAACCAGCCGTTTCATATCCTGAGGAACATAGAATGAGTACTCCCAGGATTGGCTCTCGTAAAAGAAGTCCATCCAGCTGCCTCCTGAAAGTGGCGTAAACGGCTCTTTTACCAGGTATTTTTCGGGAATCTGATTGTATGGAATCAGTCCGAGTTCGCGCGGCGGGGTTTCGGTATACCACGACCATTCTTTATTACGAAAGCCCTCATCCCAGTCGCCATTCGACTTGCGGGGCATAATAAATCCGGTAGCGCCATTGTTCTCAACAGGTTTCCAGAGATTTTCCCAATTACCGGCGCGTTTGGCATATTTCAGATAATCGGCCTGTTTTCCCAGTTTTTTCGCGCTCAGCGCTATGGCCCAATCATTAGCAGCATACTCCACAGTGCGCGAACCGGCCCTTTCAAAATCGGTGGAAACATAACCGATCGTATTATAATCCCTGAGGCCGCCCCTGCCTTGTATGCGCTCATCACCCCCGGGAGGCACCTCTGCATTTTTTAACATGGCCTTGTATCCCTTCTCTGCATCAATACCCGGAAGCTCCTTCAGGATCGCCTCCGCAATCAGCATATCGCAGTTGCTGCCACCCTGTGTCCGACCGTTAAAACTCCCTGAACGCGCATCCGGCATATAGCCTTCATGCTCATACATATCAATCAATGAACGGGTTATATCGGCCTGAATTTCAGGAGCGAATAAAATAAACAGCGGGTGACTGGTCCGGTAGGTATCCCAGATGCAGTAAAAATCATCAAAATAGGGTTCCTTGTTAGTCCAGAGCGGATTCTCACCGGTCCGGTCAACCGGCTGCATCATGGTGTGGTACAGGGCCGTATAAAATTTGGTTTTCTCGATTTTCGATGGGGAATCCACTCTTATGCGGCTGAGGTAGGTGGTCCACTGGTTTCGGGCGCTCGACATAGCCTGCTCAAAATTCATGCTCAGGGCTTCCTTCACGCAATTTGAGCGGGCCTTGCCGGTGCTGATATAGGAGATGCCGACTTTCATGACGATCTGCTGCCCGGGCTTGCAGTTATACCCGAACCAAGCCCCGGTAGCCTCTCCCGAATCGAATTCCGCCTTATTGGTGTTATGCATTTTTCCTGATTTCCAGGTCCCGAAAGAGGTGGAAGGGGTATCGAAAATGGCATAAAAATATACAGTGTACGGTCCGCCGGTATTCCAGCCCCCCTTAACTTTTGAATATCCGCAGATCTCCTTATCTGATAGAATCTCAATCTCCGATCCCACCAGTTCCTGAGCCTCGAAGCAGCAGGATTGTTTTCCGAGGAAACTTCCGGCATCGATGAGGATGCCTGATTGTCCGCCTTTACGAAAAGTGTAACGTTGGATGCCGGTTTTCTGGGTGCAGCTGAGTTCAGCGAAAATATCTCCACCGGTGAGTTCCACTGAGTAATATCCTGTTTTAGCTACCTCTTTGCCTCGCGCAGAACCATAATCAGAAACTGCCACATCGCCGGCGAATGGATAAACCAGAATGTTGCCATATTTTGGTCCGCCGCCTGTGCCGCTCACGTGTACATGGCTGAAACCCCGTATCGGTCCATCCGAAGTATACCCGCTGTTGGAATTCAGCTGGCCGCAATCGGGTCCCAGTTTCACCATTCCAAAAGGATAACTCACTCCGGGAAAGGTGTTTCCACCTCCCTGTGTTCCGATAAACGGATCGACAAACTGGGTGACATCTTCCTGAGGCGTCGTGGAAATTGGTGTCATAACGCGCTGTGCTCCACCCCGGCGCTGCTGCGCCGGCAGGGTTAGGGCAGTTAGTAGAAATGCTGCGATAATTAAAGTTGCTTTCATGGTTTGGATAAAATAGGGCAGAAGGGCAAGAAGGCAGGAAGGAAAGTTTAAATTGAAAAGTCATAAGACGCTATCTTTCTGGTTATTACTTATGTCTTAATACCTTACTTTTTGCCCTCCTGCCTTTCTGCCCTTTTGCCTTAGTTTTGTTATTGCAATATCGAAAACTGTACGTAAATTTAGGTGTCCCCCCAAACAATAAATCATAAGATGAAAAACCTTTTGACAGGAATGGTGACTTTGTGTTTAATGCTGTTTATATCTGGGCAGATTCA
The DNA here is from genome assembly GCA_903851365.1 of uncultured Bacteroidota bacterium. Classification (GTDB taxonomy): domain Bacteria; phylum Bacteroidota; class Bacteroidia; order Bacteroidales; family UBA12481; genus UBA12481. Next base: position 192,066 of record CAINOB010000085.1, read on the forward strand.
GGGGCAACAAATATCAGGGTATGTATATGATATTGAATACAATAAACCGCTTTCCGGTGTAAATATTTTCATTGGTGGTACCGAACCCGGAACAGCCACAAATTCTGATGGATTTTTCAAGTTGAAAGTTTCAAAGTTTCCGGTATTTCTTTTCTTCAGTCATGTGGGTTACGAATTGACCAAAACTGAGCTAAAAACGCCTGGGATATCTGATTTAAAGATCTACCTGAAACCCGAAATCCGGCAAATCGGAGAAGTTACAATATCAGGGGAACGCATAATGAACCTGATCAAAGGTGATACCCTGAACATCGTTGACTATGAAATTGCGGGCGACCAGATCCTGATGATCGCAAATACCCGTAAACACCTCAACGAACAGCGGTTATACCTGACAACCCTGTCAGGAGAAATAATTTCCTCGAAAAAGATTTATGAAGCCGGGCATATGGTCCATATCCCGGAATCCATCGATATAAAAAATCTGATGTACCTCTACAGGGATTGCTTTAATAGCATCCAACTGCTTACCAGTGAAGCGGTTTATCAGGTCTTCGTCAACGGGAGTAAGATTCACCTCATTTACCCCACCCCTTTTACCGAATTTGAAACGATGCTCCTTCCGGTAAAGGCTTCACTTCACGGGCATTTGTTCCAACAGAAAACCTCGCGAAAAAGTAACAGCACATTCCACATGGCACCTGGCGACACGTTGTCCAGGCTCGTTAAAGCCGTGTTTGACACTTATGGCGACTTCCGGTATGTAAGGCCGATCGATTTTCTGGAGTCCATCCCTATGGCGCCAGCGGCAGACTATCTCATCAAGGATAGCTATGAACGTTGTGTAACTGCTCCGGTTATTCAACGCAAGAATGATATCGCGATTTTTGATTTTTTCGGCAACACTATCGATTATTTCAATGCAGAGGGCAGCCTGCTTAAATCTGTTCCTATCAGGTTCCATCTGAAAGAATACACTGAATTGCTTGTTATTAAGCATACTGATATCGACATGGATAATTTCAGTCAGAGGATTCTTTACGACGAGAAGGCGGACAGGATTTATGCACTATGGCATACGCGAACCACGGGTCGCTATTCACTAAAAGAGATCAACCCCGAAAATGGAGAGATAGTCAGGGTGGTTGAGGTCCCCGACTATCCGTTTATCGACAGGATGCGTGTTTTTGGCAACACCCTTTACTTTCTGTACACCGAAAAGAAATATCCGTTTTACCGGAGTTTGTACAGGATGATACTATAAGTATTAAATTCCAATCCGCAACCCCGCATTAAATCCGGGGTACATCGATACATCGCTTCTGTAATGGTGCGGATGATCCAGGTCGATTTCATTTCCGGTCACTTTAACATTCCAGCTTCCGCCACCATAAAGGCCAATAGTTTTGGTAATATTCCAGCAAAGCGAAAGATTAAACCTGTTGAGCATATTCATATGTTCAGTGTACCAGGTATCCTCATTAAGCTGATAAGAAACCAGTTCGATGCCAATATCGAGCTTCTTCCCAATGGGAACCAGGGTACCCAGACCATAGCCGTAACCCCAGGTCACTTTGCCGCTGGTAGCGGAGGCTCCAACAGAGAAAATATTATAAAACTGTCGGACGCCGGTCTTAAAACTTACCTCGCCAAAGAACGTTTCGTTTCCACCCACCTGGATAACTTTATATCCATGGCGGACCAGGCTCAGAAACCCGATCGGAATACCCTTTTCAACCGTGTCGGCAATATTTACGACACCCACCTGCACCCCACGAAGTTTTCGTGCATAATTGACAAATCCCGAGGCCTGTATACCCGATTGGGTACCCGTGGTGACATTGGCAAAACCGGCAGCCTGAACCCCGTGGTCATCCCCAACAGTAACGTTGGCAAAGCCTGAACCCTGGATTCCATCCACGGTATCGAGAGCCACATTGGCAAAACCGGCGAGCTGCATCCCTTTAAGTTTCTGCCGGTTGAAGTTCCAGTATCCGGCAATCTCCATACCATTGGCCCGTCCTAAAGTATTATTGCAAAAACCGGCCAGCTGGATACCATCCATATCGCCTTTTAGGGCATTCGCAAAACCAGCAACCTCGATACCCTTTAACCCTGCCGAATAACCGGCAAAAAGGTTTATCGATATCCTGTTGAATGTATTCCACGATTGCATCCCATTGGTGCCAAGCGGGGTGATAAAACTGAAGTGAAACGGGCTGATGCGGACAGAATCCTGCGCTTTTATATTTCCGGCGAAAATGATTGCCGCGAAGGCTATCAATACGATAACTTTTTTCATTGACAAAGAAGTATTTATTAGATTGATAATTATTGGCGTTTAACTGTCCCGCTGCCCGAAACATGGACATTTAGTTCCGGGTTACCGGTATAATAGACACTGCCGCTACCAGATATCAGTGCATTTAATTGGTCCTGAGCATTGATCCGTGCACTGCCCGATCCACTGATCGTAGCTTCGGCTTTAGGGGAAAGCAAGTCAGTTCCCCGAAATCCGCCTGATCCCGAGAGGAGAAGGCTAAGTTTATCGGTATTACCTGAAAGAAGCATTTCGCCTGATCCTGAAATCAGTGCATCAATATGCTTCGTTTCAGTTTCAAGGTTGATATTCCCCGAACCTGAGATCACGAGATTAAGTTCATCGAGATTTTTAAAACGGGTTATGCCTTCGATTTTACCTGAACCGCTAATTCCGGCAAGCGTAAGCGTTGGCATCGTAATATAAATTTTCACAGGTTTCGAATACCTGACCATCTCCCGATAGTGGATCGTCCAGATACCGTCGATCACTTTATCCAGATCGATATTGTCAATAATATTCTCCTGGGCTTCGATTTCCACTTTCAGGGTATCACCTTGCCTGACATAAATATCAGCAGCAATGGCTGATATAAATCCATCAAAATTTTCGATGCTGGCGGTTTCCCTGACAATTTCCCCCTGTCCGGATATTCCAAACTTAAATTCATCATGACAGGAAATAAGGACCATTGGAAGGATCGCAATCATGGCGACCATTAACTTCCGCAATTTACTTTTCATCATTTTTTTCAGAGTTAATTTGATTTGGTAGAGTTAATTCATAAGGATGACAGGCATCCTGATAAATACCCCTATCGATTCAGAAAAAAAATGAAAATTAAAAACGGAATCCTGCAGTTGCTCCAATCCTGATACTGACTGGTGTACTTACAACCATCAGATTTTTAACAGGTACCGAGAAAATAAATGGAAAATCCCCCGTACCGGCATCTGCATGATCCAACCCGGCAAATCCGTTTAACGTGGGCCCAAGCAAGAACGTCAGATGTTTAGCCAGTCGGATATCGAGAGTGGGCGAAAATCGAACCAGCGCACCTTTGGATTTCAGAAAATCGCGGTTCTCAGAAAGATAATGGCCGGTGAGATCCAAACTAATCCCCAGCACTTTTGATATCCTTACCTGGGTACCAAAACCTGCACCAACGGAAAGCAGGTCGCGTTGAATTCCCGCCGTAAAAATATTGTAGAACCTGCGAACCCCGGTTTTAAAGGTCACATTCAGTGGAAAAAGCTCGTTTGCTGTCAGCTCAAGCGGATGGTATCCTTTAGCTACAAAGCTGAACAATCCGACCGGGACACCTGAACTGGCTGTATCTGCGAAATTGAATGGTGCAATCTGTGTCCCACGCAATTCTTTTGCATAATTTATGAATCCGGCCACCTGCAGTCCTTTATTGGCGCTGCAAGTGAAATTCGCAAATCCGGATAGCTGGGCTACCTTCACATCTTTCACTGCGATATTAAGGAATCCGGAAGCCTGAAGTCCATCCACATTCTGACTCGTAAAATTGCTGAATCCTGATATTTGAGTCCCGTACATCGGCCCGCGAAGCACGTTGCTGAATCCTGCCAGCTGGACGCCCCGTACCGTATCGGTGACCACATTGCTGAACCCTGTACCCTGCAATCCGGTAAATGATCCGGCATCATAATTGAAAAATCCGGACATCTGGACTCCATTACTCTTTTTACCAACGATATTTCCGAAGCCCGACAGCTGCACTCCCGACATTTCCTTACGCACTATATTGAGGAATCCACCCAGTTCAAGACCTTTTACCCCTCCGGCATATCCGGCGAAAAGGTTAATCGATAAACGATTAGTGATTAACCCGGATACGAACCGATTGCTCCCTATAAATGGGAATAGCGAAAGTTGAGCCCACCTTTGCTCTTCAACCGGAATGTTCTCTGCAGTGATCCTGGCCTTTACCGGAACCAGCGCTCTTACCAGTTTTCGTTCATCCAGGCTTGGAATGGGAACCTCCTGGATAGCGCTTTCCGACAGTTTTTTAGGGTTGGGATGCAGTAAGATGTTCTTTGAAGTCTCCTCCTTTGGTTTTACAATAATCAGGGTATCAGCATAGCCCGCCTTGCTGTAACTCAATACCTGCTTATCGCGATCGCCCGGAACGGTAAGAGAATAATGACCTTTTGAATCGGTAGCCGATACAAACATGCCTTCCACCTCATAGATGCTGGCCGATGAAATAATTTCACCGGTGAGGGCATCATAAATATATCCCGTTATCGTGTATTCCGTTTCGCTCTCCCGCTTCGGAGTGTGCTTACCGGAAACATTATTCAGCAGGATAACGTGATTTCCCAGCACCTTATAACGAATGCCCGGTCCCATCAGATCTTTGAGAATCTGATTTACCGTTTGATTTTTTGCGTGAACGGAGACCAGGCTGTCGCCCGGAATAATTTCAGAATTATAGGAAAATAGGAAGTCGCCCGATTCTCCGATTTTCGGCAAAGCATTTTTGAGCTTTACCTGATTAAGGTCGATGGAGATTTTTTTCTCCAGATGGTTCACCTGTCCAGCGACGGGAATTACCACCGCGATTAAAAATGCAACAATCAAAACCAGGCCCGGCCTATTTCCCCTCATCGCATCCCTTTCCGTTAATGATAAACTGATCCTTATCGCGGCTCATGGTCAGGTCGAAAGAAGCGGTAACCACTTCAAGTATCTGGTCGATGGATTCATCGGTAAATGTTGCTGAAAGCAGGCAATTCAGTATGGTAGAATCCTTTACCGCGATATTGGCATCATAGTGTTTCTTAAGCATTTCAAATACCAGCGAGAGTTTGGTTTCCTGAAAGATCAGCTTTTTATTGGCCCAGAAAAGTTCATCGGGTCCAATATTGGCAGGCTTTCCTATGCCTTCTGCACTCTGCCTGATAATACCCCTGTCGCCGGCTTTGAGAACAGTTTTTGTAGAATCGCCATTCTGTGGATCGATTCTCGAAAGCTCCACGCGGCCGCTTTCCACATACACTTCCAGATCGCTGCCCGGATAAGCCTTAACATGGAACGAGGTACCTAAAACCCTGACTTGCCCCAGGCCGGCATCAATAATAAAAGGATGTTGTGCATCGGGTTCAACATGGAAAAATGCTTCACCTTTCAGCTCGACTTTTCGGTTTGTTCTTGTGAATTTCCTCGAAACCCTGAGCGAGGAATTTGTATTCAGTACAATCGTTGATCCATCAATAAGGGTATCATGCACTACCGCACCCGCGGCGGCCAGCGTAGTGAAACGGTTATCCTGCCGGTTTTGGTTCATCCTGATAAACACCACCGAAAAAATCCCGATCACCAGAACGGCTGCTGCGGCCATCACTGAGTAAGACAGAAGACGGGAAGACGGAAGACCAGAAGACGTATGAGACGAGGGACCAATAACCTCCTCACCTATTTTCTGCTTCTCACCATCTCTCTGCTCCTCACCTATCCTGATTTTTAGGCGTTCCCATGCCCTTTCGGTATCAAACACCACGGATTCCGGATCGATTTTCCCTGTGGCGTTCCAGATTTTTTCCAGATCAGCAAAGTGTTTCCGATTCTCCTTCGATTCGTTTAGCCAGGCCTCTACGGTTGAGCGGCCCTGCTGCGAAATCTCATCAAGAAGATAAAGCGCCAACAATTTCTGATCGATATTTTTGTATGCCCTTTTCATTCCGGTTCTAACAGTATGACAGTTTAAAACCGACAATCACTAATCCGACTTCAATAATTCTTTTACTCATCCCTGAAAAGTCCTTTAAATATCAAAATAAGCAGTGGCAGATAATCCACCAGCCTTTCCCTGAGGAACTTTAGGGCCTGATACATCTGATTTTCGACTGTCTTTACCGACAGGTTGAGCAGGTCGGCAATTTCGCGGTATTTAAGTCCCTCATAGCGGCTCATGATAAAGATTTTCCGCCTTTCCGGGGGTAGCTGGTCGATCGTCTCCTTAATGCGCTGTTCCAGTTCCGATATTATTGTTTCATCAATGAAATTCGATTCACTGTCCTTTATATCCTCCTCATTGATAATCTTATGAGCTTCGCGAATAGAAATATGATCGATCACGTTCATGCATCCGTTTCGCACGGCACGGAAAAGATATGATTTGATGGTGGTAGTGATGACCAGCTCTTCGCGGTTTTTCCACAGCTTGATAAACACCTCCTGCACAACATCCTCCGAGGCATCAGGGTCGTTCAAAAAAAGGTTGGCATAAGAGCAGAGCTTGCTGTAATGCAACCTGAACAGATTTTCGAATTCGGAGAGCTCCCTGATCATACGCCATAGATTAATTCCGCGCTTTGCGACGGGGTCCCCGCCTCCGCGGGGATGACAACTCTACGAGGCAGGCCTGATATTGAAGGGCGAGATTCAAGTCAGCACGAGTGAGGGGGTGAGACAAAATATAAATTTTCATTAAGGATGTTTTAAGGTGGTACGATGCACTCTAAAGGGTCAATTAGGTTTCTTCGGAGTGCCTCGACTGATAAATCTAGTTTTTTGTCAA
>CAINOB010000086.1 GCA_903851365.1 uncultured Bacteroidota bacterium
AAGCGGTGTAGGTGATCGTATAGTTACCGGTCATGTCCACATTAACGTCATCCTTTATTGTCAGACCGGAAGCAGTCAACACATGCGAAGTACCATAATTCTTATTGTCATACACCTGGATCGGTGCTGCCAATACTGCATCAGGTACGGCAAGAGTGCCAACTTCTGGTGAACCCAGAGAACTCAGGTAGCCATCGTAGGTTTTCGTTGCAGTCACGGCAGTTACGGTAACACCCTTTTTATTGATGACCCCGGTGGATGCCGACTGACTATAGCTTATGTCATAATTGCCAGTCATATCCGCCAGTGTGCTGGCATCCTTAACAGTTAAGCCGGTAGCCGTCAGAACGTGACTCGAACCATAATTCTTATGGTCATATGTTTGAGTCGGAGCATGGTTTACAATATCTTTTGAGGCTAGAGTTCCTATTGATGGTGATGCCGATGAAGTAAGGTAGCCATCATAGGTTTTGGTATCTGTCACTGCTGTAACAACCAATGATTTTTGACCAACCTCCAAATTTCCGTTAACAAAGGTGATATTGTAGTTCGATGCAGAAAATCCCGCTGTTCCAGTGGCATTGCTTGGTATAATGGCATAACTGCCCACGTTTGCTGTATTCACTGTACCGGGGGAGGTCAGGATTACGCTGGTTAAATTTTCACTTCCCGCAACTGTCCCTGAAGTCAGGGTGAAAGCAGAAGTGCCAGGATCCAGTGTTTCTCCATAGGTTTTTGTCTGTGCATTGGCTGTAATAGAAATGGATCTGGTATTTACCGTAAACGCACCCGGCGTATAGGTAATGTTATAATTGTCCAGACCGGATCCACTAGCTGAAGCGGCATTTATCGGATATGTTGAACCAAGAACCGTTGCACCTGCTGCAGCACCGTCACTGGTCAGGGTGACACTCAAAACGGCATCGCTGTTGATCAGACCCGAGGTGGTAAACTCTGTACCCAAAAAGGTAAAGGTTGTTCCGTAAGTCTTGCTTTGGTTAGCGGCAATAACTCCCATCGATTTTTTGCCAACCATTCCATTATAAGGCACATAAGTTATGTTATAGTTGCTTGCCACAAACCCGTTTGTTCCGGTGGCTGCCGACGGAGTAACTGTATAGGCTGCACCGGCAGCCGTTGTTACAGATGTTCCTGCACCGTTCGGAGTCAGGGTTACACCTGTTACTGTTTCAGTTAATCCTCCGACTACCACACCGGTTGCACCAGCAGTAAAATTCGTAATGCTGGTTCCGGTTGTTAATGCTGTACCATAAATTTTGGTCGGACCAGTAGCAGCTATTGTTAAACTAGCAGGAGATATATCTGCATGAGCAGTTCCTGTGGTCGATGACAAAACATAGTTATTCATATCTGTACCACCGGAGATCCTGATATTGGTGTAATTAACAGCTTTTTGGAGACCAACATTGGCATCTTCGAAAGCAGCATCACGGCCAAATGAAAGCACATCACCAGAAACACGATTATCAATGAATCCGATACCTGTAGCGATTGTATTTCCGTCATACACCTTGCTGTCTGCTCCAAAGTAGGTTAGTAACAGCGTGCGAACAGTGATATCCGCAGTAGTTGTAGCTACACTGGTCAGATTGTAATTGATAGCATCGGTACCTGCAAGGCTCATTCCCGCTAGCGTAACTGTTTTGCCTGTTCCAACATTCTTATTGTTGTAATTGGCAGTTCCGCCGGAGAGGGTGACATTGTTTGAATTTATCACTCCGTTTAGTGTTCGGGTGACAACATTGACCAAGGTCCCGCCATCGTACACTCTTGAGTTGGCTACGGTAAAGTTCCCGGTAATGTCCAGCTGGTAAATCCTAAAGTAATTAGTATTATAAGTAATGGCATAATTACTGTTTGCTAATGTTCCTTTTCCGATCGCATAATAAGGACTGGCAATCACAGTTTCACCAGTCACGCGGTCCAGAGCTCCAGTAAAAGAAATCAAGTCACCGTTAGCCTGAGCTGTTCCCACTGCCGGACTCGATGTGTATGTAAAGGTAGGATCTGATTGCCCATAGGTCTTATGCTGATTGGCAGAGGCTGTTACTGTTACGGCAAGCTGAGTGATCGCAAAATTGGCAGAAGTATAGGTAATTGTGTAGTTGCTGTTGGTAACTGTCCCCTGCCCTATGGCATACGGACTTGAATCAACAGTTTCACCTGTAGCCCTGGTAAGAGCTCCCGTGTAAGAAATCAGCAGGCCGTTTGCCAGGGCTGATCCGACTGCAGGACTTGATGTATAGGTGAATACCGGATCCAGGGTGCCATAGGTTTTACTTTGACTCGAATTCGCAGTTACGGCGACGGCCAGCTTATTGATGGCAAAGTTATCAGCCGTATAGCTGATGGAATAGTTACTGTTTGCAACTGTTCCCTGACCGATGGCATAACTACCAAAGGTTTCACCGGAAACACGGTCTAAACTCCCCGTAAAGGAAATCTGCAGGCTGTTGGCCAGTGATGATCCTACTGCCGGGCTCGAGGTATAAGTATAAGTCGGGTTAATATCACCATAAGTTTTGTGCTGACCTGAATTTGCCGTCACTGATACAGCGAGTTGAGTTATGGCAAAGTTAGCTCCGGTATAGCTGATCGAGTAGTTGCTGTTAGATAACGTTCCCTGACCAATAGCATACGGTCCTCCGGTAACAGTTTCGCCGGCAGCACGGGTCTGATTTCCACCATAGGAAATGGTCAGTCCATTTGCTAAAGCATGTCCAACTGCCGGATTTGAAGTATACGTAAAGGTCGGGTCAACCTGTCCATAAGTTTTACTCTGATCCGAATTGGCGATAACAGTTACAGCCAATTTGTTGATGGCAAAATAGTCGCCATTGTAAGTAATGGTATAGTTGCTGTTCGCCAGAGTTCCCTGGTTGATCGCATAATAAGGGCTGGCAATCACCGTTTCACCTGCTGCCCGGGCAAGACTTCCACTGAAGGCGATTGTGAGGCCGTTTGCCAGAGATGATCCCACTGCCGGATTGGAAGTATAAGTATAAGTCGGATCAATGTCACCATAGGTTTTGTGCTGATCTGCACTGGCAGTTACAGTCACTTCGAGTGGTGTGATGGCGAAATTGGCTGGTGTAAAGGTGATGTTGTAGTTCGATACAACATTTGTCCCCGTCCCATTTTCTATGCTTAGCGAGCCAATACTCTTAGCATAATTTGATGCAACTGTTTCTCCGGATGTCCGGCTCAGCGCTCCAACGAATACATCAGTAAAAGCCAGTGTTGGCGGAGTGTAAGTCATAACCGGATCAAGCTGTCCGTAGGTTTTACTCTGGCTTGCTGTCGCGACAATAGTAATAGGTTTAGCTGTGATACTAAAGTTCGCCCCGGTATAGCTGATCGTATAGTTCGAACCAGCGGAAAGAGTTCCCTGGTTAATCGCATAATTGTTAACATATTCACCTGCAGCCCGGGCTAAAGCTCCCATCATGATTGAGGTGGTCTGGCTGTTCTTGAATCCGGATGCAGCATAAGTTAATGTTGGGTCTGATTGTCCGTATACCTTGGTCTGAGATGAACTGGCCGTAATGGTCAGGGTAGCCGGATTGACCGACATGCTGCCATTTGTGTATGTGATATGGTATAAAAGTGCGGTATAGGGTCCGGTAGCAAGTGTCGGTATGATCGAATAGGTTGAACCACTTACATCTGCCGTAGCAGCTGCCCCGGCGCTGGTAAGGGTAATCCCTGTAATGTCACCGGCTAAAGGATCAAAACCGGTTACGTTTCCGGTCACTGTACACGAACTGATTGACTTAGCGCCTAATGTTACTGCATCTCCATAGGTTTTAGTGATGTTGTTGGCCGTAATGGTTATCGCACGCTGAACGTTAATGCCACTCTGAGCACCGTATTTCGGAGCATCGTTCAAATCGACTGCTGTTAACCACCAGTTTAAACCAACATTCCTGAATTTAACTCCTTGGTTACCTGATGTATTATCAAAGATGTGAATACCTGCATCTCCCAATACAAACTTATAATCCAACGGGTTAATTGCTGTAACATCAGTATTTGAGAAAGTAACAGTACCTACGTAATTGGTTTTGGTGTTATTGTAAGTATCAACAGCTTGAACGGTTACAGGTTGCCAGGTGCCCAAGTCATTGGGATCAGGCACATTATATACCAGGAAGCCGTAGAGCAAAGTCGGAGTCACAGAAACAGAAAGCCGGTGGTCTTGCGGCGTTGAGGAACTAATTCCTCCGCTGCTGACCGATACCTCTGCGGTTTCGGTTTTATATACCGTCATAGTGCTTGTAGCCGCACCATTCGCGAAGGTCAGAGCCTTCGTTGAGTTGAAAGCCGTGCCTCCTACCGTCGGACTTGTTGCCGGTGTGGTAGGTGTTGGCATGTTGTTGTTAGCAGCAGCAGCCGATGAGGCATTCGCTCCCGTAAAGATTAAATCATGCGAACCGGTATATCGGGTAGCAACGTTATTGTAGGGGTCATAAGCCGTTACCGTAATGGTTTGACTGGCGCCGGCAACCTGTGTGCCGGTACCCGTGACTGCCAGGTATGATTCCGTTGCATGAATTACAGGAACACTGAGTTTATGGTTATCAGCAGTAATAGTTATTCCACCGTCTGTATTCGTCGCGGTAACTAAAGCTGTTTCAACCTTATACAGATTCATGATTCGGGTGGCGACACCACTGGTAAATGTTATTGAAGCTGCGGTCCGAAAATTGACCGGTGTAGCGGACAAGTTCTGAACGGTAGGATTCGTCGCAGAAGTGGGTGCATTGGCATTTGAAACCGATGCCCCGTCGAAAGTCAGCGATTTATCTCCGGCAAACCGGGTCGCAACGTTGTTGAATGCGTCGTAGGCGGTAATGGTAATACTTTGATCAACACCCGCTGTCAGGTTGCCACTTTCACTACGTGTAATGGCCATAAAATTCTGATCGGCATGGCTGACCACAACACTCAGTTTATGAGAATTTGCAGTCTGGGTGCCGTTTGTAGCCGTTACCTGAGCTGTCTCAACCTTGTACAGGTTCATAGCCGTGGTAACCGTTCCTGAAGCAAAAGTCAGTGAGGTAGCTAAAGAAAAAGCGATGCTGTTAACGATTGGATTCGTTGCTGCATTAGGGGTATTCGGTGAAGGATTGGCGCCGCTGAATGTCAGTGATTGTGCACCAGCATAGCTCGTGGCGATGTTATTATAAGCATCGTACATCGTTACCGTAATATTCTGGCTTACACCGGCCGTTTGAGTTCCGGCCCCGGTTATGGCGAAGAAACTATTGGCTGCATGGCTCACGATTACCGGAAGGCGGTAGTCGTAACCAGTAATCATAGGTGTGGTAATGCTGCCGGCGGTAGCTATAATATTAGCCGTTTCCACTTTGTAAAGCACCATGCTTTGGGTAGCTGTACCACCTGTAAACGTAATGGTTGTTGCTGTACCAAAATTGGTTGCTGTTGGGGTTTTATTTGTCACTGTTGGATTGACAGCAGTGCCCGGAGTATTCGGTGAAGGATTGGCCCCGCTGAATGTAACGGCCACGTCACCTGCATAAGTAGTTGCCTGATTATTGTAGGCATCATAAGCAGTAACAGTAATGCTCTGGCTGGCACCAGCCGTTTGTGTTCCGGTACCGGTGACTGCATAATAGTTGGCCGAAGCATGGGTTACGCTCATCGCAAGACGGGAGTCAGGTGAAGATGCACTTGTTGCAATTCCTCCGGTTCCCTGTTCAGTTGCGGTAATATGCAACCCGCTTTCCACTTTGTAAAGCACCATGCTGGCAGTACCCACACCATCAGTAAAGTGTACAATGGTGGAGGTACCGAAAGCTTTGGCTAATGAACCCTTATCAGTGACAGTCGGACTGGTTGATGGGGCCAGGGAAACAGCTGCACCTGCAAATACCAGGGTTTTGTCGCCTGTATAGCCGGTGGCCGGGTTATTAAAAACATCATAAGCTGTGATGGTGATCGTTTGAGCCACACCTGCCACCACACTTCCACTTACCGAAGTAATCTTCAGGTAGGTAGGTGATGCCTGATGTACCAGAACAGACAGTCGGTTGGCATTTGCAGCATTGATATTTACACTGGTTGTTCCAGTATAGGTATCACTATAAGAAGCATTGGTGAAATTGGCTGCAATATAGGCTGTTTCCTCTTTGTAAAGAATCATGCTTGCCGTTGCTACACCGGCTGTAAACACAACATTCGTATTATTGGTAAAAGTTGTTCCGTTAACTGTTGGATAGGAAGATGTTACTGGCGATTGATTAGCTCCGGTGAATGTCATGGATTTTGTACCAGCAAACCGGTTGGCCAGGTTGCCATAATTGTCATAAGCTGTAACAGTAATCGTTTGTGCGGCACCCGCTGTTTGTTCCGCGTTGCCTGTAATTACCATATAGCTGGGCACATTATGTACAACATTGATAGTAGACGAAGTCTGATCAGTCAATGTTCCGCTTGTGAAATGAATGGTCATTGACTCGGCAACATTGTAGTTAAGGTTCGTGAAATTTGCGATACCGGCAACAGCCGATTTCGCCGTGGTTCCTTGCAGGTCAGCAGTCCCCGTGCTTCTTGTGGCGGTCACTGTTGCATTATTACCGGTTCCGTAAATAACCAGGTTGCCGTAATGGTCCTTAACATGGATTACCGGCTGTGCATTGAACACCACACCTGCAATGGGTTGATATCCCAAAGCAGGAGCGGTTGCGATGGCGAGCTGAGTAGCTACACCATTGATTACCGTAACTGATGCGTTATCGGTAATAGTGGCACCCTCAAATTTCCCTGTAATGGTTGCATTTCCGACACCGATTGCGGCCATCTTAAAAGTAGCTGTATATTTACCGTCTGAACCATAAACAGCCGTAATATTGGAAGACCCGGCTGCATCTGTGCCATTATCAATCACACCGAGGTTGGTTGAGAGAGTTACCGAGCCCCTGTTATTAACAACCAGGTTGCCCAGTGCATCTTTCAACTGTACGGTCACAACAGTCTTTCCACCTGCAGTAGCGTCGTCAGCAGTGATCTGAGAAGCAGCCGTACTAATGTCAATGGTTGAAACAGCAGGTGCACCTTCGATGATGTTAACGGTAGTTGTTGTATTCACAGGACTCCCGGCACCATTATTGAAATTGCCATTGACATCAGATGGGTTTCCATCTCCGTCGAACGTTCCAGTAATAGTTGCTAAACCAACCCCATTAACCGGTGTTGTACCGGCCGTGAGCGTGGCAGTGTAGATTCCTGCACTTAAATAACCGTGGTTGGTTATTACACCCCTGTTGGAGGTGAGTGTTACTGCACCTCTGTTATGAGTTATCAGATTGCCCAGATAGTCTTTTAACTGAACAGTAACAGTTGCTGTCTGATCCGTGGTCATCGTTGGCTGACTGCCAACTACAGATGCGTTGTTGGTAATTGTACTGGTAACCAGGTTTGGCAATCCTTCAGTAATGGCAACCGAAGCGCCATCGGTAATTGTGCCATTAGATGGCCAGGGAGCATCTGCCCAGACACCTGGTCCCGGAGTTGCATTAAAAGCAATCGAACCCGTGATAGCAGCAGTTCCAACACCATTGTTACTTGAGCTATAACTGGCATAGAGCGTTGCAGTATAGCTTCCGCTTGCTGCTGCACCATACACAGCCGTAACTGTGTTGGAACCGTTATTGGCAACAAGACTGCCAAGGGAGGTGGTCAACGTTACCACTCCATCATTCGTTGTACGTAAATTGTCAAAAGCGTCTTTAAGCTGTACGGTAACTGTTTGGGTTCCGTTGGTAGTAATACTCCCTGCGTCAGGAGTTATTATGGTATGTGCCAGAGATGGCGGTGCCGGGGTAACTGTAATTACGTATGATTGGGCAAAAGCTGCTCCACCCAAGGTGGCGCTGATACGATTTACCACCGTTGTACTGGTAACAGGCACATGAAATACATAAACTCCATCAGAACCGGAATCAGTTCCGTGGGCTACCTGATGGGTCCCTGATTTAACAACTCCGTCTAAGAGCACAGTGATATCCTGACAAGAATAGAGCAGGTTTCCCTGGGCATCGCGCGGAGTAAGCGTAACTATAACTTCTTCTCCGGCAATCTTGTTTTGAGCATCTACAGTAACAATAGATATGGCTGCTGTTGAATTCCAAGCTCCCGGCCCAACAACAATATTCTGCTGCTCGCCACTTTTCGTTGCATACTCGGAATCAGCCGCACGTAGCCAATAAGCACCTATTCTATTGATAGTTACACCATTGGTATAAACCTTGACTCCCCTGTAGGTAGCAGCCGGAGCAAATGTCTGCAAATCCGGTGGATAACTTACTAAAGCATCATCCGAAGATTTAAAGCGGATGCTGCCACCGTAATCCACGCAGGTGTTCAGATATATATCACGTGCTGTTACAGTGGTCGTAAATGCAGTACCTGCAGTTTGTATCACTCCTGCAACAACTTTAAAATTGTTCAAGGGAGCATTCAGCACATTAATGGCCGCTGTAGTTCCCGTTTTGGCCGTTGATGCATCAGTTATTGTGATAGTCGGCGAAGTAAAAGGAGTCAGCTGGCTCTGATCTGAACTATAAAACGTAAAGCCGGTGATTCCTGCTGAAACTCCGTTGGTAAAAGTCTGGTTACCGTTAGCAGCAATGATGCGCGCTGTTCCTTTGGGTGCCGATATGGCTGTTGTGGTCCAATTTACACTATTTGACCCGGTATAATTAAGTACACTTGCTGAGCCCCCGTAATTGGTTTTTATATTATTGTAAACATCATAGGCTGTGGCCGTTACCGTAAATGCCGTACCGGCAGTTATTGTACCGTCGACCGCCAGCGTAAAATGATGCAGGATATTAGGCAAAACGGTAAAAGTATTTGACGTCCCCGTTGTCAAAGGATTGCCCGAATAAGTTGCGGTAAGAGTTTTTGACGCACCGGCGAGGGTGAGTGTCACCGAATGTGAGGCAAGTATTCCTGCAGAAAAAGCAGCTGTTGTGCCACCTGCTGTCAGGGTAGAGTTGGTTGTTATCGCAGTAGTACCAGTGAAATCGGTGACCGTAGTATTGTAACTGTCACGTGCGGTAATTCTGATATTGAAAGCTACGCCTGCCGTTTGATCCGCAATGGATCCGGCACCAGCCTTTTCAACCAGGAAGTTATTCAGATCAAGTGTTGTAAACGATATGGTATTTGAATTCACGCTCTGGCCGCCTGAGTTATATGCCCTGATACGGTAATAGTAAGTTGTATTCCGGTTTAACCCAGATAAGCTATAGGTATTGACATTGCCTACGGATTTGTTATTGTATCCGGAAATAAAACTTGCAAAAGTTGCAGAGGTAGATACATCAAGGTAATAGCTCGATGCTCCACCTACAGATGCAGTCCAGTTAGCTGTAAAACTGTTGGCCCTGACATTGGTTTGAGTATTGGCAACAGGAGCCAAAGGTACTGTCATAAAACCAGCCGAGTTTGTATAACCCGAATTTCCGCAGGCTGCATTAGCATAGACCCTGAGGTAATAGGTTGTATTTGCGCTTAAACCGCTTGCGGATCCTGTAGTACCCGTGGTGGTACCATAATAGGTACCATTATTTCCAGGACTTGGATGCGTTACGCCTGAGCTTGTTCCGACTACCCAGTAATACGTAAGGGTTCCCTGACCCGATCCTGAACCCCAGGACAAACTGGCTGTGCTTGCGGTTGTTCCGCCGCAACTTGCACTGGATGGAGCTGAAGTCAATGCATAGATAGATACTGTAGCAACACTCGACCATACTCCGTTTACATCAGCCTTATAGTAGGTGGTGGTTGTCAGTGCTCCTGTAGTGAAGCTCTCAGCGGATGAACCATAATAATAGTAATTCGATCCGTTAGTTGAATAATACCAGTTATGATAAGTTCCTGCCCAGCCAGATAAAGATATTGTTGAAGTCCCACCCGAGCAAACAGTTGTAGATGAAGCGCTGGCTGTTCCGCCAACAGCTGTATAACTAATTGTTACATAAGGTGATGAGGTTGAAGTCGAACCGGAAGGAGAGCTTGTACCGCTGTTCCCGCCGTTTGCTGCTTTCTCACCATTTAAATCATAAGCCGATCCGCATGAACCCCCGGTGGCACCGCCACCTCCAGCACCCGTGCCGCCTCCATCAATATTAGGGGTCGTCCCGTTTGCACCTGATGTGGAACCGCTGCCACCCGTTGAGGTGGACCCAGCCGAACCGGAACCAGCGGTGTTGCATCGGCCGCCGCCGCCACCACCGCCGCCTGCGATAAGCGTTACACCGGTACCGATCACTGCAGAGGCACCGCCGCCGCCGCCACCACCACCTGATGCCCCTGTTGGGCCAACACCACCGCCAGTACCTCCGGAAGCATATCCGGAACCACCTGAACCGCCACCAGCGCCGCTGGTTACATTTGATCCTCCGTTACCACCGTTACTACCTATATAAATACTGAGGGAAGTTCCGGGAGTAACTGAAAATGTTGACGACGTATATCCGCCGGGTGCACCGGGGTTAACACCGCAACCGTTACCGCAATCCTGACCGCCGGAACCTCCGGCACCCCCAACTGCCCAGATAGAAATGCTGTACACACCGGCTGGCACGGTAAAACTGCTCCCACTGGTCCAGGTCTGGCTAACAGTTTGCGCTGATGCCGCCGAAATCCAGAATGGAATTACCAGCATGAGAAATGCTACTACTAGCAATTCTCTGAGTCCAGGTTTTAACCCCAACTTCTTCATTTGAATTTCTTCAGTCTGATGGCCGGCTTTGCGCCCCCACGAGTTTACTGCTTCCGGCAGCATCGTGTTTATCTGTAGATATCGTTTCATATTGTTGATTTTCTTTATTTCTTGGGGTTGGATTAGAAGGATCTTATGGCACGAACATAGCGTGTACTATTTTTTGATAGCCCATCTGAAGAATATCCTTCTGAAAAGTATTGGACCATTGCATTTGAGGCGTCCACTTCCGAGGAACTCCAATAATCATTTGTTGCAAATCCACCAATGGAAACTCTATTGAGCCATATCTTATTGAGTTCATCTTTGCTGGGCAGGAACCAATCGCTAAAGACTCCAGTGCCGGTTTCATTATTCGTGTAATCAGCGCACAATTTGGCCGCATGGCTACCTGTGTTTCCCTGACTGCTTATAATGGCTGTGGTATTAGCGCTTCCAGTACCCACGGCGGTTGCTGTTGCTCCGGTTGTGGTATAGGTGCCGTTCCACCAGGTAGCAGCAGTACCTTGATCGGCAATTGCTGCAATTAATCCGTGTCTAACACCTTCTTCATAGCCTGCATCCGAGGGATTTAGAATGTAGAATAACTTACCTCCTTGGAAGTTACTCCCAATGACGCCATTGGATGAAGTCGGAGCGTCTGCGGTACAGCCGCCAGGAGTCGTATAATTAATAGCCACATACCTGCTTCCTGTTGTGATCCATTTCAAGGTAACCGTGTTGTTGACAGTTGTCCCCCCTGAAGTAATAGTGTAGTCAGTTCCCAGAACTGACCCCGGATAAGTCCAGGCATAATTTGTCATCCCGCTTTGAGTAGTGTAAGTCACATCGACACCCAAACCTTCACTTCCTGATGGTTGCACCGTAAAGGATGGACGCAGTGTTACTGCTATGAGAATCGGAGAGGAAATAGCAACGGTACAGGAACCGCTTTGAACGACAGCCGCAAAATAAGTATTGCTGGTTAGTGCACCCATTTGTGCTGAGGTCAGCGTAGTTGATGAAGTTACCACCACATCGGTGGGTGACGACATATCAGCATTTGCCGACTTTATCCATTTTAAGACAGTTCCGGTCTGGCCTGTTAAAACGAGGTCCTGAGGTGGATTTGAGTTATAACAGGTAGTTTGAGCGGTAACACAATTATCGACAGCATAAACGCTTAGCGTAGTTCCAATAGCGAATGTAGCCTGACAGGAAGGATTGGCGCTGGTAACTGTAATACCCGTTATTTGAAGTGTCTGACCATTATTGCCAAAGTAAACCAAAGCGGTATTAAAATCGGCTACTCCGCTGGCATCTGCGCTTACTGATGCGATAGGAGTCTTAGCTGTCCCATTTATTGTATAATTAACCGTTGACACGCAGTTTGGAAGCATACCTGTCAAATGCATCGATGCCATGGACCCGTCGCAGGCTGTTCCGTTTTGGACCACAGCGGTGAGGGTAGGTTGAGGATTCTTAGTAGCCAGCACATCAGTTCTCAGGGTACTTTCGCGGCCATTAACTGTTTGACTGGCGTAGTAATGAGTTCCGCTAACCAGCGTATCTGAACTTGAGTAGGCAGTTCCGCCCGTTGAAGCATTGTACCACTTGATAGAACCGCTAGTTGTTGCAGTAAGTGTGGAAATGGTACCTGAACCACAATAATATTGAGGCGATGCTGCTGTTGGTGCACCGGGATTGACATTCAGGCTTATGCTTTGTATACTTGTGCAACCATTGGCATTTGAAATGGTCATGGTTCCAGTATAGGAACCTTCTGAAACATTGGCTGGTATTACAATTGTGCCAATCGAACCTCCTTCAGCTGCAAATGCAAAAGTAGTGCTGCTCTGGTTGGTAAGTTTTGCTGACTGAGCCTCACTACTCCAGACTATGCTATAGGCAGCAGGACTTTGTGTTGTTGCAGTATAGGCCAGCGATGTTGTCTGCGAAGTTGCACTATAGGTTACTGCAGCAGCTATACCGCCGGTTGTAATGGTTGGCAATGGATTAACGGTTACTGTTGTTTGAGTACCATCGGCCAGAACGCATCCCGAGTTGGTAGGAGTATAATGCGGACGATAGTACCAGGTTCCTGCACCTGGTGTGTCACCTGTGGTAACCGTTACTTCAGTTCCTGCACCTGGTGTAGCATTGTTTGAACGAATCCAGGAAACTGTTCCGCCAGAACCTCCTGTTATTGATACACTGAATGCGACGGTCCCACCTGCACAAAAAGTGGTTGGTATTGGGTTGCTGTAACTTGCCCATGAAGGCGAAGTAGCCACCGTGGTTACGGCAGCAACCTCGGATGTTAATGCTCCGCATCCGCTTCCGGAAGCACCAACAACAACATAATAATAACGAGTCCCAGCATCCGTTGTTGGGGGAGTGTAAGTCGAGGATACTGCCCCGGGTATAACTGAACCACCGACATTGCTGTTGGTGGTATTGGAGCACCATGTATAGTATAATGAAGGTGTTCCGTTTGATGCGGTGACACTCAATTGCGCTGTTCCGCCAATGCATTCCGAGGTTGTTGCCGTTGGCTGTACGGAGATACTTGGATCAGGCACCACGGTAACTGTAGCGGGAACAGAATAAGCTACATCGCAAATACCATTCTGGACGGATGCTCTGAATTGAGTGGTTTGTGTAAGACCTGTTGCTGTGTAGGTAGTGTTTGTATTGGCTATGTCAGTCCAGGTACTACCTGAATTAATTGAATATTGCCACTTACGCACAGTACTCTTAGTGCCGGATAAGGTTAATAAAGTAGAATTTGAAGCATCGGTACAAACAGTTTGTCCACCGCCAACAGTTCCCGGATCATCAATTAATCCGATGGTTACAAAGGAAGCTGCTGATGTATTTTCGCAAGTGGTGACTCCGTTATGAACTTTAACTTTGTAATCACCACTCCCCGTTGGTGCTGCACCACCAGAAACATTAATAGTAAGTGTACCGCCTGTTTGGCCACTGATTACTTCATCGTTCTTATACCAGACATAGCTGGGTAAAGCTGCATTCGTTACAGCAGTAATGGTGGTTGCCACATTACAAGTTGTCAGAGTTCCTGTGATGCTTGCCGTTGGCAAAGCGATTATGCTAAGGGCATAAGCCGTTGAAGTGAATTCACATCCGTTCGTTCCATCTGTAACTTTTACAGTATAGCTACCATCTTGTGAAGCGGACAGCGTTGAAGCTGTCTGACTGTCAATAACAACGCCTCCTTTATACCATACAAATGATGGTGAAGTTGCATTGGTGGTTGCCGTTAAAACAGAACTACCGCATGCGGTGGTTCCCGAAATGGAAGCTGTGGGCAGTGTGTTGATCGTTATCGAGGTGGTTGCCTCAACCGGCGTACCGCATGTGCTGATTGAATTCTTTATCGTGTAGTTTCCGGCCGAGGTGCTGGCCAAATTGATCTCGCCGGTGGAAGTACTTACGAATGTTACTCCTGTTCCCGAGAAGGTTCCTAATGATCCACCCGGAGCCAATGTAGGACTTACCGTTCCTATTTTGCAGAAAGGCGTACCAATATAACTGAAAGTAGCTATCGGGGTGCCGGTAACAGTAATGGTTGCTGTACCGCTTGCTGATTGCGAGCATTCGTTGGCGTCGGCCACACTCACCAGCGTATAAGCGTAGGTTCCGGCCGATGTGGTCGGCTGGGATACAGTTACTGAATTACCCGAAACAGTGGTTACTGTCTGACTACCCCCGCCATTTACGGTATAGGTAAAAGTAAAAGGTGCTGTACCCAAAGTACCAGTGAAGGTAACATTGGGTTCCGTTGCATTCTGGCAAACCGAGGTTGTGCCGCTAAGGCTTGCGGTTGGCAGAGGATTGATGATAACAGAAGTGCTTACCTCAACCGCGGCACAATGGCCGGAGGAAGGAGCACTGTAATATATGGTATATGTTCCCGCAGTACTGGTACTCGGAGTAATGTTTCCTGAAGAAAAGGTCAGACCGGATTGACCTCCGGTTGAATTGGTGTACCGATAGGTTCCGCCCGTGTAAGCGCCCGTTCCGGTTAAAGTTGGTGCTTGGGCAGATGAGTTACTGATGCAGAACGGAGCATCAACGTAAGTAAGAACCGGAGCAGGCAATTCTGTAATGGTTAATGTGGTTGTTGGTGCCTGTGGGGCGCAACCGCCAGCTCCGGTAACCACATAAGTTACTGTATAAGTCCCAGGTTCACTGGTCGATGGATTGACGGTCCCTGAAGACGCATCGATACTTAAACCCGATGGCTCAGCGGAATAGGTTCCGCTATTTGGATTTGTCAGGGTAACCAATGCCTCTGTAAGGGAGGTACAATAGGGCGAACTGCTGTATACGATCGAAGAGGCTGATGGTGCCGTTGTAATAGTTACTGTTGTGGTAGCAGGATTTTCAACACAACCCTGTGAGGCAGTCACCGTGTAGGTAACTGTGTAAGTTCCTACAGTACTTGTGCTTGGTTTAAATGCCCCCGTATATTGACTTATCGTTAATCCAGATGGACTGACCGTATAACGTCCACCCGCAGAACCAGTGCGAGTTATAGCCATTGAGTCGGTTGCGCTTTTGCAAAAGGTTGTGCTGGCATAAAAAATGCTGGCCTGCATGGAGTTGGAACTGATGGTTGCCAAAACAGGTACCCTAACCTTATTAGGGTTTAAGGAACAATTATTAGCATCCACAGCATCAACATAATAAGCTGTGGTTACAATCAGAGTCGGCGTAGTAAACGTTCCTCCGGTTGCAACAGCTTCCCCGTAAAAGGGTGTTGTATACCACTTTATAGTGCCCGATGTTGCTGTGGCACCTAAGACTAGTGTACCTTCACCACAAATCGATGCAGGTGTGGTGGTTGCAATCTGGGCATTCAGCATGCTAACGGGAAACAACAAGAGTACAAGCATCATCGTTGAAATTGCCGTAATCTTAAGCTGCTCTTGGTAGTTCTTTTTCATATCGCTATTATTATTTTTTCCATCATTCCATGAATAATAACCGCGAAATTCAAAGCAAGTGCCAGAAAGCCTGAGAAATGCGGCTTTCAGAATGCCACATTCTGCAAACAGCAGATCAATAGCATATTAATAGACTAACAATTCGTAAAAAAAAAAGGAGAAATGCCGTTTTACGACTTCTTTATGTGACTGATTTCTGCTCAGAAATGAGCATCGCTCATTTTCGATCCTGAGCTAAATCACCTCAGCAACTACGTAGGTGCTACCTGTAACTAATACCAGATCGTCGGTAACTGCGGATTTACGCGCAGCTGCGAGCGCAGCAGGCACAGTATCATGCATCGACCCCTGCAATCCGTAAAAAGCTGCTTTTGCTGCCAGCACCTTAACATCCAGCGCCCGGGGAATCGAAGCCATTGTAAAATAATAGGTTGCATCTTTAGGCAATATCTGGAGAATCTTATCAATCTCCTTATCATTTACTGCACCATAAACGATATGCAAGTGCTTAAAACGTGTATTCTCTACCTGATAAACTACCTGCCTGATACCATCAATATTATGTCCCGTATCAATCACGGTTTTAGGGTTTCGGCCAATAATTTCCCATCGGCCGCTGAATCCTGTCAATTGCTTAACATTGGCCAGCCCCGTATATATATTATCGTCGGTGATATGCCATTCACGCATCTTCAATAATTCCAGAACCTCCAATACCACAGGAAGATTCTTGCGTTGGACAAATCCGAGCAGGTCACTGTAAAGCTCAGGCCAGGCACTCTTCTTTCCTTTAAGAACCTGAAAATACTGACGGCCATCATCAGTTAGTATAGAGTATGGAACCTGAAAATAATCATTGGCAAAGAACACATTGGCCCCCACCTCAGCAGCTTTGTCTTCAAAAGTCTTCCTCGTCTCCCTGTCTTTCTCGCCAATAACTACTGGGATTCCAGGCTTTATAATCCCGGCCTTTTCAATGGCTATCTTTTGGAGGGTATCTCCTAAAAGATCCATATGATCAAAACTGATATTTGTAATCACCGATAGTACCGGATCAATAATATTCGTAGAATCAAGGCGCCCTCCAAGTCCGGTTTCAACAACTGCTACCTGCACATCGTGCCTGGAAAAATAGTCGAATGCCATAGCTACTGTCATCTCGAAAAATGACGGCTTCAGCTCCTCGAAATACTCCATATTATTTTCGACGAATTCAACAACTTCCTTTTTTGGGATCATTTCTCCATTTATCCTGATCCTTTCGCGAAAATCCACCAGATGGGGCGACGTGTAGAGTCCAACTTTATATCCGGCCTCCTGCAAAACGGCAGCCAGCATATTCGAAACCGATCCCTTCCCGTTGGTCCCGGCAATATGGATACTGTAAAAATTCCGGTGAGGAAAGCCAAAGTGCTGGTCAAGCAACCTTGAATTGTCGAGATCAGCTTTATAAGCAGATTTTCCAACGCGATGATACATCGGCAGCTGAGAAAAAAGCCATTCAGTTATTTCGCTATATTTCATCAACTGCAATTTTAGTATATTTAACCGTAAAGAAGGAAACAATCATGATGAATCAAAAGAAAATCTTCGTGCTGGATACTAATGTGTTGCTCCACGACTATAAATGCATCTACCAATTTGAGGAACACGATATTATCTTGCCAATAACCGTTTTGGAGGAACTCGACAAATTTAAAAAGGGTAACGACCAGATAAATTTTCAGGCTCGGGAGTTCGTTCGTGAGCTCGACTCGCTCTCCGGGGAGATGCTGTTTACCGAAGGCATCAGCCTCGGCAAAGGATTAGGCAGGCTGTTCATTGAAACAGGCAAACCCTTTTCAAGAGAAATGGAAGAATCATTTGAGGAGAAAATTGCCGATCACCGTATCCTTGCCATCGCTGATTATACAAGGAATAAAAATCCTGAAAAACAAGTTATCCTTGTCACCAAAGATATCAACCTACGGATTAAGGCAAAAGCTCTCGGGCTGACGGCACAGGATTACAAAGCCGGACAAGTAACGAATATTGAGTACCTGTACGAGGGAATACCTACCATTGAAGATCAGGATGATGAAAAGATTGCCAAACTTTACAACTCAGCTGAAGGGGTATCTGTTGAGGAATTTAACCTTGGCATCGATCCCATGTCGAACCAGTATATGGTGTTGAAAGGCAATCAGTCAACAGCGCTGGCAATATTTGATATCCGGACCAGCGCTCTCCATGTGGTGCAGAAACAGAAATGCTATGGAATTGAGCCCAGAAATGCTGAACAAACCATAACTCTGGATGCTTTATTGAGGCCCGATATTAATTTAGTCAGCCTCACCGGTAAAGCTGGTACAGGAAAAACCTTGCTGGCACTTGCCGCAGCTCTGCAGCAAAGGCGGGAATACCTGCAAATCTATCTGGCAAGGCCAATTATTCCTCTCGGTAACAGGGATATAGGATATTTACCTGGCGATGCTCAGGAAAAAATCGAACCCTACATGCAACCATTGTTCGATAACCTGGCAGTTATTCGTCACCAATTTGATGCCCGAAGCAAGGAATTTCTTAAAATCGACCAACTGCTGCAAGAGGAAAAACTGATAATCACTCCGTTAGCCTATATCAGAGGTCGCAGTCTGAGTAAGGTATTCTTTATTGTTGATGAAGCACAAAACCTGACACCACATGAGGTTAAGACTATCATAACCAGGGCCGGAGAAGGAACAAAGATTGTTTTTACAGGTGATATTCACCAAATAGATTCGCCATATCTCGATCTGAAATCCAACGGATTATCCTACCTGACTGATAAATTAAAAGGTCAGGATGTTTTTGCTCACGTAAACCTTGTGCATGGTGAACGAAGCCATCTTGCAGAATTGGCAAACAACCTGCTATGAGAAAAAAAGTCGCATTTCATACACTAGGCTGCAAACTGAATTTCTCTGAAACCAGTGAAATTGGCCGACAATTGGAGGAATCCGGATTTGAACGGGTTCCTTTTGGAACACAAGCAGATATCACTGTTATTCATACCTGCAGCGTAACTGGTTCAGCAGACAGGAAAACAAAACAAGCGGTTCATAAAGCCATCCATATTTCACCTGATGGATATCTCGTGGCAATGGGATGTTTTGCTCAGCTTAACCCTCAGGAGATAGCCTCCTGGGATGGGGTTGACCTTGTTCTGGGGACAAACGACAAATTCGATCTTGTTAAATACTTGACCGATATCAGTAAAAAAGACCACGCAGAAATCCATAGCTGCGAAATCACTGAAGATCAGAAGTTTTTCCCCGCCCACTCCACTGCTGAAAGAACCCGGGCCTTTCTAAAGGTTCAGGATGGTTGTGATTATCCATGCACCTATTGCACAATTCCTAAGGCAAGAGGAAAAAGTCGTAATCCTGAGATCTCCAGTATTGTTCAACAAGCAAAGGACCTATCAAACAGAGGATTGAGAGAGATAGTACTAACCGGGGTAAATATCGGTGACTTTGGAAAGAGTACCGGAGAAACTTTTACCCAGCTCGCTATCGCCCTGAATGAGGTTGAAGGAATTCTGAGGTATAGGATTTCCTCCATCGAACCCAACCTGATTACCAATGAGCTCCTTAGGTTTGTTTCCGGATCCACAAGGTTTGCTCCGCACTTCCATATCCCGCTTCAGTCAGGATCGGATAACATCCTTAAACTGATGAAAAGGCGTTACCTGACCAGTGTTTTCGCCGAACGGGTCATGCAAATCAAGTCTTTGATCCCGGATTGTTCCATCGGCGCAGATGTAATTGTTGGATTTCCAGGTGAAAACGATCAGGATTTTGAGGACGCTCAGCAGTTCATCAGCAGCCTTCCCCTATCTTACCTGCACGTATTTACCTATTCTGAACG
This sequence comes from uncultured Bacteroidota bacterium, assembly GCA_903851365.1. GTDB lineage: Bacteria > Bacteroidota > Bacteroidia > Bacteroidales > UBA12481 > UBA12481. The sequence goes on from CAINOB010000086.1 coordinate 19,615, forward strand.
CCCGGGAACTCCGGCAGCCGCTATGCCGGGAAAAGTTCAGAATCGAATCAGGGATGAACGTAGCCATTCACTCCACGAGACAGGCAATCGCCTGAAATACGAGTTTTATAAGAGTCAGCTTGGTAGTGAGCGTATTGTGATTTTCGAACAGAAAAAGCCGGATGGTACCATGACTGGTTTTACTGAAAATTATATTGAGGTAAAAGTTGATTATCAGCCTGATTTTCTGCATCGTGCAGGCTGGGTTCAATTGTGTGGGCCTATCAGTTATGGTATTGTAAAAGCAAAAATGATTAGCGCTAATCCATTACCTTAGCAATCAAAATTTCGCATCTCTTAAACCGGCTTATATCATGAACTATAACGATATCACAGAGTCTGTCATTTTATTGACCAAAGAAACAGGTCTTTTTCTCAAAAGCATGACCGGAAAGATTACCGAAGGCATGATTGAAACAAAAGGACAGATGGATTTTGTGACTGATGTCGATAAAAAAACAGAACAGCTGCTTCTCGATGGCTTAGCGCTAATCATTCCAGAATCAGGGTTTATTGCGGAAGAAGGTACATATACTCACCGGGGATCAGTTTATAATTGGATTGTTGATCCTTTGGATGGCACAACCAATTTCATTCATGGAGTAAGCCCTTTTTGTATTAGCATCGCCCTGATGGAAAATGAAGAACTGGTTATAGGCGTTATTTATGACCCAATCCGGGATGAATGCTTCTCCGCATTCAAAAATGGCCCGGCCCGATTAAACGGCAAAACTTTCACTACCAGTAAGCGGAACAGCCTGAACCAGGCTCTGGTAGCTACCGGATTTCCTTATACCGATTTTTCCCTGGTCGATGCATATATGGGTTCCTTCAGGGAATTGATGGAATGCACGCATGGTATAAGAAGGCTGGGATCAGCAGCTGTGGATCTGGCTTATGTTGCCTGTGGCCGTTATGATGCATTTTGGGAATATCACCTGAAACCCTGGGATGTTGCCGCAGGAATAGTAATTATTAAACAAGCAGGCGGAATGGTCAGCGATTTTCACGGAGGCAATAACTACCTTTTTGGTGAAACTTTCGTGGCTACCAACAGCTTGATACATGAAGAGTTTCTCAATGTTCTTAAAAAGTATTTCTGATTCAATTGAATATTGATGAATCAATTCTGAAAAAAGGCTTGCGCTCTGGCGATCGAGAGATTTTTAAATACCTCTTTACCAAGCATTCTCAAGGGCTGGTTGCATACGGATCCTCCCTTACAAGAGATTCTGAAGCTGCAAAGGAACTTGTTCAGGATCTATTTATGGAGATCTGGGAGAAAAGAAAAATCATTCAGATTAAAGGTTCCATAAAACCGTACCTGTACTCATCCATGTATCACAAGGCTCTTAACTGGTTGAGAGCCAAAAAGATCAGGGAAATTTATGTAAATAATCCAGTTGAAATATCTAATTGGTTCCCTTATCCTGTCAATCCTGACCGTATCGATGTTCTTAAACTTGAATTAATTGAAAAGCAAATCAGGTTACTGCCCGATCAGTGCCGCGAAGTATTCACCAGATCAGTAATTTTAGACGAGCAGCACAGTGAAATAGCATCGCATCTTGGTCTGAATATCAAGACGGTAGAGAATCACCTGTCACGAGCCCGGAAAATACTTAGAGAAAGGTTAAAAAAAATACGTTGATCGTTGGGGGTTTTTACCCTGGTTAGGTGTCATGGAAGAAAATACAGACTCCATGATAACGGACGAATTGCTTTTTAGGTTTTTTGGTGGCGAAACAAGCGAAAGAGAAAACCGCATGATCAGGGATTGGCTCACAAACTATCCTGATCAATCACTCCGGGTTTCAGAACTCAGAGAAATTTATGACTCAGCCGAACCATTGCTGGCTTCTGAAGAAATTGAGAATGAATGGAACAGGCTGGAGCCGGTATTTTCTGCCGATAGAAAGATTCTCAAGATCCGTCCCTCAAAATCGGCTAAACTATTAAGAATTGCCGCTGTTTTACTGGTCCTGGTCGGATCAGGATTACTCTGGATTTTTCATACCAAAAATTACGTAGTTAACAACCGTGACCTGGTAACAAAAACCATTGTTCTTCCCGACGGCACTCAGGTTGATCTCGGACCTGCATCGAAACTCGTGTACAATGACAAATTCCTTGAGGGCGTTCGTGAAATCAGGCTCACCGGTGACGCCTGTTTTAACGTTACCTCTGATCCGGCACATCCTTTTACCGTATTCGCAGGATTAGCTAAAATCAAAGTCACTGGAACACGATTTGTTGTCAATGCCCCCCCTACCTCACAAGAGGTTGAAGTTTCCGTCAAGTCGGGTAATGTCCTGTTTTACAATAGTGAAACATTAGACAAGAACTCATTCAGAATGAGCCTTCTGGCCGGCGAAAAAGGAATTTTCCAACCATCACTCAACCGGATGGATAAAACAAAAGACCCCTATTTCCAAACCACACCATAAAAAATTAACCTGCTAACTTCCACACCATGAAAAAAGCTTTTACCCTATGGGTTTGTCTCACATTCCTGATGATTGCCCAGCTGAACGCGAAGGAGCTGCAAGCATTGTTCCACAATGCCAGCTTCTTTAGTCCGAATGAGGGTCCCTTTGTTGAGACTTATTTGAAAATCTTCGGACCATCGGTCGAATACATTAAAACTGCACGAGGCACTTTCCAGGCGTCCCTGGAAGTCACCATGGTTTTTAAAAAGGACGATAAAATAGTCGATTTCCGAAAGTATAATCTTTTAAGCGCCGAACTTGAAGATACAGCAAAGTCCCAGCCCCACTTTATTGATCAGCAAAGGATTTCAATGCCGTATGGCGTATACCAGCTCGACCTGACGATTAAGGACAACAACACAAAAGATCCTCCTATTGAGCATGGAGAGATCCTTGCTATGGAATTCAACAAGACCAATTTAAAATTCAGCGACTTTCAATTCGTCGAATCCTTCCAGCCTACAAAACAGGAGAACATTCTGACTAAGAGCGGTTTCGATCTGGTACCCTTTGTCGGTGATTTCTTCCCTGAAAGTGCCAAAACCATATCATTCTATACCGAGTTATATAACCTGGATAAAAAGATCGGAATCGGTCAGGATTTTATCTACAGATATTACCTGGAATCATTTGAAACCAATTTCGGACTGGCCGATTACTCAAAGTTTCAGAGGCAAAAAGCTGCCGTGGTAAACCCAATTCTTGCCACCTTGCAGATAGCCGAACTTCCAAGTGGAAATTATAATCTGGTGGTTGAGGCAAGGGATCGTAACAACGAGGTAATTCTGCTGAATAAAATTTTCTTCCAACGGAGTAACCCGGGAATTCAGATTAATCTTACTGATATTCAAAGTGTTGATATCACATCCACCTTTGCGGAAAAAATTAATTCGATTGATTCGCTGAAATTCTATCTTTTAAGCCTGGCACCGGTTTCCTCGATGATTGAGATTCAGTTTGCAAAAAATCTGGTTGGCACAACTGAGACCAAACAGATGCAGAAGTTTTTATATAATTTCTGGAAAACCCGTAACGAAAAGAATCCGGAAGCTGAATGGAATCGATACAAGGAACAGGTTATGATGATGGAAGATGCTTACAAAACAAAAATCAAACATGGTTTCGAGACCGATATGGGCCGTGTCTGGTTAAAGTATGGAGCACCAGATCAGGTGGAAGAAAACAAGCACGAACCCAATGCATATCCATACATTATCTGGCAATTCTTCCATATTGATGAGCAGAATAACAAGAGGTTCATCTTTTATAATCCTCATCTGGCCGGAACAGAATACCTCCTGTTACATTCCGATGCACGTGGCGAACTTTACAATCCTTACTGGCAATATGAATTATATAGCAGAACAGCTACACTGAAAAACTATGATAATCTTAATTTCGATGCCGGATATGGTGGGCGTGCACTTGACAATTTTAAAAAATAGTTAATACACTAACATGAAACGAATACTTCCCGGGTTAACCTGGCTGATATTATGGATATTATCCTGGTTACCCGGGTTCGTTTTTCATTTCCTGGCGATGGTAACAAACTTCATCGCATCCGGGATTTTCGGTTACCGCAAGGAAGTTGTGCTTTCCAATATTGACCGATCATTTCCTGAACTATCTACTGAAGAAAAACAAGAAATAGCACGGAAATTCTACAAACATTTCTCAGAACTCTTCCTTGAAATCATACTCTTGCTCAGGCTAAACCCGAATAAACTCTCATCGCGGCTGAGTTTCTCTGACCCTGAGGTTATTGCCGGCGCCCTCCGGGCAAAGCAAAATATCATTACAGCCACCGGCCATTTTGGTAACTGGGAATGGAATGTTCCTTTGCTGCTTGCTTCAGGATACAGGGTTCTTGCAGTGTACAAGCCCCAATCCAGCAAGTTTTCCGATCAGTTAATGAAAGATATACGTCAAAAGCCGGGAGTCATTTTGGTTCCGATGAAGGATACCTATCGGGTTATATCCAGGGAAATTAACAGCAGCGAAGCACCATTTGCACTGCTATTAGTGGCAGATCAGATTCCGGCACGCGGGGATATCCGGTTCTGGACTACATTCCTCAATCAAGACAGTGCTTTCTTTACCGGAACCGAAAAGATCTCCAAAAGCTTCAACCTTCCGGTCTATTATCTCGATCAGGTAAAAAATCGATTCGCGAATTATAAGGTAAACATGACCCTGCTGCATAATGGAACAAGTTTGGTCCAGAAAGGTGATGTAACCAGAAAATTCGCCGAATTGCTTGAGAAATCCATCCGGCACACTCCATACCTCTGGCTCTGGTCGCACCGTAGATGGAAATATCATCGCGAGGAATTACCTTTGAAGGCATGAATCAGGTATCCGTTATCATCCTCGGCTGGAATAGTCTCTCTTATCTCCAGAAATTCCTTCCTTCATTAATTGCAAATACACCATCAGATTTAGCCGATATCGTTGTGGTTGATAATGCCAGCACGGATGGAACGGCTGAGTGGATCTCCTCAGAGCATCCCGGGATAATATTAAAAGTCTTTGACAGAAATTATGGTTATGCAGGGGGTTATAAAATTGCCATCGAAGACATCCAAACGAAATATTCAGTTTTATTGAATTCGGATGTTGAAGTAACACCAGGTTGGATAAACGCGCTGGTCAAATTTATGGAGAAACATCCGGCTGCAGGTGCTGTTGCACCAAAAATTAGAAGTTACAGCAACCGGGATTCCTTCGAATATGCGGGTGCTGCGGGGGGGTGGATCGACTGTTATGGTTACCCTTTTTGCCGTGGCAGGATATTTAATTCTATTGAGCGGGATACCGGGCAATTTGATCAGCCGGTAAGAGTATTCTGGGCATCCGGTGCATGCCTGATGGTTAGTAACGAGGCCTACCGAAATTCCGGAGAACTAGATCCCTTGTTTTTTGCCCACATGGAAGAAATTGATTTATGCTGGCGATTCCATTCTCATGGGTATGAAGTTTGGTACACCCCTGATTCATTGATATTTCATGTTGGCGGAGGAGCTTTGCCGAATGAGAGTCCTCATAAACTTTACCTTAATTTCAGAAACAACTTGTTGCTGCTTCGTAAAAATCTTCCTTCCGAAGCACTTAGTCGCATATTATTCATTCGTAAAGTCCTCGATGGAATAGCAGCCCTTCAATACTTATTAAAGGGAAAACCTGCCTCTTTCATGGCCGTTTTAAAGGCCCATCGTGATTTTTCAAGGTTATGGAAAAAAGAATACCGTAATTATTCCGGACTAACCCATCACACTCCGTGGCAATTAGATGGTTGGTATAACAAAAGCATTGTAGCTGCTTTTTACATCGCCGGCAAAAGAAAATTTATTGAGTTAATTAATCAGAGGTAATCTACCAACTGTTCAAGCTGCATCCCCCGCGATCCCTTTATAAGGATATTGCAGCTATTAAATTTGGCGGCAGAAAGATATTCCTTCAGGTCATCAATGTTTTTAAAAAAACTGTGTAGGAAACCTGTTGAGCATTTGAAAAAACGGGGCCCGACAAAAATTATCTCCTCGAAATCCAGAAGATCGGCCTGACGTATAATACTGAGGTGTTCTGCAGCTGAATGCTCTCCCAGCTCAAACATATCTCCAAGAATAACAATTTGGCGGGGAAGGTGCAAAAGCGAAAAATTTTCAACAGCGAGGCTCATGCTGGATGGATTTGCATTATATGCATCGAGCAAAAGATTATTGCTGCTGGTTTGCAGCCATTGCGAGCGCATATTACCGGGAACATAAGATTCGATTCCGGTATTTATCTGGTCAGGAGTCAATCCCAACCAGTCACCTATCGATATAGCTGCCAGAATATTATAGAGATTGTATCCACCTGTCAGGTGACTACTAACTTTCGTTAAATTATTGGATCCACGCCTTGTCCATGCAACTTCGAGAAAACGGTCACGATGGATGGCTGATCCGCAGGTATCTGCATTTTCGCTGGTTCCATAGCTATAAAAAGGATAACTGCCAGCCAGCTTTACCAGGAGATCATCGTCTTGATTAACAAACAGTTTACCACCGTTACTTTTTATTGAGTCGTACAATTCGTTTTTTGTACTGACCACACCTTCAAATGATCCGAATCCCTCCAGGTGAGCCTTACCGATATTGGTTATCAATCCTGCATTCGGCTTTGCAATTTTGCACAGGAACTCAATCTCCAGTGGGTGATTGGCACCCATCTCGACTATGAGGATTTCAGTATCCTGATTGGCAGAAAGCAAGGTTAATGGAACTCCAATGTGATTATTAAAATTTCCAGCAGTTGCAATCGTTTGATATTTTTGACGCAATACCGAGTGGATCAGCTCCTTTGTTGTAGTTTTTCCATTCGTCCCGGTCAGAGCAATCACTGGTATTTTCAATTGGGTACGGTGGTATGAGGCCAGTTCCTGCAAAAAACTCAGTACATCGGGAACCAGAATATATCGGTCATCTTTTACGATTGAAGGGTCATCGACGATAGCTAAAGCGCTACCCTGCTCCAATGCATCAGCAGCAAAAAGATTTCCGTTAAAATGATCGCCTCTCAGGGAAAAATACAGACAGCCGGGTTTAACTCTCCGGCTGTCGGTACAGATCTGCGGATATTGCAGATAAGTTGTATAAAAATCTTCGGATCTCACATCCTATTTGCCATCGGATTTACCAAGGCGCGACATAGCACAGCGGAATCCGATATCATCAGTGGCTTTATCCTCATCAAGGTATCTGCGGGTAGCAGGAATCAGCCAGTAAGCCCGATCACGCCAAGAGCCGCCTTTATAGACTCGTGATTTATCAGATATATCGCTTGTTATACCAAGTTTGTTGGCACCGGTACCTGGGAAATACATCAGTGAGGTACTTTTGGAATCATCCTGGTCAGTTCCGGTGGATCCTATGCTTGAACGTCCGTCACCATCTCGATAATTGCGGTTATCCGAACGTTTGTAATTCATTCTTTTCTCATTTTCAGCTGCGGTCATCACTCTTTGTGGAATTCTGCCCAGTGAATCTTTCTCGGCTATGTTCCCTTCTGCATCGCGTTGCTGAACCTTAAAAACATTACCACGGTAAGGACTGAGTTCATCAACATCCATCGACGACAAGGGACGGTAGATATCCAAAACCCATTCATTAACGTTACCTGCCATATCATAAAGACCATAATCATTAGGCAGATATGTCTTTACAGGTGAGGTATAAGGATAAGCATCATTGAGTGAACCGGAAACTCCCATATAATCGCCACGTCCGCGAACAAAGTTGGCCATGAGAGAACCTCTTTTTGCTTTATCCTCGTTCCTGGTATAATTTCCGCGCCACGGGAACATCCGTTTGCTGTCTATCATTTCTTCCTTGGCAACCAAACCCAAAGCAGCAAATTCCCATTCTGCTTCGGTTGGGAGACGGTACTTCGGATAGAAGAAACCATCTTCCATACGTGCTTTCCGGACAGTTTTGTTTGGATCCAGATTTGGAAGGTCCTGACGAACAACGCCTTCATATTGTCCTGCCAGATAGGCTTCCGTATTAAAATTTTTTGCACTTGTCTGATTGGGATCCTGCATCAGGATACCCTCCTTGATCAACATGCTCTCATTTACGCGATCTGTTCTCCAGTCGCAATATTGTGTTGCCTGAAGCCAGGTAACACCGACCACCGGATAATCATTATAAGAAGGATGACGCAGATAATACTCAGTCATAGGCTCATTAAATGCGAGAGCACCCCTCCAGACCAGTGTATCAGGTAATGCCTGCTGGTAAACAAGAGGATAATCAGTATAAACACGCTTCAGCCAATGAAGGTATTCACGATAATCAGCATTTGTAACTTCCGTTTCATCCATATAAAATGACGAAACAGTTACCCTGCGTGGAATATTATTCCAATCGAAGCGGACATCATCAGCCACACGGCCCAAAGAAAACGTTCCTCCTTCAATAAAAACCAATCCCGGTCCTGTAGGTTGGTTAAAACCAGCCATATACTCATATCCTCCATTCTTGGGGTCATTGTAGGCCCAGCCGGTCTTGGAAGACTTTAAGCTGCTTTTGCTGCAACTGCCCAGTGACAAGACTAGACCAAATGCGATCAGAAGAAAACTAAACAATCTGATTTTCATGACTTTCAAAGGGTATTAAATCAATGTACAAAATTAACTATTTTTATCACTAACACTGACTTTCAGTATCAAAAGCGGCCGAAATTAAGAAAAAATCAGCGAAAGCTTGATTAATAACGCAGCTCGTTTCCGTTTATTTTTTAGACGCTATTGTTAATATTTTTCCGGAACCATTTTTTTTGGGCACAATTTCAAACCTAGACAGACGTTTTTTCATTAATATTACCCCGATATGATTAGAACAATCTCAGGAAAGATAAGGTATTTAGCATCCCTGGCATTATTTGCAGGATTCTCAATTTCAATCAGTTTTGGTCAAAATATTTTTTCCGGGAAGATAAACTGGATCTCTGCAACTAAATTCGACAAGGCAATATATCCCGACGGATCAGGCACACTTCCTCATTTTTCAAACCGGCAGCGCTGGAGTGAAGGGCAAAACAACAAACCTGAAATAATTTTTACTAACCTTCAATTTGAACCAGTAAATACTTCTGATCCTGAATGGAAAATAATTAACGGCAGTGCCATAAAAGATGCGATTGAAGTAAAAACCAATGTTCAAATTGAGCGTAAACAACCTTTTGCTGTATACAATTTTGTTCCATTCAGAAATAATCCTTCCACTGGTACCGTTGAGCGACTTGTTAGCTATACCGCAGAAATCAGACGAAGTGATGTTGTAACTCCTTCGGTAAAATCCACAACCCTGGCCCATGTTTATACTCCCAATTCGGTATTAGCGACAGGAAAATGGTATAAGATTCAGGTTAGCGCAACAGGTGTGCACAAACTCACTTATGCCGACTTGAAAAAAATTGGCATTCAAAATCCGGATAATATTAGAATCTATGGTAACGGCGGCCAACAGCTGCCGTTTGATTCCAGTCTGGATCGCCCGGATGACCTGGTTGAGAACCCTGTATATTTCGATAAAGGAGCCGATGGCGTGTTTGGAACTGGCGATTTTATCATTTTTTACGCGCAGGGTCCGGTAACCTGGAAATACGATCCGGTGAAAAAAATATTCAACCATCATCTGCATCTTTACTCAGATTACACTTACTATTTTATCACGGAAGATCTGGGACCGGGTAAGAGTGTATCAAATCCTTCGACGGGAACGCTAACTCCTCAGAATACCGTAACAGATTATACCGCTATCGATTATCGAGAAGTTGACTCTCTTAACCTGATCATGTCGGGCAGGCTTTGGTGCTGGAAACATTTCGCCATTCAACTGAACAGCGCTTTCGCCTTTAAATTTGCGCATCGGGTTCCTACTGAACCGGTGAACATAATTTCTTCCTTATGGGCCCGTTCGCCTAAAACCAGTGCAAATTCCGGATTTTACCTTTCTTATGGTGACACCCGGTTTGAATCGGTTAGCCTTGCAAGTGTTTATACCGATAACTCTGAGGCACTGTATGCTTCAACCGCCATTTCCAGTAGCTCTTTCACTCCGACAGGCGACTCCTTTATATTAAATATCCAGTTTGCCCAGAGTAACCCGGCATCTGAAGGATGGCTCGATTATCTTACCCTCAGCACCCGCTGCAATATTACTTTTGACGGCGGTCAGCTATCGTTCCGCGATGACCGTCAAACCGGAACGGGTAAAATAGTTAAGTTCCAGGTAGGGCAAGCCACTACAAACAATTTGATTTGGGATGTTACGGATCTCAAAGATATTAAGCAGCAAGCAGTCACTGCCTATACTGGTGGTGTCGAATTTACCGCTGCTGCAGATATTATCAGGGAATATGTGGTTTTCGACCCTCAATCTGCCCTCCTGCCTGTTCCTGTTTACCTTGGAAATGGCCTTGGCCAGATCGCCAACCAAAACCTTCATGGCCAGGAGTGCCCCGATATGATTATCCTCGTTCATGATCAGCTTAAGAGCTATGCCCAGCAGCTCGCAGATTTTCACCAGAAAAATGATGGACTGACCACTTTGCTGGTTTCACCATCACAGATTTACAATGAATTTTCCTCAGGCATTCCTGATGCCAGTGCCATACGCGATTTTCTTAAGATGTTCTATGACCGTGCTGGTTCTGGCGCTTTCCGGTTAAAATATTTCCTGTTTTTCGGGGATGGATCTTATGACAACAAAAGAACCGTCCTCGACTTCCCCACCTGCCTGCCAACCTATCAGTCCCTTGAATCTCTCTATCCAACAAGCTCTTACGTTACTGATGACTTTTTTGGATTGCTTGACACCGGAGAAGATATTGAGGCCGGCCTTCTCGATATTGGAATCGGAAGATTACCTGTTTTAAGTGAAACCGAAGCTTCCATTATGATTGATAAGATCAACAGGTACCATGAGCCTGCCTCACTTGGTGACTGGCGTAACCTGGTTTGTTTTATCGGTGACGATGAGGATGGCAACACCCACATGCGGGATGCCGATGCTCTGGCTGATCTTCTTAAATCCCTGCAACCCGCCTTCAACATTGATAAAATCTACCTCGATGCCTACCAGCAAGTCACTCTGCCAACAGGTGACAGGTATCCGGAAGTGAACCGGGCAATCGGCGACCGTATAAAAAAAGGCGCATTAATTATGAACTACACGGGTCATGGTAGTGAACGAGGGTTGGCACATGAAGAAATCGTTACCGTTTCAGACATCAAGAATTGGGAAAATATTGATAAACTCTCCTTGTTTATGACGGCTACGTGCGAATTCAGCCGATTTGATAATCCCGACCTGGTTTCAGCCGGTGAATGGGTACTGCTGAATCCGAAGGGAGGCGGCATCGGACTGTTTTCAACCACACGACTGGTTTATTCATCACCCAATTATATCCTGAACCGGGAATTCTATAATAATGCCTTTAACCGCGATGATCAGGGTAAGCGACTTCGTCTGGGTGACATCATGAGACTGACAATAAATGCAGTTGGAGACGAGCAAAACAAACTAAATTTCACTCTCTTAGGCGATCCTGCCCTAACACTGAGCTATCCTGAATATGGGATTACAATGACCCGGATCAACGGAAAACCCGTCGGTGAATTCCGTGATACTTTAAAAGCCCTTACTTCTGCTTCCATCAGCGGATATATCAATGACATCAGCGGTAATAAGCTTAATAATTTTACCGGGATCGTACTGCCCACGGTTTATGACAAGGAAATTTCGATGACGACTTTGGGTAACGATGGCGGACCCACCATGAACTTCATGGTACAAAACAGTATTCTATTCAGGGGGAAATCAAGTGTCAAAAATGGAGATTTCAGTTTTAATTTCATAGTACCTAAGGATATATCGTATAAGGTAGGTACAGGCAAATTAAGCTTCTACGGCAATAATGACAAATCTGATGCATCTGGCGTAAATCTTAACATTCTGGTTGGAGGCTCATCGAATTCCGGCATTGTTGATAAAGATGGTCCTGTGGTTAACGTCTTTATGAATGATACAACTTTTGTCAGTGGGGGTATGACCAATGAGAACCCTACCCTATTGGCCAGGATCAGGGATGCCAGCGGGATTAATACGACCAGCAACGGGATTGGACATGATATCACTGCTATTCTTGATGGCAATCAGCAGAATCCCATCGTTCTGAATGATTATTATGAAAGCGACCTGGATCAGTACCGCTCCGGAAGCCTTAAGTATCCTCTAAGCAAACTGGCTCCAGGGGATCACAAGATCCGGATCAAAGTATGGGATATCCTTAATAATTCTACAGAATCTGAAATTTCCTTCACAGTAAAAAGCTCCCTGAACCTGGTGATCGATCATTTGCTCAATTATCCAAATCCTTTTACGACGCATACTGATTTTTATTTTGAACATAATCAGGGCCAACAATCTCTGGATGTTTTGCTTCAGGTATTTACTGTCAGCGGAAAATTGGTAAAGAGCTTCGAATTTCTGGCAGCTGATCAAACACAGATAAAACCAGGATCCTTCAGAGTGGGACCGGTTTCCTGGGATGGGCTTGATGATTTTGGTGACAGGATTGGCAGGGGAACCTATTTTTACCGCGTAAAGGTCAGAACCTCTGACGGTAAGTCGGGGGAGGCTTTTCAAAAACTGGTTATTCTGAAATAAATACCATTTTTTAAACAATAATTTTACTAACCTGTTGTTTTAGAAGTTTGATTTCCTTGGAAGACGGATAAATCTATATATTTGCAGCAAAATTTACTGTTCATGAAAGTTGTTCGAAACTTTACTCTGATTCTCATAGGGTTAACAGCCCTGATAAAGCCTGTATCCGGTCAGATCACCACTGATCAGTTATCGGGAAAAATCAATACTGTTACCACCTCTGTACCATTTCTGACCATCGCGCCTGATTCCAGATCAGGAGGCATGGGCGATGTTGGAGTGGCGCTTTCTCCGGATGCTAATTCAATGCATTGGAATCCTGCAAAATATGCTTTCGTGACTAATGATGTGGGTCTGTCTATTTCTTATACCCCCTGGTTAAGGAAATTAATACCAGACATCAACCTTGCCTATCTTTCCGGCTACAAGCGTATCGATAAGAATCAGGTTATCGGATTATCATTGCTTTATTTCTCATTAGGGAATATCAATTTCACAAATGACGTGGGTACTACAACCCAGACCTTTAACCCGAATGAGTTTTCAGTGGATGCAGCCTATGCACGCTCATTTTCAGATAAGTTTTCAGCCAGTCTGGCATTCAGGTTTATTTATTCAAACCTCACAGGTGGAGCCTTTGTAAATGGTATTGAATCACATCCGGGGATGGCCTACGCATCCGATATTTCCATTTTTTATCAAAATAAGGAACTGCGTCTGAAAGATTATGATGCAACTTTTGCCTTTGGAATGAATATTTCCAATATCGGATCGAAAATCTCTTATACACAAAATTCCGACAAGGATTTTATTCCCATTAACCTGCGCATCGGTGCTGCCTATACCATTCAATTTGATGATTACAACTCCCTGACAGCTTCCTGTGATCTGAATAAGCTATTGGTTCCTTCACCACCTTTGTACTATAATCCGGGTGATTCCGTTTCTGCCACTGGTGATCCCGTCATCAAATCCGGATATGACCCGAATGTTGGTGTTCCTGTTGGGATGTTCCGTTCCTTTTATGATGCTCCGGGCGGTTTCGGAGAAGAACTAAGAGAAATTTCCATTGCCTCAGGTCTGGAATACTGGTATGCAAAACAGTTTGCCATTAGAACCGGATTTTTCTATGAAGATGCCACCAAGGGTAACAGAAAATATTTTACCGTTGGTATTGGTTTGCGTCTCAACGTTTTCGGTTTGGATTTCGCCTATCTGGTTCCTGTTAACGGACAAAACAGTCCGCTCGCAAATACTCTGAGGTTTAGCATGTTATTCAATTTTGCCGGACTTAATGGCAAAAAATAATGTACAGGACCGGCTTTGGATATGACGTACACAAGCTGGTTGAAAACCGTAAGCTGATATTAGGCGGAATTGAAATTCCCTTTTCCAAAGGCACTTTAGGACATTCCGACGGCGATGCCGTTATTCATGCAATTTGCGATTCCCTCCTGGGAGCACTTGCGCTGCGCGATATCGGATATCATTTCCCTGATACTTCAGCTGACTTCAAGGATATTGACAGTAAGATCCTTCTTAAGAAAACCATTGACTTAGTCAGAGCTGAGGGTTGGGAAATTGCAAATATCGATACGACCATCTGCCTCGAAAAACCTAAGCTTAAGGAGCATATTTCATTAATGCAGAGTACGATGGCTGAAGTGCTGGGTATTCAACCCAATCAACTGTCAGTCAAGGCAACTACAACTGAGACCATGGGTTTTGTCGGAACAGGTGAAGGCGTTGCAGTTTACGCCGTTGCCATGGTCGTAAAAGCATCCTAACCGGTCACTGAATTCAAAAGGTCATCATCCACCAGGTTGGGCATGGTTACTACCAGTGATGAATTTTCTTCGACTGCGCGTGTTATTGCTGACATTGCACCAGGATTTCTGGCCCAGCTTCTACGAGCGATTCCATTATTAACATCCCAGTGAAGCATCTGTCTTAACCGACGCTCCGAATCCCGGCTGCCATCAAGTACCATTCCGAAGCCTCCGTTGATAACTTCGCCCCAGCCTACTCCTCCGCCATTGTGCAATGACACCCAGGTGGCCCCTCTGAAACTATCACCAATAACATTCTGAACCGCCATATCGGCTGTAAATGCGGATCCATCGTATATATTCGATGTTTCGCGGAAAGGTGAATCCGTTCCCGAAACATCGTGATGATCGCGTCCGATGACAACAGGTGCACTTATCTCTCCGGATGCTATCGCCTGGTTAAACGCGTCAGCAATACAGATTCGGCCCATCGCATCGGCATAAAGAATTCTTGCCTGTGATCCCACAACAAGCTGGTTTTTCCCTGCCTGTTTGATCCAATGGAGGTTATCTGCCATCTGTAACCGGATTTCAACAGGAGCTTCGAGCATCAGCCTCTCGAGAACTTCTCCCGCTATCTGGTCGGTTTTCTCAAGATCTCCGGCATCGTTCGAACAACAGACCCACCTGAAAGGACCAAAACCATAGTCAAAGAAAAGCGGCCCCATAATATCCTGAACATAGGAAGGATATCTGTACGTGCCCTTACCTGAAAAAACATCTGCCCCGGCCCGGCCCGATTCAATCAAAAAAGCATTGCCATAATCCCAGAAATACATACCCCCTTTACTCAAGGAATTGATGGCAAGGACCTGACGGCGTAATGATTCCTGTAACAGGCCCTTAAATTGCCCGGGTTCGCCGGCGATCATCTCGTTGGCCCTATCAAAGCTGATACCGGCCGGATAATACCCACCCGCCCATGGATTATGCAACGAAGTCTGATCTGATCCCAGATCAATTTCCACTTCCTTTTTGGCCAGATATTCCCATAAATCAACAATATTTCCCTGATAGGCCAGGGAGACAGCTTCTTTCGCCTGCTTTGCCCTGTTCATCCTTACCAGAAGCTTATCGGTATCGATATAAACTTCATCCACCCAGCCTTGTTCGTGCCGTACTTTTGTAGCCTTCGGATTAATTTCGGCAACAAGGCAGATCCCTCCTGAAATAACCGTGGCTTTTGGCTGAGCGCCCGACATTCCTCCAAGTCCGGAAGTAACAAATACCTTGCCTTGCAAATCCTGCGAAGGCGATTTAGCTTTTATCCTTCCCGCATTCAGCAAAGTGATTGTGGTTCCGTGAACAATTCCCTGGGGCCCGATGTACATATAAGACCCCGCAGTCATTTGTCCGTATTGCGAAACTCCCAGTGCATTCATCCTTTCCCAATCATCAGGCGATGAATAGTTTGGAATAACCATGCCATTGGTTACAACAGCCCGCGGCGCTTCTTTATGTGATGGAAAAACTCCCATTGGATGGCCGGAATACATGACAAGCGTCTGCTCATCAGTCATTTCCGCCAGATATTTCATCGTTAAACGATACTGCGCCCAGTTCTGAAAAACAGCGCCGTTACCGCCATAAGTAATAAGCTCATCGGGATGTTGAGCAACACGGATATCAAGATTATTGCTGATCATCAGCATGATGGCAGCTGCCTGAACAGATTTGTGCGGAAAATCCTCCAAATGCCGCGCTCGTATCTCATAGTCAGGCCTTAGGCGATACATATAGATACGACCGTAGGTCAGGAGTTCGTTAAGAAATTCAGGTGCCAGTAAAGGATGATGCTTAGGATTAAAATATCTCAAAGCATTTCGTAAAGCAAGCTTCTTTTCATCCGCAGTCAGGATATCTTTCCTCTTTGGAGCATGGTTTATTTCATGATTGAAGGGCTTCCGATCGGGCAACACCTCTGGAATACCCTCCAGGATTGATCTGCTAAATTCAGAATCAGTCATTTTATTCTAATTTTTAATCCAACGGGCTATCCGGGTCCCATAAGAGTTTTGAAGCTCCAAAATATAAATCCCGCTGTCCAGTGAACTGACATCAACAACCAGAGCATTGGACCCTGGAATATATTCATTTGTCTTAAGCATCATCTGCCTGCCCTGGAGATCCAATATCCTTATTTTAACTTCACCTGATGCCATACCCTGGCAATCGATAAATAATTTGCCAGTAGCCGGATTTGGGTAAACCAGGATATCCGGTGCGCTCGAAGCTAAATCAGAAAAATCTCCGGTGGAGCTGATAATATTAGGCTTGGCAAGTTTGACATCCGTATACAGCCGGTATTCACCTTGCTTCAGGTTCATACGACCGTTAATGTCTGAGATCTGCACGGAATCACCGGTCCAATATTCATACCACCACCCGATATGCTGAAAACTCGGGGTTGCCCACGACGACCGGATACCAAAATTACCAAGGATGGAGACATTCATCGAACTACTATTCAGGTTGATCCGCTTTACCGTGTCAGCAAGTGATACTTGAAAATCGGCCGTTGAGAAAACAGCAAGCGTTTTTTTCAGGTTATTGAGCTTCGAATAGATTTGATTCAGCCTCTTTCTGAGCGGATCGTTCAGATAGTCCCAGCGAACTGGCTTAGCAGCCACCCTGCCAATATAATTGATCGAGTAGTCATATCCAAGCTCCCCAAACATCCAGATCATTTTTGGGCCCGGTACGGGTATAAAAAAGTTAGCTGCCATTTCCATCCTTTTTAAGGCTATCGGCAGACTTTTCATATTATATGTACTGTTTTGAGTGTTGCCATAAGTAAGGCAATCGTACATGAGGCGCTCCTCGTCGTGACTTTCCATATAGCCAACCAGGTTCGGCTGCGTCCAGGTGCGCTGCTTCCACGAGATATTTGAAAAATTCCAGTCCCCACCAGAATACCAGCCACTCGCCGCCTGCCTATAGTTATTATTAAGATTTCCCCAAAGCATCATTCCATAATTCGATAAAACAATCTCTTCCGAATTAGCAGCAAAATGTTCGAGAATAACGTAGGCTGAGGGATTAGCCAGCTTTATTTTATCGTCCATTCTTTTAAGGATAGCAATTCGGCTGGCATCATAAGCAGATCCATCGCCGGGTGTATTTGTAAATCCCTTGGTAAAATCGAAACGGAAACCATCCACCTGATATTCCTTCATCCAGTAGGTATTCACGCTGTCAACAAATCGCTGGGTAGCCACACTCTCATGATTAAAGTCGTAACCCCAGGAATAGGTACTATTGGGAGATATAGTATTATACCAGGGATTATTGACTGCAGGCCGGCTATTTTGTGCATCCCAGTATAACCTGACCAACGGTGACTGTCCGTAGGAATGATTTAGAACCATGTCCATTATGACGGCTAATCCATTCTGATGTGCTGAATCCACAAAAGCCTTAAAAGTATCTTTCGGACCGTAATATTTGTCTACTGCAAAATAAAATGACGGATTATATCCCCAACTATCGTTCCCTTCGAATTCAGATATCGGCATCAGCTCTATAGCATTAATACCAAGGTTCTTAATGTATTTCAAAGTATCAGTCAGGGCTTTAAAACTGTGCGCACCAACAAAGTCACGCACCAACAGTTCATAGATAACCAGGTTTTTCTGTGCAGGAGGAACAAAATTCTTGTTCTTCCATTGATAGGCTGGCTGGCCAGTTTGCATGACGGATACCGCCTGTGTGGCTTTCCCCTGAGGATAGGCTATCAGGTTAGGATAAGTAGTTGAATCGATATAACTATCGTTCCATGGGTCAGAAATTTTATCAGAATATGGATCAGCGATATTAATCTCACCATCAACCAGATACTGAAATTGATATTCCCTGAGAGGTTCAAGGTTGTCCAGAGTAATCCAATACCTTAATCCATCAGGAGTTTGTTTCATAAGGTATGATTCACTAATGGCCCAATTATTAAAACTCCCGATCAGAAAAACAAATTGCTTAAGGGGGGCATAAAGAACCAAAACTGCAGAGTGATCGTTGATATAATTAATGCCATCCTTAACACCGGCGGGCAATACGGCAATGGTACCCGCTCCTTTTATCAGGTAATTGAAGCTGTCTGTTGCTGTTAATCCCTTTCCGTAAGCGATAGTATAAACAAGGTGATAACCTGATGCACCGGCATTTAATGTATAAATCAGGCTATTGCCAGTCGCGGAAATAATCCTGATACTATCCCGAAATAAAGCGATGGAATCAGCGCTCGTGGCGCCTACCTGGATATCGATGGTTGAACCGGCATCCACGGCAAAAAAACTTTTATCAGGTTTTGTAAAACTGACATTCAGGCCAGCATCATATACATCGGCAAAAATATCCGACAAATCAGCCATTTTTCCCTGTTTGGCCCCTGTGGCATCACGAAAGACAAAAGCCATTTTAAGTATCTTTTCAGAAGCGGGAACATTGTAAAATGCTCTTATTGAGGGTCCGATTTTAAGCTCCCACAGATTATTGCCAATTGACTTTAATTTCGCTTTTGTTATGTTTTCGCTCCACCCGGCAATCACATATTTCCAGTTAGTCGGGCCGGTACTCAGGTTGGTGATCACGCCTGTATGAGCCCAGATATCGCCGGTATAATTAAGCAATCCGGCATTCCCTTTTGAAGCATCAAAAATGACCGAAACGGAATCATTCTCTGTTGGGAAGGCTGGCACAGTCCGCACAACCTGCGATTGAAGCGACAGGGAAACGACCCAGAGAAGATTTAAAAAAATGGCCTTTTTAAGCATTTTATTTTGGGATTATCAGATTTGTATCAGGGAACGAAATTACAAATATTATCAGTAGGGCTCGGATGACCGGATGGAAATAAAAAGCCCGCTTAACCAAAAAAGGATAAGCGGGCTTATAGGAAAGGCTTAGGTTAATTTTTCGTGATCACATAGGTATAAATAGGACCTCTGAGGTCGAGAACGATTGTATAGTTACCAGCGGCGGCAATTGGAATATTTGCGCCACCATACTCGAGCGACAGGTTGGTCTTATTATCACCGAAGTTGATATCCCAGCCATCATTTGCACGGAACTTGATATCCCCTGCTATGAGATTCAACTTCACTGAAAACGTGCCAGCTGCAGGATCATAGGTCATTTTCTGATCACTGTCCCATGCACCGGCCGTAGCGCTACCAATCACACCCCAAACGGTTTTTGTCATGGTATAGGTTAAAGCAGGTATATCCACATTCAGCTTGTACATTCCCGGGTCGCCAGCGACGATATTATCGCCACCTGCGTTCAGTGTACCATCAGCGCCTGTGTCACCCCAGTTTGTGTCCCAGTTTGGTCCGGCGGTAAATTTGAACTGAACGCCAGCATCAGCAAACCAGATATAACCTTCATATTTGTTATTGCTCAGCAGCGAGCTGACAACCGGAGCGGTAGCAGGAGCCCAGCCCTGATAAGAACCCGGAACATACAATTTCGGATAATTAACGATAACACGATACGGTTTGGCGGTGATACTCATCACACTCGAATAAACTGAGGGAACTTTATCACTGATTGTGGCAGCAATTCTCAATTGCAAATCAGCCGCAACTCCGGGAGCAAGCTCTGCAGCCATCATGGCGTTGTTTATATCGCCATAGGTTGTAGTCCCTGTCAGAGCAGTAGTGGTAATAATGGCAACCGGGGTTGCGAAATTATCACCAGGCATTCCAAGTTCAACTTTATAAGTTATAGCTGCAGCAAAACCATAATTTGTAGCTGCAGACCAGGAAAAGGTTATAACCTCGGCTGCATTGGCTTCCGTCAGTGCCAAGTTGAGTCCAGCTGCAGGAGCTGTTATTACCGGAACCGTAGGATCCTGTAATACCGGTCCAACTTCCGCTTTCTGGCAGGAGGCAAATACCAGCGCAGAAGCCATTACGACATATAATAATCTATACTTCTTCATTGTCTTTGTATTTTAAAATCTGATTAATATCCCGTATTCTGAATAAGGTTCGGATTAGCACCGATATCTGAGGCAGGAATTGGGAAGAGGTTGTATTTGGCATCAACTCCAATGCCATCTTTTGAATTTCCTTTCCAGGGCCATACATATGAGTCGCTGGTAAATTTACCATAACGGATCAAGTCGGTTCTGCGGGTACATTCCCAATACATCTCTCTTGCACGCTCATCCAGGATGAAATCCAAAGTCAGGTCAGTTGCTGTAATATTACCTGAGACATCATTATAAGCCCTGGTTCTTAAAGCATTAATCAACTCAAGGGCTTTTGAGGTACTACCACCGCCGCCACGAAGAACAGCCTCAGCATACATCAGATATACATCGGCTAACCTGAACATTGGGAAGTCGGTATCAACAAAGTCAGTTGCTGAACCACCGACTCCGGCAGAGGTAACATTCTTGAACTTGGTAATAGCAAAACCGGAGGTGAAATCATCCTGCACTTTGGCAATTTCCAGATTCTGACCACTGGTATAGAAAAGGGCACGATGATCATAACTTTCCCTGACAACAGTGTAAGTGTAGTCCGGTGCACCCAGCTTCATGGTTACATTATAGGTGCCTGCTGCTGCAATAGCAATATTTGCGCCACCAGCATCAAGAGTACCGTTTGCTCCGTCGTCACCATAGTTAATATCCCAGCCGCTGTTGGCACGGAACTTAATTTCACCGACTTTAAGGTCAAGCTTTAAGGACCACAAACCAGTTGCGGCATCGAAAGCCATTTTCTGATCGCTGTTCCAGCCATCAGCAGTTGCTGAACCAATAATTCCCCAAACAGTTTTAACCTTTGTATAGGTCAAATTATTCAGATCGACATTTAACTTGTAGTAACCGGCATCTGCAGCAACGATGTTTGCACCACCTTTATCCAGAGTACCGTCAGCGCCATCATCACCATAATTAACGTCCCAGTTAGGACCTTCAGTGAATTTGAATTGGGTATTGGCATCAGGAAAGTTGACATAACCTTCGTACTTCTTATCGCTCTTAACCGAAGCTAAAACAGGAGCTGTTGAAGGGGTCCATGCCTGATGTGATCCAGGAACATAGATAACCGGATACGTTGATTTTCTTGGATTTACAACAGGCGATACCTGCAGGGGACCTGAGAGGTTCGGATAGAATTTATGAACCAGGTTTTTAGTGGTACGAGTACCGGCCCAACCGCCCGTGATACCAAATTCTTTAGGAACCATGGTTCCACCGACTGAAGCAAAAATAATGAAATCCATCCCACCGTATGTTTTGCTGCGCAAACCATCAAAGGTTACCGGGAAAATGATCTCTTTCGAGGTGTTATTATCTGCAAGGAAGTTATCCTGATAGTTTGGAGCAAGCGTAAATCCTGCAGCAATTACCTTATCGCAATAAGTAACGCAATCAGTGTTTCTTGCCGTTCCGGTATAAACTTCTGCATTCAGGTATAGCTTGGCAAGTAAAGACCAAACTGCGGCTTTATCAGCACGTCCATACTCATTTGTTCTTGCATCGGCGATCTGGGTTTCGATGGCTTTTAATTCCGATTCGATCCATGTGAATAAATCAGCACGGCTTTTCTGAACCGGGAAGAAAGCACCAACAGCATCAGCATCAGTTACGAAAGGCACATTGCCAAACATATCCAATGCATGATAATAGCTGAGCGCACGCATAAAACGTGCTTCAGCGCGATAACCCTGAATATTGGTCTTGTCAATTCCGGTAATTCCCCTGCTGTCGAGTTTAGCATCAGCGGATTCGCGGATGAACTCATTACAGAGTGAAATCTGATAATAAATCCTGTTGTACATTGCCGTAATGAACTCACCTGACGGTGTCCAGTTCATCTCATGATAATTCCGTAGGGTACCGTCGTTCCATCCGATCACTGCTTCATCGGTCGGGCATTCCTGTGCCAGCCAATATTGACGGAGGTAAGTTGAAAATCCTTCATCTATACCGCTGATATCCGGTTGACCTGCTGGTCCCTGCTGTCCGCTGATTGCGAGGCCGGCATAAACTTTGGCCAGAACATTATAATAGTTGGCCGGTGTGTTATAAACGGTTGCAGAAGTAACCTCATTGGGGTCCAGTGGCACGGTATTCAGATCCTTCATACAGGATGAAAATCCGCATGATAATGCTGCCACCAGGAGTGAATATATATATAACTTTTTCATAATCTTAAATTCCAATTAGTTACGATTAAAAATCTAATTTCAGTCCAAGCAGGAATATTCTTGGGCGAGGATAAAAATTATTATCGATGCCATTGAATACTTCCGGATCCAGTCCTTTATACTTAGTAATCACGAACGCATTCTGGAGCGTCAGTGATACATAGAGATTCATTTTACTGGAAGCCACATTCTTAAATTGGTATCCCAGGTTCATGTTGTCCATACGGAAGAAAGAAGCATCCTCAATATAATAATCTGACCAGTATCTTGGGGAACTCCAGCCGGTATAGATGGCATCGGAAACAACGTTGGTTGCATAACCTACTCCATTATACATATAGGCGGAAACTCCGTTTCCTGAATTCACATTATTATAAACATAATTACCTAAGCTCAACCTGCCTGAAAAGGAGAAATCCCAATTCATATAAGAGAACCTGGAGTTAATGCCCATAAACACATCGGGGGATGGCTTATGGTACTGATACTTATCAAGCTCCGAGATCTTGCCGTCGCCGTTACGGTCAACGTACAATCCTTCGATCGGTTTTCCGGCTTTATCATAAACCTGCTCATATACATAAAATGAATTAAGCGGATAACCTACGGTGTGAATCTGAATCGTGTTACCTACAGCACCGCCGATACCGCCAACAAATACACCCTTGTAATTAGGATCATCAGTTGCAGTCAGCTTGGTAATTTCGTTTTTGTTGAAGGATACGTTATACCCAACTTCCCAGGCCATTTTTTCGGTTGAAATGATTCTGCCCAACACTGCAAATTCCACTCCTTTATTAACCAGGTCACCGACATTGGTCAGAATCTGGTTAGTAAGGTTAGTACCTGCAGGAACAGGGATAGTATTGATAAGATCTGTTGTTGGCCTGTAATAATATTCAATAGTTCCTGTCAAACGATTCTTCAGGAATCCAAAGTCTAAGCCAACATTATAGGTTGTGGTTTTTTCCCATCTCAGGTTAGCATCGTATCCTTCCGGACGCAGAGTATTGACAAACTGGTCACCGAACTGGTAGGAAGCGGTTGGCTGGCCAAAAGTGTATCGAGCCAGATAAGGATAATCACCAGATGTAATATCCTGCTGACCGGTAATACCATAACCGACCCTCAGTTTAAGGTCAGATACTGATTCAACATTCTTCAGGAAAGACTCTTCCTTGATTTTCCAGGCAAAGGCAGCTGATGGAAATAATCCCCAGCGATTATTCGGTGAAAAGCGTGATGAACCATCATCCCTAAGGGTGAAAGTCAACAGATACTTATCCATGAGCGAATAATTAACACGGCCGAAGAAAGATACCAGGTAGTTCTCCGTGTTATAGTGAGTATTCGTCAGGAGTTTATCCTGAGCTGCATTGGTCTGCCAGTAAGTACCTTTTCTCCAGAAATGCTGCCATGAATAACCTGCCATGACATCAAGTTTGCTGGATCCGAATTCTTTCACATAGTTCAGATAAAAATCCATCAGGTCGTTTTTCTTTTGCTGATCATAGATGGCATAGTTGCCTCCGATATTCTTTCCGTTACCATCGATTGCCCATACATGTCTTGCATAATCAGGGCAATTAATACTTCCGTTACTATTAGAACGGTCGGTAGCCAAGTTAAGGTTAGCTCTTAGTTCAGGCAGAAAATGAAATTTATAGTCTAACTGAACATTTCCGATCAAACGGTTCACATCGGAAATATCTTTATGCAACTCAAGCATGGATAATGGGTTATTGGTAGCAATGCTGATCGGATTCCCATTAGTCTGCAACCATTCAAAATATCCACCATAATTATTATTGCCGCTATAAACAGGTTGAGTTGGATCAAAACCAACTGCACTGCCTATGGCTCCTGTATTTGCAAATCTGGAGTTCTCCTTCATCCCCTTCAGGTTTACATTCACTTTCAGGTGATTATCGAAGAAGGTAGGATTCAGGGCGATGGCACCCGTGTAACGTTCAAGATTTGATGTTTTCAATATACCGTCCAGATTGGAATAACCAAGTGATACGCGGTACGGCATATTTTTTATGGCTCCGGTTGCACTAAGGTTATGATCATGGCCAAAAGAATTATTGAAAATAACTTTCTGCCAGTCGGTGCTTGCATTTCCAAGAACGGCTAATGCAGCAGGATTATCTTTATATTGTTCGTTATAGGTTGTTCTGAAGAGATCAGCGCCTAAAACAGGGACTTCACTTGGAACCATGGAGAAAGATGCTTTCCCGTCGTAACTAATTTGCAGTTTACTGCCGGCAACACCTTTTTTAGTGGTAATGATGATAACCCCGTTGGATGCACGCGAACCGTAAATTGCGGTTGCAGAAGCATCTTTCAGGATTGTAAAGGATTCGATGTCATTGGGATTGATGGTATTCAGAAAGTTTCCCATACCTGCTACTCCTGCATTGTCAAGAGGAATCCCGTCAACCACGATCAGTGGATCGTTACTGGCCGACATGGAAGAACCACCACGGATACGGATAGTTGCTCCTTCACCAGGTGCTCCGCCACCAGTTGTAATCTGCACACCAGAAGCCTTACCGATCAAAAGTTCCTGCGGAGATGCAATTGTTCCCCGGTTGAATTCCTTGGAACTGACCGCCGTGACAGATCCTGTGGCATCACTCTTTTTCTGCGTACCATAACCTATTACAACAACGCCTGCCAAGGTTTCTGTTGTTGAAACAAGTTTAACAGACAAGCTTCTGACGGCACCCACAGTAACTTCCTGTGCAACATAACCGACATAAGAAAAAACAAGAATCTGACCCTGTGCCACATTGATAGTAAACTTACCGTTTACATCAGTTACAGCAGCTTTGGTTCGATCAGATTTGAGACTGACTGTGGCGCCTATCAGCGGATCGCCACTTTGAGAATCAGTCACTGTCCCCGTAACCATCTGTTGGGCAAAGGCCGCTTGACCCACAAACAACAGAATGATGACCGGCAGGAACAGCTTTCCGAGAAAAGAAAAAGTATCTCTGTTCATTGCTCTAAAAGGTTTAGTATAAATTAATCGTAATTATGTTTGTCTCTTTCGTAAATATAGCAAAAAGTATATCATGACATTTGAAAATCAGCGTATTCGTTAAAAAGTCCGGCCTAAACTTGTGTGAAAGCTGCAATTTTCCTGATTTCAATCGATTGCGAAAATTTTCTTTATCCTCAATTTTGGCCTGTAAACCAAGCCTGCATTGAACTTTTAACTGCGTCGGTTCGCCGAATAAGTGAGCAGTCCTGGTTAATCGACGTCGATTTCTACAGAAAGGCCCGGATTAGTTGAGAAAATATTCAGAAAAAATCATTTCGATTCTTTTTCAACCCTCCGGGAATGATAATGTTTATGCTAACTTTATGAATTCAATCGATTTCTGAATATATGATCTCAAGAGGACAAGTTACAATAAAAGACCTGGCTGAAGAACTGGGAATATCTCCATCAACCGTATCCAAAGCCCTTAAAAATCATCCTGATATAAGTCAGGATACCCGTAAAAAGGTAAATGACCTGGCCAAGCTCTGGAATTACTACCCAAACCCCATTGCACTAAGCCTGCGCAACAGCCGCACTAAAACAATCGGATTAATCATTCCGGAAATTGTTCATCACTTTTTTTCCTCAGTCATCAGCGGTATCGAAGATGTTGCGTATGATGCCGGATATAATGTTATGATTTATCAGTCGAATGAATCATACAACAGGGAACTAATTGCAGCTCAGGCATTACTAAACAGTCGTGTCGAAGGAATACTGATATCACTATCAAAAGAAACACGAAATTTCGATCATCTTAAAAATGTTCTTGACCATGGCATTCCTATTGGGATGTTTGATCGCGTTTGCGATGAAATTGAAACCGACAAGGTAACCGTTGATGATTATCAGGGCGCCTATTCGGCTGTATGCCATCTTATTAGGACTGGCTGCCGGCGGATTGCCCACTTATCGGGCCCTCCCGGATTACCCATCGCCGACTTTCGCCGGAGTGGATATGTAGATGCGCTTCGGGATAATAACATGGAGATCAACAGGGACCTGATTATCTATTGCGACAACTTCAAACAGGCCCTTATCCGTACCAAGCAATTGATGAATTTACCCGAACCACCGGACGCCTTTTTTACTGTTAACGAATTCACTGCCACAGGGGTGGTAAGGTCGCTTTATGATCTGAAAATCAAAATACCCGAGCAGGTTTCCGTTTTTGCTTTTTCAAATGGACTGATAACACAGGTAACAAATCCGGCATTAAGCACCGTGGACCAGCACGCTTATCAAATCGGTCAAACTTCCGCTCAACTGCTTCTCGACCGGCTTTTAAACCATCAGGTCGTTCGCCCATTTATCCATGAAATCATAAAAACCGAGCTAATCATACGGGAATCCACCCGCTCGTGACACCTTTTTTCTTTTACCGCGCAACCGATTGAAACGATGTCTGGCGGTTCATTTGACCTGCTCGATATTCCCCGTATTCAGTGGTCGTTGATGATTATCATCACCCCAATACCTATATTTGATTACAGAGTAAAATTCCTTTTATGAAAAAGCAACCGCACTTAAGCTTCTGGCAGATCTGGAACATGAGTTTTGGATTTTTAGGAATTCAGATGGGTTTTGCATTGCAAAATGCCAATGTGAGCAGAATCTTTGAAACCCTTGGAGCAAAAATCGAAAACATACCAATCCTTTGGATCGCAGCTCCGCTTACTGGCTTGATTATCCAACCGATAATCGGTCATTACAGCGATAAAACATGGACCAGGCTTGGAAGAAGAAGACCTTATTTCCTTTCCGGAGCAATTCTGGCTTCGATTGCCCTGATACTGATGCCAAATTCACCGGTTTTGTGGGTAGCGGCCGGAATG
This sequence comes from uncultured Bacteroidota bacterium, assembly GCA_903851365.1. GTDB lineage: Bacteria > Bacteroidota > Bacteroidia > Bacteroidales > UBA12481 > UBA12481. The sequence goes on from CAINOB010000086.1 coordinate 47,239, forward strand.
CTCTGGATCATGGATGCATCCATAAATGTATCGATGGAACCATTCAGGGCTTTTGTCGGCGATAATCTATCTTCTGAACAAAGAACACAGGGATTTGCCATGCAAAGTTTCTTTATTGGCACCGGTGCAGTTGTTGCTTCCATACTACCCTATATTTTCACAAATTGGTTTGGCATAGCAAATACCGCAGCTGAAGGAATTATACCCCCTTCCGTCCGATGGGCTTTCTATTTCGGAGCCGTAGTTTTCATCGGAACAGTGCTCTGGACAGTGATCCGTTCCAAGGAATATTCACCGGAGGAATTGGCTGAATTTGGTAAGCTCGATGACACTGCTTCCCTAAAACCGACTGGTGAGGTCAGAATAGCTGCTTCAGGATTTTTCAGCCAGGGTATAATATGGACACTGGCTGGCCTGGCGATCGCAATTGCTATTTACGAACTTAAGTTGGAAAAGGAATTGTATATCCTCGGATTCGGCCTTGCGGTCTTCGGCATACTTCAGTTGATTTCGGGACTGTTTATTAAAAACCAGTCTTCAAACGGTTTGACTGAAATTCTGACTGATCTGCGCCTGATGCCAAAAACTATGGCACAATTGGCCATTGTCCAGTTCTTTTCATGGCTTGCACTTTTCTCAATGTGGATCTACACCACCTCTGCCATTACCAGCAGTGTTTACGGAACCACCGATACCACCACACAATTATATAATGACGGTGCCGACTGGGTAGGTGTTCTGTTTGGCGTGTATAACGGATCGGCAGCCATTTTTGCCTTTCTGCTTCCTGTTATCGCAAAACGTACCTCCCGAAAAATAACCCATTCAATAGCTTTAATTGCCGGCGGCCTGGGATTATGCAGCATTTTTCTGATTAAAAGCCCTGAACTTCTGATCCTGCCTTTTATAGGGATCGGTCTGGCCTGGGCCAGCATTCTTTCAATGCCCTATGCTATCCTGACTGGTTCACTTCCTCAAAATAAGATGGGGATTTATATGGGTATCTTCAATTTCTTTATTGTCATACCCCAGATTCTCGCCGCTACCCTATTGGGCTTTTTAACCCGAAACCTTTTTGGGGGACATGCAATTTATGCCTTGACGTTTGGTGGAATTTCCATGATAATTGCGTCAGTCACAGTAATTTTTGTTTCTGACCGCGACGACAAAGCACTCGCTAAATGATGATTAAAGGATGCATTTTTGATCTTGACGGAGTTGTTGTTGATACGGCCCGTTACCATTTCCTAGCTTGGAAAAGGTTGGCGGATCAACTTGGTTTTATTTTCACCGAAGAGGACAACGAAAGATTAAAAGGCGTGAGCAGGATGGCATCTCTGGAGATTTTACTTTCAGTTGGTGGGATGCACCCTGATAATCAGAAGAAACAGGAGATGGCAATCCTGAAAAATCAATGGTATCTTGAATATATTGATAAAATGACTCCCGATGAGATTCTACCCGGAGTGACTTCCTTCCTTGAACTCCTGAAATCAGCCGGCATTAAAACCGCCCTGGGAACAGCCAGTAAAAATGCCTGGACAATTTTAAATCATATCGGACTATCAAATATTTTTGATTCGGTTGTAGACGGCAACCGTGTGACTAATGCTAAACCTGATCCGGAAGTTTTTCTGTTGGCTGCTGCTGATTTAAAACTGAATCCAGATGAATGTCTGGTGTTTGAAGATGCGGTTGCAGGTGTCGAAGCTGCTATTAAAGGCGGCATGAAATGTATCGGAGTCGGCAGTCCTGAGGTTCTTATAAAGGCCGACAGGGTTATCGCCGGTTTTAGCCATGCTGATTTAGATATGATTGAATTCTAATTGCATAGTCATGCTTAAATATATCCTGGAAGACGAGTGGCTGATTATCGAAGGAAGATTCGACCGGGAGAACCAAAAAAAATCAGAATCCATCTTTAGCCTGGGTAACGGCCATATGGGGATGAGGGCTAATTTTGAAGAAACTTATACTGGCCCCTCGCTACAGGGCACCTACCTTGCTGGCATATATTATCCGGATAAAACAAGGGTCGGATGGTGGAAAAACGGATATCCGGAATATTTTGCAAAAGTATTAAACGCCCCAAATTGGATAGGTATTAAACTCATATTTAATGAATTGGAGCTCAATCTCGACCAGATGAAGGTTGAATCATTCCAAAGAACATTAAATATGCAAGTGGGCATATTATCGAGGGAATTCATCGCTTCATGGCCTGGTGGCCAAAAGGTCCGGGTTGAAACGGAAAGGTTTTTATCCATGAAAAGGAGGGAGATCGGAGCCATAAGTTATAAGGTGACTCCCTTAAATTTTTCCGGAAAGCTTAACGCATCACTTTTCATTGAAGGTAATGTTCTCAATGAAGATTCCAATTACAATGAATCCTTCTGGAAGCCCTTGCAGCAGGAAGTTTCAGGGCAATATAGCTACCTGAGCACAAGGACAAGAAAAAGTAATTTCGAGGTGTGTTTTGCAATGTTTTCCGAATGCGTAGTTGAAAACCACCCGGAAAAACTGATCCCTGAGCTGACGATCTCAAAACAGAACATTGCTGACAATTATTCGATAGATTTTTCTGAAGGAGAAGAGATTCATTTCACCAAGATCGCCTCTATCTCCACTTCAAGGGATCATTTGCCGGACCAGCTGCCCGATGAGGCTTTGTGCATGCTAGACAAAGCAGTTAAAGATGGTTATGAGATTTTACGGCAGGAACAGGTATTAGCCTGGGCGGAAAAATGGAAAACAAGCGACATTATAATTGAAGGAGATATATCAGCACAGCAAGGAATTCGTTTCAATATTTTCCATTTGAACCAGACTTACACCGGTCATGATCCATTATTGAACATCGGACCCAAAGGATTTACAGGTGAAAAGTATGGTGGGAGCACTTATTGGGATACCGAAGCCTTTTGTCTGCCATTTTATTTAAGCACCTGCGACAAGGAGGTGGCACGGAACCTCTTGATTTACCGGTACAGGCATCTTGGCAAAGCTATTGAGAATGCTGAAAAACTTGGATTTAAATATGGTGCTGCCCTGTATCCCATGGTAACCATTAATGGTGAAGAGTGCCATAATGAATGGGAAATCACCTTTGAGGAGGTCCATCGCAATGGTGCCATCGCCTATGCAATATATAATTATATAAGGCATACTGGTGATGAATCCTATTTAACTGAGTATGGGCTGGAGGTTTTGATCGGTATTTCCAGATTTTGGTCTCAGCGTTTCACTTTTTCCGATCCTAAACAGCTATTTGTCATGCTCGGTGTTACCGGTCCCAATGAGTATGAGAATAACGTCAGTAATAATTGGTATACGAATTACCTGGCGAGCTGGACTATGGCTTACACTTTGGAGTGTATCAGCCTGGTTCAGGAAAAAGATCCTGCTGAGTGGAAAAGGATTATGGATAAGTCGCAGTTCGATCTCGAATCTGAGGGCAGTCGCTGGTATACTATCATTAACCATGTTTTCCTACCTGAAGATGAAAACCTCGGTATTTTCATCCAACAGGAAGGATATCTGGATAAAGAACAACTTTTAGCTTCAGACCTAAGCAAGGAGGAACGGCCGATAAACCAGAATTGGTCATGGGACAGGATACTTCGCTCGTGTTTTATCAAGCAGGCGGATGTTTTACAGGGACTATACTTTTTCGAGGATCATTTTGACAAAGAGGTTATTAAGAGGAATTTCGATTTTTATGAACCCCGGACCGTTCATGAGTCGTCACTCTCTCCCTGTTTACATTCAGTTTTAGCTTCATGGCTTGGATATTTAGATATGGCTTATTCGTTCTACCTTAGAACCAGCAGGCTTGATCTAGATGATTACAACCAAGAGGTGGAGGATGGATGCCATATTACCAGCATGGCAGGCACATGGCTAACCATTGTTGAAGGGTTCGGCGGCATGAGGGTTATTAAAGACAGGCTGCACTTCAATCCGCAATTGCCCGACGGGTGGACCTCTCTCTCTTTTACCATCCATTTCAGGGGAAACCTCATTTCAATCAAAATTAACAAAAGAGGTATCCGGATTCTCATGCATGGGAATGAGGAAATTGAAATGTTAATAAGAAAAACTGTTTATCACATAAAACCCGAAACTGAAATAGTATTAAATCATTAATTTGGTGCAGCGAAAATCTCAATGAAAATTAGACTTATTGTCATTTTTCTTTGCACCCTGTTTGGTTCCGGGTATACACTGAATGCTCAGACAAAATACAGCTTCAAAAATCCCGAAAGTGACAAATTCATACTTCCCTGCGACATCTCTCAGAATCTTTTAATCATTCCCGCAAGGATTAATAATTCATCGATACTAAAGCTGGTACTGGATTCCGGTATCGGAAATACAATCATTACAGGTCTTACCGATATGGATACGGTTTCAATGCATGAAGCCTACAAGATCAATGTTGGTGGTTTAGGGGATGGAACCCCCATTGAGGCCTACTTTTCAAAATCCAACAGGATTGATATTGAGCCAGCCGATGATATGAGTTTAGGAATTACTGGCACCAATATGGATCTGTATTTGATGGCGACCGATCAATTTGAACTTTCACGCCAGCTGGGCATTAAGGTTAACGGTTTGATTGGTTCCGACTTATTTGCAAGTTACCTGATCGCGATTGATCCCGTTGATAAAGAAATCACCTTTTACAACCGTGCGAATTTTGATTTTAGAAGAGCTACCCGAAATTATTCAAAAATCCCGCTCACGATAGTTAACGGAAAAGCATTCATCGATGTCAGGATGGTACAGGAAAATGATGTAGCCATAACCGTCAGATTGCTGGTTGATACCGGTGCAAGCCTTTCCTTTTGGATCGCACCTTTTTCCAATCATGACATAATAATTCCGAACAAGACAATCAGGTCGTTGTTGGGTCAAGGATTAAACGGTTCCATATCGGGAGTTAACGGGAGGATAAAAAGTGCCGGAATTGGAAATTTTACTTTTAAGGACCCGCTGGTTTCCTTTCCTGATTCAGTTTGTGTTGCTGGTCTGAACTTAAACGATGGTCGGAATGGAAGTCTCGGGAACGATATACTCCGCAGATTTAATGTGATATTCGATTTTAACGGTTCGGCATTATACCTGAAACCAAACAGATGGTATAAATCGCCATTTTCCTATAACCGGAGTGGGATGGATGTTGAAAAACTGAATCCAATGATTCCTGTATATATAATATTTAGTGTCATTCCAGGTTCGCCAGCTGATAAAGCAGGACTAAAACCAGGGGATATGCTTGAATATATCAATTATCAGCCTACATTTATTCTGACACTCGACGATATTAACAATGTTTTATACGGAGAAAATGGTAAATTCGTGTTTATTAAGGTCGATAGAAACGGTGAAAAGCTCAAAGTCAGGTTTCAACTTGAAGAGAAAATATAATGAATTACCAAAGAAAAACAATAGATTTTTCAATGTTTTATAATGGTTTCATTAATTTTAATCTCTTATTTGTTAGCAACTTAACACTGATTAAAAAAAATTTTAATGTTTTTATACAACGAATAAAATTAGTATTACCTTTGTAGCGAATTTCAAAGGCTAATATGACGAGTTTATTTAGTTTAATAATTAGTACACTGACCGCCGCCGGAGAATATCGACTAAAATCTAAGAAAAAATTTTAATTATCTATTATCTTAAAATCTTTAACGGAGGATTTAAAATGAAAATCAAATTGTTATCAGGTATTGCTATTGTGGGTTTAGCCCTTGTTTTCGCTAGCTGCCAGAAGTATCCACAAGCTGAAGTTGATGCTGCAAATGCTGCTGTTGAAGCTGCAAAAGCTGCTCAGGCTAACTTGTATGTTGCTTCAGAATTCAACGCTCTTCAGGATTCCCTGAATACCGTTTTGGCTGCTGTTGAAAAAGCTAAATCAAAGCTCTTCAAAAACTACAAAAATGAAGTAGTTAAATTAAACGCTACTACCGAAACTGCAAAAACAGTTGCTGCAAACGCAGTTGCTAAAAAAGAGCAGATGAAACAGGAATGTACAGCTACGCTTGCCGAAGTTGCTACCTTACTGACTACCAACAAGGAAATGCTTGCAAAAGCTCCTAAAGGTAAAGAAGGTAAAGCTGCTATGGAAGCTATCTCAGCTGACTTAACCAGCATCGAAACTCAGGTAGCTGAAGTTAACAACAAATTTGCTAGCGATGACATCATCAATGCTTTGAATCAGGCAAAAGCTCTGAAAGATAAAGCTACCAGCATCAATACTGAGCTGACCGATGTTATGTCAAAAGTTGCTGCAAAAGCTCCAAAAGGAAAAGTTGCAAAAGCTGCTGCCCCTAAAGCTGCTGCCCCAAAAGCTGCCCCAAAAGCTAAAGCAAAAAAATAGTAATCCTTTAAAGGAATAACTTAGTTCTATAAGGCCCCGGAATCATTAGTGGTTCCGGGGTTTTTTAAATAAACCCTGCATGGCTAGAAAATTGAAAAAGAAAGTCAGGATTTTTTTGGTAACCTTCCTGGTTATAATTCCTTTGACCATTTGTGGTATCTTTTTCTTTGGAACGCCAGAGGCACCCGAAAAAGAACTGGCCAAGGCCAGAATTGCCATTGCTGAGGCACACCGAACTATCGAAAAGGATTTTATACCTTCTTCGTTATCCGATGCCATACATCTCTATGATTCAGCAATGTATTATTGGAGAAAAGAGAACGAACGCTTTATTCTCAGTCGGGATTATTCAAAATCCAGGACATTGGCGATCAGAGCAGAACAGCAAGCTCTTATCAGCCCAAAAATTGCAATCCAGAACACCAACAATTTCCTGGGTGCCCTGGAAAGAGATCTTGATGCAATTAAGCGTGATACAATGCAGATTGGACAATTGGTTACCAAATTGCCCGTACCTGCGATCATTAATAAAAAATATACAAGAGGACTGATGAACCTGCATGAAGCCCTCTTGAATAAAGAACAAAAGAATTACAAGGAATGCAATGTGAAATTGGCGGTCGCAAAGTCGGATCTCGCGGATGTAGCCAAATACACAAAATCATTGCTTGACGGCTACTTTACCAGATTGCCGATGTGGAAAAAATGGGCCGATCAAACCATTCGTGAATCTGCTCAGACACAGTCATATGCAATGGTAGTAGATAAGTTTGCAGGAAAATGTTTTGTTTATAAGGCCGGTCAGCTAAAAAGCACTTTCAGTGTCGAACTTGGCAAGAATTGGATCGGTGACAAATTATATTCGGGTGATAAAGCGACACCGGAAGGAAAGTACCGCGTGACAAAGAAAAAAGATGGAAGCCAGACGAAATATTTCAAGGCTTTAATGTTAAATTACCCGAATGAGGAGGATAAAAAAAGGTTTATGGACGGTATCAAGCAACGGACAATTCCTGGCTATGCAAGAATCGGCGGCCTGATTGAAATCCACGGTGGTGGAGGAAAAGGAATTAACTGGACCGATGGTTGCCTGGCATTTTCCGATAATGATATGGAATCCCTTTACAGGATGATACCATCTGGCTGTCCTGTAACTATTCTTGGTTCTTTACAGCCCATCTTCGAGGCACTTAACATCCCGAAACCATGACAACAAATGAATATCTTTTTGAAGGGCCCGATGTTCAACCATCTGCTCCCATCAAACCGGAAAAACCCCGGAGAAGTATTTGGAAAACCATTCTGTTTGCGTTTTTAAGCCTGTTGGGACTTCTGGCCTTTGTATCATTTGCCCTCTATTTCCTGTTTAATGTTGTGCCCCAGGGCCCGGAACTAGCCATGGCAAGAGGACTTGGAAGAGACTCCACCCTTAACGTGGAAAAACAACCGGTGGATCAGGGCAAAATCCTGAAAGAAATAACTGGTCTCGAGAATAAGATAGATAAAATGACTTCACAGGGACCTTACCTGATCGTCAATACTACTGAAAATAGGTTTTACCTCTATGATGGAAAATCTCTGATTCGAGAAGGAAGATGCTCAACCGGAAAAAACACACGTTTGGTTGATCAAAAAAGAAATAAATCATACGAATTCAAAACGCCAAGGGGTGTTCATCAGGTCATTCACAAGCAAAAGAATCCGGTTTGGACTAAGCCAAACTGGGCATACATCGAGGATGGCTTACCCATCCCTTCGGCTACTGATGCTTCACGCCAGGATCCTTACACCCTTGGTGATTATAAGCTGGATATCGGTGACGGTTACATGGTTCACGGTACCATCTGGAAAAGACGTATGGGCCTTCCTGTTACTCATGGCTGTGTTCGTCTGCTCGACGATGACCTTGAAGCTGTCTTCAATACATTATCTGTTGGATCGAAAGTTATAATATACTAAATCTACTGCTTTGAAAGCACTGAAAATTTCAGCCTTAGTATTAGTCCTGATCGTTGTTGCAGGACTTGCTTTTCTGATGATAACTGCTATGAAAGCTCCAAAGCAGACCTTGCAGGATTTCAATGAGGAGACGGCGCAAATGGGCAAGGATAAAATCGTTCTTGCTTATCCTGACGATCTGCTTCAGAAAAAAACCATCCTGGATGCCAGGCTTGCCATGTCGGAAAATGATTCCATTGGATTGAGAATCAATCTAAACGAGAAAGCACTATATCTGGAGATCAAAGGCATTGTTCTTCACAAAACTCCAATCCTGAAGTTGACAACAAGCAGCTTCTTCAAACACTTGAATCCGGCTGAAAAATATGTTCTGTTTCACAAACCGCTTGTTATTCTCAGAGATGAATCCACTATCTCAAAAGACAAGTTTGAAACAGTAATAGCGCCAAAGGATACTCTGGAAGCCCAGGCAAGGGCCGAAATTATTCCAGATACTGTCCTCAGAGAGCCCATCCTTTACAGGCTTTATCTAAAAGATGGAATCCGCATCCAGGTCACTGGTCAGCTCCATGATTCCATTCCTCAATTTTGGCCAAAGTTTAAATTCGATTATGGCGACCGGTTAAATTACCTTAAGGAGCTGATCAGCAGTATTACCAATAAGAAACCTGCTCCCTATCAGCCGACGATCTCTATTGTAATCGACGCCAAGGAAGCTTCGGCCATTTACCGAGCGGTGCCAAAAAAAGGGAACGTTATCCTGGAATTTTAGCATCGGGAATACGAGCAGTCGCCCGCTCGGCCAACGCAGTGATGGTTAGCGAAGGATTTACTCCGGGGTTTGCCGAAATCGCCGATCCGTCGATAACGAATAAGTTCTTATATCCAAACACTTTGTGATCACTGTCGATCACGCCAGTTTCCTTGTTTTCGCCCATGCAGGCGCCCCCTAGAATATGGGCAGTGGTCGGAATTCCAAAGAGTGACTCTGTCGGCAAAACCAAGGGTTTCCCATTAATTATTCTTGCATATTTTCTGGCAAGATCCTGAGCCTCAGGTATAAATGCTGATGGTGCCGAACCCCGTTCAACACCGGTCTTCAGACCAAAAAATCCATGTTTCAGATTAAGCGTACTATCACGTGCCTGCATAAAAAGCAGAATCTGAGTACGATCGGCCCAATTTCCGGTAAACAGAGCTTTGGCATTTGACCTGGGGTGCCGGATATAATCGGCCAAAATAGCGACAATCCTTCCTCCCAGAGTCTTCCCCGAAACCATTGGCGCCATTAGCAACCGCCAGAATCCTGAACCCGATGGATACCGCACAGGCTCAAGATGGCTGAATTTATCAGTATTGACAATCGAACCAATAGCAATTCCCTCTGAGAACTTCTTGGTCCTGTCATTACTTACCACCCCAATCAGAGCCTCGCTGTTTGTGCGCACATGCGCCCCTGTCATCTCTGATAAATCGGGCATGGTTGTTCCTTTTAACTTGATCAGCAGCGGAACCGTGCCCAACACACCACCGGAGAAGATGAATGATTTTGTCTTAAGCCTAATTTTCCGGTATTCCCCTTTACTGCTGATTATCACCTCATATCCCTGATTCCCATGATCTCCTAAAGGAATGACACTGTCGATCCTGGAACGATCCATAACTACAGCACCTTCTTTTTCTGCCAGATACAAATAATTCTTATCCAGCGTATTTTTAGCATTATAACGGCATCCAACCATGCAACCCCCGCAGAAACGGCAGCCTTCGCGATCGGGGCCCTGACCGTTAAAATAAGGATCGGCGACAGTCACTTTTGGCTCACCAAAAAATACGGCTACATCAGTTGCACTGAAATGCTCCTTTTTCCCGATCGAATCAGCCAATTTAGATAATGCTTCATCACCTGGCCCCAATTTTGGATTTCTGGCCACGCCAAGCATTTCCTGGGCCATGCGGTAATAGGGAACCAACTCTTTTTCCCAATCATTCAAATCTTTCCAGGATCCACTTGTAAAAAAATCGGTTTTTGGAACCGGAAGGGTATTGGCATAAACAAGTGATCCACCACCCACACCCGTTCCCGATAAAACAGTTATATGGCGAAATAGTGATATTCTAAAAAACCCATGAAACCCTAATCCCGGAACCCAAAGCCATTTTCTCAGGTTCCAGTTTCGTTTTGGAAAATCATCCTCTGTGAATCTCCGGCCTTGCTCCACCACCAATACCTTATAACCCTTGCGAACCAGCCTGAGTGCACTCACCGACCCTCCAAAACCGGATCCCATTATAATAAAATCATACTCCATAAGTCAAGTCTTTATTTATGAAATTGGGGACTATTTCAACCTTACCAAAATAAGACTATTTTTATTCGCTTAATGATCTTTATTGTCGCACAAAAATCATGATTATGAAAAGGAAATCATTCGCTCTAATCTCATCAATTTTATTGATGTCATTATTTATCAGCATCTCCTGCACAACAAAACAGGTAGCGCCGGTTCAGCAGGGCCCCTTCACCTCTGTTGTTCATCCGGATTGGATAAAATCAGCAGTCATGTATGAAGTAAATGTTCGGCAATATACTCCGGAAGGAACTTTCAATGCCTTTGCTGAAAAACTGCCGAAGCTAAAGGAACTTGGCGTTGATATCCTTTGGCTGATGCCGGTAAATCCTATTGGAGAAATCAACAGGAAGGGCCCGCTCGGATCTTACTACAGCGTTAAAGACTATCGTGCAATAAATCCCGAATTCGGCACCATGGATGATTTTAAAGCGCTGGTAAAGAAAACTCATGACCTGGGTATGCATCTGATCATTGACTGGGTACCTAATCATTCATCCTGGGATAATGCATTAGTTAAATCGAATCCCGAATGGTATGCAAAAGACAGTCTCGGTAAAATGTTTTCTCCCTGGGACTGGACCGATGTGGTTAAATTTGATTACAATCAGAAGGGGTTACGTGAATATATGATTGAGACCATGAAGTTCTGGCTGAACGAAACCAAACTCGACGGGTTCAGGTATGATGTTGCACATCAGGTGCCTGTAGATTTTTGGAACGAGGTAAGGCCAGCCTTGCAGACAGTAAAACCAGATATCCTGCTCCTTGCTGAAGCCGAACAGCGTTTCCTGCATGAAAAATCCATGGACCTCACTTATGGATGGGAAATGCACCATATAATGAACCAGGTAGCACAGAGCAAAGCAACAGTTGCTGACATGGACACCTATTTTGAGAAAGCCGCCAAAGATTATAATACCAATGATATCAGGATATATTTTACCTCAAACCATGATGAGAACTCCTGGAATGGAACCGAATGGGAGCGTATGGGAAAAGCCACGCCGGTAATGACCGTACTGACGTATACTATCCCTGGTATGCCATTGATATACAGCGGACAGGAAGCCGGTTCCACTAAGAGGCTGAAGTTCTTTGAAAAGGACCCGATTGTTTGGCAGGAACATCCGTTTTTCGCCTTATATCAAAAACTTGATCAGTTGAAAAGGGAAAATCAAGCTTTATGGAATCCCGGATTTGGTGGAAATTACCTCCGGCTGACTACCGGCAAAGACAAACAGGTTTTGGCCTTTAAGCGGGAAATCGGGACCAACTCGGTGATTGTTGTGCTTAACCTTAGTGCTGAACAGGTAAGCATTCAACTTTCTCCGGAAACTGCTGGCGGAAAGTATACCGAGTTTTTCAGCGGAAAAAAGAGCAAGCCGTCATCGGGATCAATCGCGCTCGAGCCCTGGGGCTATTTAGTATTCACCAAATAAGTACTCAATATGCTTAAGATCAGAATAATAATTTCATTAATCCTACTATCGGTTATCTCACCTTGCCAAACTTTGATTTCACAGGAAATGGTTCCCCCTACTCCGCCAACAAAGGTGTTTTATTCTGTTTTTATTCAATCATTCTATGACTCAAACGGTGACGGCATCGGTGATATCCGTGGATTGATATCGAAACTGGATTATCTTAAGGACCTCGGTGTTCAAGGACTTTGGCTGCTTCCGGTTCATCCTTCTCCCTCCTATCACAAATATGATGTTTCGGACTACTATGCTATTCATAAGGATTATGGGACCCTCGATGATTACAAGCTTCTCTTGAAAGAGGCCCATAAAAGGAATATGATTGTTCTTCTGGATCTGGTAATTAACCATACTTCCAATCAGATTAAGTGGTTTAAGGAAGCCGTCTCAGATCCGACTGGCAAGTACCGGAATTACTATGTCTGGTCTGATAATAAAGCTGATTTTACTGCTGAGCCATTTCACTGGCATGCGGTCAGGGATTCGAAAGGCAAACAGCTGGCCGGTCCCAAATATTATGGATTTTTCTGGTGGGAAATGCCTGATCTAAATTTTGATAATCCGGAAGTTCGGCAGGAAATATTCAACATTTCGACTTTCTGGTTAAAAGACATTGGCGTCGATGGTTTCAGGATTGATGCAGCCAGGTACATTTATCCGGAAAATCAGCAGGACAAAACCATACAATGGTGGCAAGAATTCCGGGAACAGGCTCAGAAAATAAAAAAAGACGTGATCATTGTAGGGGAAGTGTGGGGTCCGGCCAAGGAAATTGCGCCCTATTTAAAAGGCGGCATGACATCCTGCTTCAACTTCCAGCTAGCCGACAGCATTCGGCTTAGCCTGCAGGAGGAAAAGGACCATTACATATTACAGACATGGTGGCAGATCAGGGATATCTACAAGAAACAGAATAACTCATATGAGGATGCCATTTTTCTTTCCAATCATGATATGAACCGGATCATGTCAGATATCGGAAACAAAACTGATAAAGGCAAGGTTGCCGCTTCCATTTTGCTCACTTTACCCGGTAATCCATTTGTTTATTACGGTGAAGAGATTGGAATGCTTGGGGTAAAACCGGATGAATATATCCGTGAGCCGTTCCTTTGGAACATTGAAGGAGAAGATAAAGGACAAACCTCTTGGGAACGGCCTTATCAGAGTACGTCGCAAACGGTTAAACCCTTGATTTTTCAAGTAGACGATCCTAAATCACTTTACCACTTTTATCAAAAGCTGATTAATCTCAGGGACAAATCAGAACCTCTCAACCGTGGCTCTTTTCAACCATTTATCCAGGACAATCGTCAGGTTATAGGATTTTACAGGGGCTTTCAAACCGAGACTGTGCTGGTTCTGATCAATCTGAGCAAGGAAATTCAAAGGATAGTCAGCCCACCGGGAATTCAGGATTACCAAATGCTGCTTGGAACACATGAGGTTTTCAAAGCCGGCGGCGGAGCCATCTACCTGCAGCCATACTCTGTTTTTATCCTGAATAAGAATAATTAACAACTCAGGCCGACATTAATCAGTCGAATAAGCTGGATTCGATCTAACAGGTTTTAATCCAGTTTCTTGCATTAACAAATGCCTCCAACCATGGTGTTGCTTCGTCATGCGCACGACCAACCGGATAATGAGGCCATTGCCAGGGTAAAAATGCCCTTTCAAGATGCGGCATCATCACAAGATGCCGACCATCTTCGGAACAAAGAGAGGCAATATCAGAAGGCGAGCCATTAGGATTAGCCGGATAGCCTGAATAAGAGAATCGCGCCGGTGATTGGTAGCTTTCAACGGGTTCCGGCAAAACAAATTTCCCTTCAGCATGAGCAACCCAAATGCCCAATCTACTTCCTGCTAAGCTTTTAAGCATAACGGATTCATTTTCTACGACATTCAGGGTCAGGAATGAAGATTCAAATTTTCCTGAGGTATTAAGATGCATTTTCGGGTGTTCACTGCGATTCGGATAAACCAGTCCAAGTTCCATCATCACCTGGCAGCCATTGCAAACACCCAAGCTTAATGTATCGGGACGGGCATAAAATTTTTCAAGCGCCATACGGGCCTTTTGATTAAACAGAAAAGCTCCGGCCCATCCTTTGGCTGATCCCAAAACATCTGAATTTGAAAAACCACCGACAAAAACGATCATATTAACATCATCCAGTGTCTCCCGACCGGCAATCAGGTCGGTCATGTGAACATCTTTGACATCCATTCCGGCCAGATACATTGCCCAGGCCATTTCGCGGTCACCATTGACCCCTTTTTCACGGATTATCGCGGCACGAATTCCAGACGGTTTTCGTCTTGCAACATCGATGCCAAGATCACTGAATTTACCGGTAAAATGCCCCGGAAAATCGAATCTGAGAGGTTGTTCCTTATAGTTCCGGTAACGTTGCGAAGCCATCTCAGCGCCCGATTGCTTGCGGTCGAGCAGGTAGGATGTCCGGTACCAGGTATCTCTCAATTTGTCTATATCAAGTTGATAATCGATATTCCTTCCGGAAATATTGATTTTACGTGATAATATCGGTTGGCCCAGCTCGTAATACTTAACACCGTTCTCTTTCAGGAATTCTTTGACCCGAACAAAATCCTTAACCTGAATAACGATAGCTGGTTGTTCGGAGAAAAGCAGCCGGACCGGATCGGAACATTTAAATCCATCGACATTAATATTTAGACCACCGGTGAGATTTCCAAAACACATTTCCAGCAGACAGGTGACCAAACCGCCACCCGATACATCATGGCCGCTTAAAATGGCTCCCTGTACAATCAGAGTTTGAATGGCATCAAAGATTTTCTTAAAATCTCCGGCCAGAGCACTATCAGGGGCGTCAATACCGATTCGGTTGATTATCTGGGCAAAACTACTGCCTCCAAGATTAAATGAACCATCCGAAAAATCAATATATAAAAGATGGGTATCGATATCCTTATTAACAACTTGCGGCACTACTTTACGAATATCAGTCACTTCGGCTACTGCAGAAACAATGACCGTTCCGGGGGAAAGCACTACCGTTCCATCGGGATATTTCTGCGTCATGGACATGGAATCCTTTCCGGTTGGTACGTTGATCCCCAGATCAATACAGAATTCACTCAGCGACTGAACCGCTTGATACAGCCTTGCATTCTCGCCAGGATTTTTTGCCGGCCACATCCAGTTGGCAGATAAAGAAACCGATTTGAGCTTATCCACCAGGGGTGCCCATATCAGGTTAGTCAAAGCTTCGGCCACCGCAATTCTTGAACCGGCTGCCGGAGAAATCATGGCCACTGCAGGTGCATGACCTAGTGAAGTGGCAATGCCGCTTTTCCCCTGATAATCCATACTCACTACAGCAAGATCGTTCAGCGGAAGCTGAATTTCACCGGCGGTTTGCTGTACTGCTCCTTTACCAGTTACTGAACGGTCGACCTTATTCGTTAACCAGTCTTTACAGGCTACTCCCTCAATCTGAAGGACATGGTCGAGGTACTCATCAAATTTTCGGATCTCATACGTGATGGGTTCAAAGTCAATCTTTGCAGATTCATCAGTCAAAATAGTTTTTGGCGGATTTCCGAAAAAATCATTTAAAGCAAGGTCTATCGGCCGGGAGTTTGTATTCCTGTCAATGAAGAGCAACCGTTGGTCTCCTGTAATCCTGCCTACCTCGTACATCGGGGCGCGCTCTCTCGAAGCTACCTGCCTCAGTCCTTCAATATTTTCAGGAGCCATCACGAGGCCCATTCTTTCCTGCGATTCATTTCCAATAATTTCCCTGGACGACAGTGTAGGATCTCCTATTGGCAATTTATCCAGATAAATTTCGCCACCGATCTGATCGACCAGCTCCGAAAGGCAATTCAGATGTCCGCCGGCCCCATGGTCATGAATTGACCTGATTGGGTTCTGGCCGGTTTCAGCCAATGCACGAATTGCATTATAAACTCTTTTTTGCATTTCCGGGTTTGACCGCTGTACTGCGTTGAGTTCAATTTTGTTGGCATATTCCCCGGTCGCAACCGACGAAACTGCCCCTCCACCCATTCCGATGCGATAATTATCACCACCGAGCACTACGATGATGTCTCCAGTTTGGGGAAGGTCCTTTTTGGCATCTTCAGTTTTCCCATATCCTACCCCGCCTGCCAGCATGATTACCTTATCATACCCATAATTTTTCTGATGCTCCGA
Organism: uncultured Bacteroidota bacterium; assembly: GCA_903851365.1. Classification (GTDB taxonomy): domain Bacteria; phylum Bacteroidota; class Bacteroidia; order Bacteroidales; family UBA12481; genus UBA12481. Next base: position 63,631 of record CAINOB010000086.1, read on the forward strand.
ATGTTCGAAGGTCAATACACTTCCGCACAGCAGGGGTTGACCAAATTTATTACCAAAATCACTGGCGCCATTTGATGCCTTAATGAGAATATCTTCGGGTGTTTGATAAAGCCATTTACGTTCCTCACCGGCATTTTCCCAATCTCTGTCCTCGCCAATTCTTGGATAGGAAGTCATATAAACTGCGGTCCCAATAAGGGGCATGCTAGCTTTTCCTCCGGCCATTCTATCGCGAATCTCCCCGCCTGAACCTGTCGCTGCACCGTTAAAAGGTTCAACAGTTGTCGGGAAATTATGAGTTTCAGCTTTCAAGGAAATGACCGAACTAAAATCGGAGACTTCAAAAAAATCTGATTTAACCTGTGAAGCTGGCGCAAATTGCTCTATATCTGGACCTACAATAAATGCCACATTATCATGATAGGCTGATATGATTCGGTTTTGATTAACCTTTGATGTCTTTTTGATCAGGGCAAAAAGCGTTTCAGGCATCTCTTTCCCATCTATTATAAACTGACCATTAAAGATTTTATGACGGCAATGTTCAGAATTCACCTGTGAGAATCCAAAGACTTCTGAATCTGTTAAAGGCCGACCAAGACGGGCGGAAAGTTCACCCAGGTATTGAATTTCCTCAGAGCTAAGAGCTAATCCTTCCTGCTCACTATATTTTTGGATGTCATCGATATTGCGTATCGGATCGGGCTGATGTTCAATTGTAAAGATATTCTGATCCAATTGAGGATATAATGCCTGAAGCATTGGATCATAATGGGTATGGTCGGATGTAACGGAAACAAAAACCTCGATCCGCTCAATACCTGTTATACCCATATTGATAGAAATCTCCACTGCATTGGTCGACCAGGGGGTCACCATTTCCTTACGCGGTCCCACAAAAAAACCGTTCAGAACCAGCGTGTCCAAACGGTTTGCTTTACCAAAAAGCCAGTAAAGTTTATCTAGTTCCTCACCCGATAAGGATCTGTTTACTCCGATTGCAAAGATTTCCTCAGTATTCTGATAAAAAAGAATCATGGCCTATCAATTTGCCGTCAAAATTATGAAAAATCAGGAGGAAACCCTAGTCAAGGCAATGGTCAAAGCAGTTTTCTCAGGATTCTTTTTTTGAGCGCGGTAAATGGTGGATATCTGACAAACGGATCGATCCATGTAGCCTTATACATTACGGATTTCTGGTTGGAAAATTCCAGAATTCCAGTCCGGCCATGATATCTTCCACTTCCTGATGGCCCAACGCCTCCAAAAGGCAAATAAGGATTTGCAATATGCATAACCGAATCATTTACACACCCTCCGCCAAAAGAAACGGAGGACAGGATTTTTTCCTGGTCTTTGCGGGATTTGCTAAAAACATATAGAGATAAAGGTTTCGGTAACGACTTTAACTTTTTAAGGGTTCCATCAAGATCACTATAAGGAATTACCGGAAGAACAGGTCCAAAGATTTCCTCCTGCATTACCGGATCAGAAAAACTTACCGGGTACAATACTGTCGGGCTGATGAACAGATCTTCTTTTTTACTGGTTCCTCCGATGACAGTTTTACCCGGTTCTATTAATGACATGAGCCTGGAAAAATGACGCTGGTTGACAATTCGTCCAAATGCCTCCGATTTTGAAGGATCAGGACCATACATCGATAAGACCTGAGTTGCCAGGTTATCAATAAAATCATCAGCCACCGACTCGTGCACCAATATATAATCAGGAGCTATACAAGTTTGCCCGGCATTCAGGAATTTACCCCAGGAAATTCGTCTGGCAGTCACTGGTTCAGGTGCATCAGGCAAAATAATTGCAGGCGACTTTCCCCCAAGTTCAAGGGTCACTGAAGCAAGATTATCGGCCCCTGCTTTCATCACCAGTTTGCCAACATTTGTTCCACCTGTAAAAAATATTTTATCAAATGGAAGTTTCAATAATTCAGTTACTTCCGGCACTCCGCCTAGTATTACTGAACACCTTTCCTGTGAAATAGCAGCCGAAACAATCCTGCCAAGAATCTCTGAAGAATGAGGTGAATACTCACTTGGTTTGATGATTGTGACATTACCAGCAGCCACTGAACTTACCGCTGGTTTCAGGTTTAACAGGAACGGATAATTCCAGGTACCAATAACCAGGGTATTTCCATATGGTTCAATACGAATGCGGCTTCGACCGGGCAGATTAACCAGATTAGTCCTGACTCTCACTGGCCGCGTCCATTGACCGATTTTAGAAGTTAACCATTTAATTTCATGTTGAACACCAGAAATTTCGGTTGTAAATAGATCGAATCCAGATTTCCCCAGATCTGCGAAAATTGCATCGTTAATTTCTTTCTCATGCTTTGTCAGCTCGTTGCCCAGTGAACGAAGCGCATCAATCCTCCCCTTAAGGTCAAGTGTTTTACCATCAATAAAATACTGGTACTGAAGGTCGAAAATTGTTTGATAATTATTCAATTAATCAGATTGATATTGTTACAATTTAATTATTGCTTAATATGCGCTGTTTAATAAAATAAATGATAATATTTTGGTTTTATTTTATAAACTTTGCAAAATTATGAGACCAATATAGAATAAATTAATCAAAAGTATATGTCAACATCAATATTTTTCACTGAAAGCAAGGACTTTAAGTTAATTAAAGACCGAATACTGCACCATGAAGATGATTACCTGGTTTATGTTTATGCAGACACCAGTAACATTAGGATTCCCAGAGAATTAATCATGGAGCTACCAAAATATGGTAACAATTTGATTTGGGTTGATACTGCTGATATGGATGCCGCAGATTTATCGCATCATATTGTTCTGACTATTGGTCAGTTAATTAACCCGGAAGAAGAAATCGATTTTTATATCGTTTCAAAATCCTCGAAATTTGAAAAAACGGTAATATTCTTAAGAAATCAGGGGGTTCCGGCTGAATTGATTGCGCCTTTGCAAAGCGATGAAAAACCAGAGAAAATAAAAGGAACAGGTCGTCGCGGAAGGCCGAAAAAAGTACAAAATACTGAAGCTGCGCCAGTAAAGAAAGGTAAAAGAGGACGGCCAAAAAAAGTTCAGGAAATAGTTCCCCCAGTATCTGAAAACGTTGAAGCTCCGAAGAAAAAACGCGGTCGCCCGGCAATAGTTAAAGCAGCTGTCGCTGAGGCCGCTCCTGCCGAACCGAAGAAGCGCGGTCGGAAGAAAAAAGAAGTTGCCGTGGTAGCTCAGCAAACAATTGTTGAAGAAAAACCAAAAAGAGGCCGTAAACCAGGTCCAAAAAAAGAAAAAGCAGAGAAAGTAAAAAAAGTTAAAGAGGTAAAACCTGCCAAGGCTGCAAAACCAGCTAAAGAGGCAAAACCAGCTAAGGCAGCAAAAGCTCCCAAAGCTAAGAAAGTTGCAAAAACACCTAAAGCGCCTAAAGAAGCTAAAGCCAGAAAACAGCGTGTCGACAAGGAAATTACCAATGAGATGGTTCACGAAAAGCTCAGCCAATATCCAACTGCCGACAGTAACCTTTCAATGGTAATGGGTAAACTGTTCGGTCTGAAAAAAGTTGCCAGGCCTAAATTTGTTGCTAAACTGGTTGATGCCATTAAATTAATTACCCTTGATGATGATACAGTCGCCGAAAAAATCATCGCACAACTCGAGGAGCTGAAAATCATTGAATCTCAGGGTGGCGGTCGCGTTTTATATAAAGACTAATCCACTTTACACAATAAAAAAGCCGCCCGGAAAATTTCAGGCGGCTTTTTTTACAGGTGTAATTTAATCTTCCACACACCGGAAACCTACAGTCGAATTTCTCTCGAAACCTCTCGAAACTCTCAGCAGCATTTGTCGGTAATAAAGTTCCCTGGGGCCGCCCTGAACATACCACCAGCTAGAGCTGGGGTTAAAATAACTGCCACCTTTCATCATAACATAGAAGACCGTGCCATCATCATATTCATCGTTGGTCAACTGCCATACCGACCCCACGAGGTCTTCCAGGCCGAATGGGTTTGCACCTTGTGGATGAAGGCCGACTGCCTCAGGTTTTCCGCTTCCTGTATTACAATATTTTGGATTTATTCCTTTAAGCCGGCGTACAGTGAGCGTACCAGTGACAACTTCCTCCTGTCGTGTAACACCTTTATCATTACCCCATGGCCAGGGCCTCAGGTCAGGCGTCTGTGCTGCATACTGCCACTCCATCTCGGTTGGCAGCCTTTTACCAGCCCATTTTGCATAGGCTAGTGCATCTTCATAGGTAACATAAACAACCGGCTGTTTTTCAATTCCCTTTGCCGGCTTTCCAGCTACCCAAAGCTTAAGAAAATTGCATGTATCAGCAGGATTATAAGAGGTAGCTTTTATAAAATCATAGAACTGCGCATTGGTTACAGGATACTTATCCATAAAGAAAGAACCCATTTTTACAGGACCTTTTACCTGAAGTTCAGGATAACTGATGAAATCATCTCCATTGGTCGTTTTCCAGGTAAAAATACCTTCAGGTATCTTCACCATTCCAAGCGGCGTTTTCTCAGCTTTCTTGGTAGCCAGCGAATGGCTCACCAGCCTTGCAGTACCTGGTTTAATAGTCACGATCCGTTCGTCAAGGATTTCATTATTCCGGAAAAGCTGAATAATAAAGTTTCCTTCAAAACGTCCGAAATAATCGCCTAGACGAATTGTTTTAGACTTAACATCAAAAATTGCAGGTTTCTTTTCATAGTTAGGATTGCCTGCCCATATTCGTATCTCATCGCCTTTAGATGCTGAAACTGTTAACTGATCAACATTCAGGCTAACCGATAAAACTGAGGGGAAACGGATAACCGCACTAACTGCCCCTTCATTATTTGTGCCAAGCCATGATTTGTGAAATGCCTCGGTACGGACAGGAATATAAGTTTTCCCTTCAGCCGTCTTAGGTTCTATTTCCTTGTGTTCCCATGCATCAACCCAATGAAAGCCGGTTTCAGAATGGATCTCAAAAAGGTTACTATCGAATCCTTCGGGAATCAGGCTGAAAATCGTATAAACCAGCTTGTCATTTCCTGGCCAGCAATTCACGAAAATATTATCACGTAGAGTTGGGATCAGGGGAATAAAATTATAGTCAGTAAAGTTGGTTGTGTTTTCCCGCAGAATCCTTAGCGTTTGCCCGAAAAACCGGTAATCGCTCTCAATACCGTCAGGACGGCCAGGTTTCATTATATTAACCTCGGTCCCATATCCATTAAAAAACGAAGTTGCATATTCTCTTCTGATGGGTTCAAAAGCTATTTCAGCAACCCTGAAAATAGCAAAGTCAGGCTTTATCAGTTTGTTCAGGTTAAGCATAGGCGGATAATACAATGCATTGTGCACCCTGCCGGCAACGATACCTGGCATGTCTTTGGTTACAGCCATTCCTTCGCTATACATGATCACTCCTTTTCGAACACTGTCGGCAGCATGCTGCAATTCCAGCGATGAGCTGCCCTTGGTATCCAGCACTACCCCATCGGCCCCAACTTCATTAATAAGCTGAGCCATACCTGTATAATGACTTTCCGAACGGGTATCCTCATCCCATGGATTATAGCAGATAAAAAATCTGGAACCATTTTTCCTGCACATGTTTGCAGTCTGATTCAGACTTTTTAATCCTCCTGGAAGGTCACGGAAGAGATCCCACTGGTTCCGCTGGTCTAACCCCAGGGAGGGCCAGGTTGGCCAGATACCAATAAAATCATCACCTCCATACCATTTCTTTCCACGTTCGATAAAAGCCTGAAGATTGTTTTGTAAATCCTTACTGTCATAATACTGATGATCCCAGGCGTAAAGCAGATGGGAGGCATAGGTGTGTCGTATCCACTTCAGGTCATCACGATTATAAAGTGTGTTATCAAAATTCTCCAGGTCATAAAGAAGCCGCTTCTGAAACATCAGGCGTAACCCTTCCTGCCAGGTACCAGTGTAGGAATCTGCATAAAGAGCATAAGTCACTGATCCTCCAGGGAACAGGTTATTTTCAAACCTCTTTTGCTGTGCTTTTTTTGAATTCACTCTCCTGGCTAAAGCAGCTACCTGAACATCAGAAAGAATAGATTCTGAAAATCCAAGGTTCCATGCATTGTCAGGAACGATTACATTAACCGGTGACATGCCCGGCCGCGACAAGTGTGTTCGGGAAAGTTCATGCCGGCCAAATCCGGTGATGTATACTTTTTCCGGAGCTTCACCGAATGGAACAATATTCCAAACCTCAAGTGTATCGGCCTTGGTCAGGTTTTTTATCGTGATAAATCCTTTCCATCCCGGGTTAAAGTTTTTCACGCTCTTAAATACGACTTCCAATCGGTCATTAAATCGGGCAACGGTAGAATCACCGGTTGACACTACTTTCATCTGCCTGGTATCAATCAGCTGTTCCCCGAGGCGAAACGTGATCAATGGGAGATTTGCATCATGGACCTTTCCGGAAATATCGCTAAACCGGCTTACAGAAAGGCCCTCAGTCGTTTTAACATCAATAAGTTTAATTTCCTGTGCTGAAATCGGCAATGCACATAGAAAAACCAGACCAGTGATCGCCAGTATATTTTTCATAACAATACAATTTGGATATAACTAACTCTATTTCAAACTCTTGGCAAAAATAGCAAATCTTTTATAAATCTGTCCGCCAACATGTTCATACTCCCCGCGCATGGCATAATTAGTCTCCATAACCAGATGACCATCGAGTTCTGTTTTGCCTTCCTGTCTGCCGGATTCGAATATTTTCAGAGCCATTAGAACATCAAGTCCCCTTCCCCGGTATTGTTCTTCAATAGCTCCAAGAAGAGCTACGATCCGGTTTGATTTTTTACCGGAGCGAAGAATTGAGAAAATGCCAAAAGGCAGCATGTGGCCCTTAGCTTTCTGAATTCCTTTGCTAATATCAGGCATTGCAACCGTGTAAGCGATGACTTCGCCCTGCTGGGTTTCTATCACTTTAACGAATTTGGGATTCAGAAGCCAAATAAACCGATTTGCAAAATCATCCATTTCCTTTTCCTCATATGGCATCGATCCATAGATTACCTGAAATGCACGGTTCGTAAGATGCAATACCGGTCGGATATATTTACGAAGCTTCCACCTTGAATCGAATTCAACCATACGGAATTCTGCATTCAGTTTTTCAAGACGGGGCAATATCCTTTGGTATATCGGTGGTGTGGTGGCAGGAATCTCCATTTTATAACTGACAAGGTTAATCTCCGGCTCATATCCTTCACCACGAAGAAGGTCAACCTGATATTTATAGTTGCAATTGGCAGCTATAACAACTGGTTCATCAAATCCTTCGGTCAGGTAACCCTGGGGTTCTTTATCTGAAAAGCCCAAAGGCCCGACAATTTTTTCGGTCCCCTGCAACTTTGCCCACTCTTCGACCCTGGATAACAGGGCATGTACAACTTCCTGATCATTATATGTTTCGAGATAACTAAAGCGGGCATTATTTTCCTTTTTCACTTCGTTATAGCGATGGTTAACCAACCCCATAACTCGGCCAACTACTTCATTCCCGCGCCAGGCAAGCAATTGAATATGTGAGCAATAAGTAAAAGATTTGTTCTTCAGCGGATTAAAAAAATCCTGTTCGTCCATATAAATGGGTGGAACCCAATTATGATGCCCTTTATGAATTTTAGCTGGCAGATAAAGAAATTTCTTAAAATCGCTTTTGGTTACAACCTCTTTTACAATTAGTTCCATACTTCCTCCTATTCAAACCCGATTAATATATTAATGCAAAAGGCCGGTAAACCGGCCTGAAATCTATTTTTGTGACTCTCCAAGATCCTCAAATTCAACACTTTTATAACTTTCCTGAGGTGCTCTGGTTACATCATCCTCAGGCCCGATCTCAGGCCTGTTACTGGATATGAAGGCAATCGCTTCATCAAAGCCCTGAGCAAACTTATCAAAATCCTCCTTGTATAAAAAGATTTTATGCTTCTCATAATGAGAATTACCATCGGCATCAAACACCTTCTTACTCTCTGTTATTGTCAGGTAGTAGTCCTCACTTCGTGTCGCCTTAACATCGAAAAAATAGGTGCGTTTCCCCGCCCGGATCACTTTGGAATAGATTTCATCCCTGTCCTGTTGATCCATGTTATCATGCTTTTCTCTATCCACCATTTTAAAACAGTTTGCGTTTGCTGAGTCGTTTTGATCGTTACCCACCAAAAATAGAAAAAAAAACATACCTTTGCTGACCTCATAAAAAGTTCTTTTACCATATGATCAGCAGAAGATTATTACGAGTTAAAGCCCTGCAAATCCTTTATGCATATAGGGTTTCCGAAAATGATAACCTCCACAACACCGAAAAAGAATTAATCTTCTCTATTGAAAAGAGCTACGATTTATATCATCTGATTCTTCTTTTGCTGGTTGATATCTCCAATTATATGACGCAACGCGTGGATATCGCGCGTTCGAAATATTTCCCTACCGACGAAGAAGCCAATCCTAATACCCGGTTTATTGACAACCGGATAATAGTTCATATTTCCGACAACCGAAAATTCAGCCAGTATCTTGAGGCCCGGAAAATTTCATGGTCCAACGAGGAGGAACTTATTAAAAACCTCTATCGTAACCTTCTGGAATGGGATGTTTATCAGGAGTACATGAGCAGTCCTGATGATTCATTTACTCAAGACAAGAACTTTATCTCCAGATTAGTAGCCGAATTTATCCTGCCAAATGAGTACTTACAGCAGGTTCTTGAGGAACAGAGCATTTACTGGAATGATGATCTGGAATTCATCGGATCGATGGTTATCAAAACGTTGAGCCGTTGGAAGGAGAACAACGACATGCCTATTTTGTCGATGTTCAGCAATGATGACGACCGCCTGTATGTTCTTGATCTTTTCAAAAAAACAGTGCTGCATGCAGATGAATATCAGGAGCTAATCAAGAAATTTAGTGAGAACTGGGATTTTGAGCGGCTGGCACTAATGGATATTCTGATAATGCAGATGGCAATAAGCGAGGCTATAAACTTTCCTTCCATCCCATCGAAGGTCACACTCAATGAATATATTGAGATCTCAAAGTACTACAGCACAGAGAAAAGCAGTTACTTTATCAACGGAATTCTGGATAAAATTTTCGCTTTGTTGAGAAGCGACGAAAAAATTAAAAAAACCGGCAGGGGTTTAATTGGAGAGGTTTGACATCTGATTTGAATTTGCTTAATTTGCACGATTAATAAATACCGAAGAATATAGCCATGTTTAGATTCACATTAGTTATTCTGGCATTATCGCTTTTTCTTGGTTTATCAGGATGCAAATCAAAAACCGACAAAAGCGAGAATTCTGTATCACCCAGTTTGGTGACCAATCCAATAACTGCTGGAGGAAACAAAAATACCGGAAGCTTGCCTATGATGGTTTTTGAGCAGACCAAGCATGATTTTGGGATGATGATCCAAGGTGAAAAACTCTCATACTCATTCAAATTCACAAACAAGGGCGGATCTGACCTTATTATTTCCGATGCCTCCTCCACCTGTGGATGTACTGTTCCCGTATGGCCTAAATACCCGATCAAACCAGGTGAATCAGGGAAATTGGAAGTGGTTTTCAATTCTGCTGGCAAATCCGGCAGGAACGTAAAACCAATTAAGGTGCTGACCAATGCACAGCCAAATACCATTGACCTGGAAATTACAGCAGAAGTATATGTTCCTGAAAGTAAAAAATAATTAAAGTAAAGAATATGATGCATTTAGCTTTTATCCTACAAGCCGCCGCAGGTGGAAAACAGCCAAACCCAATGTCGTCTCTGATCTTCTTTGGCGCAATCATTGTGATTTTCTATTTCTTCATGATCAGGCCTCAGATGAAGAAGCAGAAAGAGATGAAAACTTATCGCGAAGGACTTAAAAAAGGCGATAAGGTAGTAACTGCCGGTGGTATTTATGGCCGCATTGCTGAAGTTAGCGACCGGACCGTTATGCTCGAAATCGACCAGAATGTAAAAATCAAGGTTGACAAAGGTTCCGTTGTACGCACTGCAGATGACATAGTTGATCAGCCGAAACCTTAGTGAATGGAAGAGGTTTCCTCCTCACCGGTAACAGATCCGGCTAATCGCGGAAAAAGCCGGCGGAGACACCAGATAAAAATTCTTCTCTTCTGTGTTCTGATCGCAACAGTATTTTGGTTTTTGAGGGCATTCGAAAATGAATTTACCACCAGGGTAGATCATCCTGTGAGATATATTAACCTGCCCGATAAAATGATGACCATTAATCCGCTGCCCCAAAGGATTTCACTCGAAGTGAAAGGTTTGGGGTTTTCGGTTTTAAAGCATAATTGGAGTTTCTCCAAAACACCGCTGATCATAGATATTAAGAAGCTTCGGTCGATGCCAGCTAAACGAAAAAAAGGCTTCATCGATTATCTTCCAATGTATCAGTATTATAATGATTTTTCAGCTCAGCTGAAAGATCTCAAAGTCCTAGCCATCATTCCTGATACGCTGATGTTCAGGTTCGCAATAAAAAAATCCAGGACTATTAAGGTCAAGCCGGTGTTTACCTATGAGACGGGTTCGGCATTAATTCCGGACTCGCTGGTCAGGATTACCCCTGACAGCGTTACTGTTGAAGGGCCTGATCTGATAATTGATACTTTGCAGGCTATCAAAACCCTCCCTGTAAAAATAACCAAGCGTGGCGGAGCCTTCAGCAGAAGTCTGGGATTTGAAGAAATTCATTCAACGGTTAAGATAAATCCGGGTAAAGTAACCGTATCAATTGCCAAATAAACCTGAAGAGAATG
>CAINOB010000087.1 GCA_903851365.1 uncultured Bacteroidota bacterium
CCCAGGAGAAGCCAGGCCGATTCTCCTGTCGCCCGCTCAGAAAGCGCCAGGGCCGTGCCGGAAAATTTTTTCCCACCAAGAACAAAACCTTCATGGGTCTTACCACCGCGTGAGTACCACCAGGCGATCCCCATTGTAATAGCAAGATAAGCGATAAATATGGTTATCATAGGCAAACAATAATTAAGGGTCTTATCAACTAAGCTGAAAATCCAAAGTTATAGAAATTTGCATAATCTTTTTTATCCAGGGAGCCACTGTGGCCCCCCTTAGTGGACAAAGTTGCAGCAGGAGGACTTCTGTATTATGAGTTATCCTATGATCTTTTCAAGTATAGGCAAGAGGGTAGGAATGTCAACTGCAACTGTCTGATAAACAATATTTAAGTCAACATCAATGTAATCATGAATGAGTTTATCACGCATTCCTGCCATGTCTTTCCATGGCACTTCCGGGTGTTTTTCTTTGAAGGTGTCGGAGATCCTTTTTGTTGCTTCACCCATAACTTCAATCTGCCTGATACAAGCATCCTGCAATTGAGTATTCTCAAGAAAAGCTTTGCGGCTAAAATCCGAAGAGTAGGAAATAATCTTCTTCAGACTGCTTTCAATATGTTCCAGGTATATTGAATCGTCTTTCACGCTTGAAAAATGATTTTCAGATCAGCTTCAATGTAATTACGGAGTTTTTTATTTTTTATGGAGCCGTCAGAAACGAGATCGACCTTGACTCCTAATAATTCCGATAATTCACGTTCAATCCTTACCAACTGAAATAGCGAGATAGCCGTATTAAGGTTAATCAGGATATCAAGATCACTATCCGGCCTGGATTCATTCCTGGCGTATGAACCGAAGATTCCGATTTTTACAGGATTGTACGCCTGGAGATAATCAATAATGACTTTATTTTTTTCGGGATCAAGCATCAATTGAAACCGTTTGAACAAAAATACGATTTTTTTCAATCATTGCAACAAAAATTGAATGGAGAAGGGTAAAGAGTTGCAAAGTCGAATCAACTGGTAATCAAAGAACAAGCCGACATTTCCGCCGGCTTGTTTACTTTCGCTTCCCCTTACTGCTCAATTTGCAACACCATCGCCGGAAACCCGGTTAACCCAGGTTCTTGTCCATTTTCTTACTTGTTAATGGTGAAAGTATCGAATACGCTGTAAGCCCCTGTATTGCCACGGTAACTGTTGACAGTTACGGTGCTGCCGGAAATGTCGATAACGCTGAAGTAATAAGTCAGGCTGTCATTGTGCACATTCCAGGAGGCTCTGATGGCCGGATCGATAATGGTTGCCTCAATGTGGGTGCCGCAGGTGCCATTTAAAAGCTGAACAACATTGTTCTGCCACGAGGGTGTCGGTGGTATGGTCTGTGGGTTCGGGAGGACGCTGCTGTCGATGGTCTTGCGGGAATAAAGATGCGAATGGCCGCAGGCGTATAAGTCGAACTTGTTGGCGTCAAGGAAAGCCCAGAGCTTTGTATAGGACTCGTTTGCTGCGGAAGGCTCTTCCGGGTCTTTGTTGACATAGTAATAGGGTGAATGGATGAAAAGGAATTTGTGTGTTGCCTTGGTTTGGGCCACCTGTTCTTTTAACCATGACATCTGGGTAGAATCGATGTTGCCCCCCACGGTCGTGTCTTTGAAACTGTGGGTCAGGTAATAGGCATCTAATACAGCGAAAAAAGAATTGCCGCCCGGGGAAGTGAAGGAATAAGTCAGGTGCTCGTAGCCGGGAGGTCCGTTTGCGGGATTCTCCGAAAAAACATGCTTGAACTCCTGCTGGTTTCCGAGAAAGAAACCGGAATCAGAGCTCGATAAATACAGCTCGTGATTGCCAAGGGCGGTGTACAAGGGTATTCCATTTGCGGTCAGGGGTGTGAACAGGTCTTTCCATGCCTGGAATGTATAAGAGGAATCGATATAGCCACTGTAAGACATATCTCCGCCGAACATCACAAAGGCCGGCTTGGGTGACAAAGCACCGATCTGGCTGATGATGGCGTTCAGCACCGGGGTGTTCACCTGATCCGCAGTTGATTTACCGCGGCAGTCGGCCATGAAGACGAAACGAAGCGTTTCAGCTGTTCCTTGCTGTTGCTCCGATTTGCTTTTACAGCCGCCGGCCAGCATCACGACAATAACAAAGAGTACCGTCATTGCTATGATATTGATGTGGCTTTTCACAATCCTGAATATGATCTTTAATGAATTTGTCATCGCTTTTCTCCTTCCTTCTGTAGAAATATTTACTTTAATTATAGTTCACAATTTTCGCATGTCCTTTTTCCCCGCTTGCAAAGATTATGGTTATCGTATACATTCCGGCTGGCTGGCCTTTCAGGTTGACCGTTTGACTGCCTGTTGACCCGGAGGAAATTTTTTCTGAAAATACTGGTTGGCCCTGTGGATTGCTAATGAGGATCTCAACCGCTTTTTCCCCGGTATTTCCCCAGTTTACCGTAAAACTGCCATCCGGAGAAGGATTCGGATATATGAGGAGATTGTGGTCAAGAGTGTTCTCATTTACCGATAATAGATTCTTAACGGTCACACTGCCAAACCCAATGTTGAACTCCGCGTCAATGACAGTCAGCAGGTACGTCCCCTGGCATAAGTGGTCGATGGACTTGCTTTTGTAGTACTTTTCTTTGTCACTGCCGGCAAGTTGCAGGAAATAATGGAATGGCGGGTCGGCCTGGTTACGGTTAAGGACCTCAATTTCGATTTTGCCCTGGCAATGACCCGATGTATCCTCACTGACCACCTTTGTCTTTACATCAAGCAGTAATTTATATTTAAGTCCGTTTGATCCGGCGCTTACAAGAGTATTGTAAAGGACATTGGTTTTGCTCTCCCCGTCATCGTAATTCACTATATTTCGGGTGGCGTTATCCGAGTAATATAAATAGTTTTCCAGCATTTTCCGATAATAGGCGTATCCATTTCCCGGCTTTGAAAGACTGTAGGCTGCTAAATTTACAGTTGCCCATTGGAGTTCCAGGTTCGTTACAGAATCAGAATTGAACATAGGGGCATTTATGTAATAAAGATAATAAAGAGAATCGCTCCAGGGTTCATGCAGCAGACTATAATCAACCGGAGTGGTCGGGATCATCTGGATCCCGTATACCATCATGGGATCACCCGGGCTACCGAATGCTACCAGCGAATTAATACTTGAAGCATAGAGATTTCCTACTACCTTATAAAGATCGGTGTACAAGGCCGGGTAATGGGAATTTGGTCCGATTTGCCAGTACTTTTTTGCCGACCTGATTTCTGTAGACGCATAAAGGCGTCCGGTATTTTCCAGATTTTTATCCCCCAGCGCCTGGCCAAGAAGCATCATTCCATACCATGCATTCACCGACTCACTTGTACTTTCCTGATTGTTCCCAACACCCGATGCATCCGAAAGGCCCTGGGCCCAGCAATGACCGTCATACCAGTCTTTGTTCCGATCTTTAACAAAATATTTGTCTGTTGCGGATGGATTTGCAATATCCCTTGCCAAAAGCAGGATTTTATGCCTGTATGCCTGGGCCCAGATGGAATCTCCTTTCGCAAGGGCTGCAGCCGCGTAAAGAAAGTACCCGTAATGGAAGTGGTGGTCAGTATAAACTGAGTTGCCGAAATCAGCACCTACATTATTCTGATCGATTAAGTTAACCAATCCCCCATAAACGGTATCATATCTGAATGCGTTTGGCAGCCAGCCGGGCATAATTACCAGAGGGGTACCGTCAAGCCAGCGGTTTATTTCTGTTTTCAGCGTATCACGAATGTCTTCAGACACAGAGTCAGCCTCCGGGAACCAGGTTTCCAGTTCATCCCCGATCACTGCAAGCCGTCCTTTCTTTGCCAGCTGCTTCCCTCCAAAATACGTTGAGGTATTGACCTGGTTGAGGTACCCTGGCTGGAAAGCCGTAGCACCGGCAATGGTGTCCCTATCCCCTTTGAGAGTGGCCAGAAGTTCATGGCGATATTTATCGATGGTGTTATTTGCAAGGTTATGTTCCGGCGATATCCACCCCGCAGTGATCAAAAGTTCCTGCATGTTCCAGGTTTTTCCATTAATGGCGGTTAGCTGGCCCTTGATGCATTGGTATTGCGTCAGGACTGTATCTTTGGATGTCGATGCACCCAGGATATCAACGTGATGCGGAAGAGCCAACATTAAAAGGGAGTCGTTTGAGGGGTCGTTGCTGGTCCACTGGAATTTCATGTCAGCGATATCGGCACCACTGTCAATAGAGGCAGAATAATTGCCACCAGTCGGGTAGAATTTGCAATAATTGTCCAGTACCAGGATCTTTTGGGCCATGTTTTGGGTGTCATCATACTGAGGATTTGAACCTGCTTTTGCTTTGGCTGCAAGATATGCAGCACGCAGGTAACCTGTAAAAGTGTTTTGAAAGATCAGGGCCCCCTGAAAGGGAGATCCCTGGCCCATGTAATCAAAATATATGTTAACGGTAACAGAATCAGAAGCGTACAATACGTAATAAATGTAATTATCACCGCCACCATCAGCAGCCATTTTAAGGATGAACATATTGCTCCTGGCTTTAACGGGACCGGGGTTGGGAAGGTTTGTGTAG
>CAINOB010000088.1 GCA_903851365.1 uncultured Bacteroidota bacterium
AGCGAAGTAAGCGAAGTAAGTAAACTAGGTATTTGCTGTAAAAAATTGATAATTTTTATTAATCTAATAATTTTCATTTTAATGGGTTTTTTCATATGGGGGTGCGGGGGTTTTTGAAAATTTTAAAAGGGTAAATCTATTTTTACTTCATCAGTCGGGAATTGAATAGTGCCTGTGGCATTTGAATTAATTACGCCAGTAGCATCCTCCTTGGCACCAATCATCAGTCCTGTCTTCTGCATCAGGAATACCAGGGCCGTGGTGCTGGTGCGCTTCTTTGATCCAGCATCATCCACCTCCTGCGATCCGGTCTTGGGATCAATCTTTCGGAATGATTCCTTCTTCGTCTCACACACAAATGCCGTTGAATTTTTAAGATAGTATTCAATAGTCGATTCGGGCAATGGTTTGTCTCCTTCGCGCAAACATTGTGTTTTATAAAGAGAAAATACCCTGCTGGTGGTTAAATAGAGAAGTTCTGCCGGTTGCTCCAGTTTCTTTTCCTCCTTGCCCCATATGCCATTCTCGAAATAGCGCCGTGTGAGCGATTCTTTATACTCCACTTTATAATCACCCTCTTCAAACAATACATTCGAACTGATGAGGTATTGCACCACTTTCCAGAAGTTCCCCAGGTCATCATTCTTCTTGGTCTCCTTATTTTGGGCAATCATAAGCCTAACTGCAAGTTTTGTAGTCTCGCATTCATCCCACGGAAGTTCCAGGTGCTCATTCAGGGTGGCATAAGTCGCAATCGGGATGAGCCAGTTGTTAAATATCCGATCCTCGACCACTTCACGTCCGAGTAATTCACGCATCTTTTCGTTCAGTACCTTAACCTTCTCCATATAATTATCCTGGAAAATTGGTCTTAACCGAAGCAACTGGTGGGTAATATGAGTTAATCCCCGCTTTTCGATCTCTTTCAGACTATCAAAATCGAGCCGTTCCCGATCACTATATTCAGTTTGCGTGAATGAGAGAAAGATAAACCGGCTAAAGAGCGCGATATCGGCAGTAGCCATCTGCTGTCCGGTCAACACAATAGCCTGATCTACAGAAGTAGTTTCCTTTTTTTTGTCCTTATCCATATTCATACGTGTACGTCCAACTCCATCCCACATCCCCTTCAGGAATTCCCTTTTTTCCATTTCAATATCATTCCGGTATTCATCGATATGGGCAATGGCATTGCAACACGTGGCTACATGTTCTCCCAGCGCTGCTTTCGAGGTGTTATTGACATTGGGTGCCTTAGCCAGGCGGCCAAAGAACTGCACAATGCTTTCGGCACAGGCTGTTTTCCCGGCTCCCTTTGGCCCAAACATATTCAGGATTGGAAAAATTCCAAATCGTTTAACTATAATATCGCGGAATACCGCAGCAAAATAGAAGCAAAGTGCGATCTTGGCATTATCGCCAAACACTTTCACAAACTTATTGGCATATTCTTTAAGGGTAATGTTGCTTTCCATGTGGATGAATTTTCGTTCAAATTGAAATAGATTATCTTCGTTGTGGTAAATACTCGAAAATGCAGGAATATAATAGCTTCGTTTACCATGCTTCACGATCCCGTAACTATCGACTGGTGTAAAGTCTGAATTGAATATGCCATTTCCCCACGCCCAGAATCCCTCTTTCTGCCACCCGAGTTGTATTAATTCCTTGCAGGTCTCTGTCTTGGCGTAGAGCCAGCGTTTTAGCCGGTTTAAATCTGCCTGCGTACCATCGAACCAGAAGTTTCCCAAACTCTCGATATGGATCTGAAAGGCAGTGAGGCTGACCATATCCTTTTGAGGGATTTCGATTACCCGGGTCATTCCCGATATATTTTTTACCTCGTATAATCGCTTGGCATTGATGGTCGATTCGATATGGAATAGGGGAGAGAGTACAAAGTTGCTCCGTTGATGGGGGATCCCTTTGGTATCGGCAAAATGGTAGCAATTTTTATCCTCGAAAAATCCTGTTTCCAGGAAGTCATCCGCCGAAACATTGGGTGGGATAAATACTTTTTTCTCCACCGGCGCTTTTTCGGCAACCATCGACCGGACCTGATCCTGCCAGGCTTTTTTGGGTTTAATGTAAGCCGAAACAAAGTCCATATAAACTTCCTGCTTGCTCGGATCGTCATAGCGGACAATGAGGGAGGCAACTTCCTTGATGAATTCACTTTTGAAAGCCGGATTCTTGCACCGGTCGATGCCACTTTTCGTTTTATAAATGATGTAATCATCCTGTGATTTTTCCTTGAATTCATCAAACTTTTCAATGGTATTAAATAACGAATCGGGATCTTCTCCATCGGGAATCTGCATCACCATCACGTTGCATTGTTCTTTCACCAGGAGTTCACCATTCCTGTCAATTGCTTTGCGTCCGGCTTCATCTCCGTCATAAATAAGGGTAATGTTGTTGGTATAATTCTTAATCAACCGGATCTGTTCTATTGTCAGCGCCGTTCCGCAAGGCGCAACAATATTTAGAATTCCGATGGTGTGAAGACGTTTTACATCGAAGTTTCCTTCCACCAGGTAAACACGGTTCTCCGTCCGGATTTGTTGCTTGGCCACATTCAGTGCATAAAGTTCATTCCCTTTCCTGAATATCTCAGTATCGAGTGAATTCATATATTTGGCAATCCCTTTTTTATTTTGAAGTGCCCGTCCGGAGAACCCGATCACCTTGCCGGTCTTATCACAGATGGGGAACATAATCCTGTCTCGGAAGAAATCGTAATCCTGTTGGCGCTCGGCATTGGTGTCGATCAGTCCTGCTTCCTTCAGCAAAGAAATATTAACCGAATTCGTTTGGGCCCATTTCAACAGAACATTTCCGGCCGGTGCATAACCGATCATTAACAGATCATTGTCTGCGATATCTGGAATCTCAAATTTACGTTCTTTAATATAATCGGTTGCCTCCTTGCTCTCCTTCAGACATTGCTGGTAAAATCCGGCCACGGTTCCGCAAAGGATCCGCAGTGACTCTTTATGCTTATATTCCTCCTCATTGAAACTCTTGCGCTCCTCCTGCCAATCAACTTGTAGGTTGATTTTCCGGGCACCAATCTTGAGCGCTTCCATAAATTCAACCTTATCATGCTTCATGATAAAGGCGATTGCGTCACCGCTCTCACCGCATCCGAAACATTTAAAGATCCCTTTCGCTTCCGAAACTTTGAATGATGCTGTTTTCTCGTTGTGAAACGGACAGCATCCCTCGTGTGTGCGGCCATGTGATTTTAGTTCCACATAATGGCTCACCACTTCAACGATGTTCTCTTTGATCCGGTCGATAGCTTCTTTAATTTGCATAACCTAAATGGTTTCTCTGATTAGTACAATCCGGGCCCAGTCATCCTTAAATTCAGGATCAGCCGCGACGAGAGCAGTTCGGAGTGCAGCTGGGGAAATAGACCATCCCCAAAGAATCATCCCTTCAATATAAATGGGTACTTCATTCCAATCAAATGACCAGGTATATTTTGTCACAACGCCGGTGGTCACTTGTTTCGTTTTAGGATTGAGACAATGAACCGGCTGATTAACGGTTATTTCAATCCCTGGTATTGTTTTGATAATCGGGAAATATGCCGAACGCGAGCGACCCATGTGGATAGTTGGGATTTTCGGAATTTCAGAAGTCTCATTCATGATTGGCAAATAATGGGTTAATAATCTGAACTCCATATTGGTATTTCTCGGTGAGTTCGGCAATATATTTGCTTCCTTTTACCTTTTCCACTTCATCGCTGGTGATTTCGATGGTCTTCTCAAGTTTGGTCCTCCGGATCTTTAGATTTAAGTCCTTTGTTTTTTTATTGAGGTAATATTTGCGGTCGTAACTGTTATCCATATGGATTCGCTGACCTTCAAACGGGAAGCCGTGATTTTTCCTGAACCATTTGATCATGGTTAAACTATCGACAAAACCGTCGGCCTTAGCTATATTCAGGATATCCTCTTCCCTGATCATAATCCCATTCAGGGTGATCATATAGAAATTTTCAGCAACCTCCTCAATTCCTCATCTTCAACGATAATAATCCGATCTCCCTTAACCAATCCTATCTTTAAGCCAGTAGCTTTACTCAAAGAGATTAAACCTGCATTTCTCAAAATGCGAATAGTAGATTTACCAGAAATGGCATGTTTACTGTTTTCTGAGTTGTAAATTTTGAATTTCATTGTTCAATTTTTATTTGTTTATCCTGGGCATCCAATATTTCGTAAATTATTTTTTGCTTTCCTTTATTCATGATGTCGATAGTGTAATGATCACTAAGAGATTTAAGATATTCAGAGTTTAATTTGCAAAGCTCAAGTATGCTGTAAAGTGAGGTAGTTTTCATGTGATTTTTTTTAATTTTTTAAA
>CAINOB010000089.1 GCA_903851365.1 uncultured Bacteroidota bacterium
AGTCTGGGGACTATTGACAGCTCTAAAGAAGCTTAATCAACGAATTCTATCCAGCCGTATGGATCGGGCAGGTCGCCCATCTGGATTCCTGTGAGAATTTCATACAGTTTAGCGGAGATGGGACCAGGCTGATCATTTTCGCCGAAATGATACGTCTTTCCTGTGGCTTCATCAAAGATCAGGCTCACGGGGCTGATTACTGCGGCAGTTCCGCAGGCGCCCACTTCTTCGAATGTTTCGAGCTCTTCAATAGGTACAGGACGTATCTCCACTTTCATCCCCATATCGCGGGCAATTTGCTGGAGGCTTTTATTGGTTATGCTGGGAAGAATGGAATGGGACTCAGGAGTAATGTAGGTATTGTCGCGGATACCAAAGAAATTGGCAGGACCGGCCTCATCGATGAATTTCTTTTCTCGTGCATCCAGGAACAGAGCCGAGGCATAGCCCTGGTGATGGGCCACATCCAGTGCACGCAGACTTGCGGCATAATTCCCACCAACCTTGATATTGCCCGTTCCCAGTGGTGCGGCCCTGTCAAAAGTCCGGGTAATCATCATGTGAACCGGCTTAAAGAGCTCTTTAAAATAAGGCCCAACCGGGGTGACAAAAACCAGGAACAGATATTCATTAGCAGCCTTGACACCCACCTGGGCGCCTGATCCAATGAGTAAAGGCCTGATATAGAGAGATGCCCAGGTGCCATAAGGTGGAACAAAATGTTTGTTCATTTTTACGCACTTTACGATAGCATCATGAAACAAGCTGTCGGGTACTTCGGCAAGCATGATCCCTTCGGCTGATTTTTTCATGCGCAAGCTGTTTTCATCCCATCGGAATAGCCTGATCCCCCCATCTTTTCCCATAAAAGCCTTCATTCCCTCGAAGGCTTCCTGCCCATAATGGAGTGCGGTAGCAGCCATATGCAGGTTAATATATTCCGAGGAGGAAATTTCGAGTTCGCCCCACTTCCCGTTGCGATAATAACAGCGTACATTGTAGTCGGTTTTAATATAACCGAAGGGGAGCGATTTCCAGTCGAGCGTTTCCATGATAATATTGATGCTTTAATTTTTTGGATTGACCAAAAGTACTAAAATTGTGCTACCTAAATGCTGACTTTAAGCATTCGATCAACTCTTATACAAGATGAAGGAACTGATATTCGTAACAAACAATAAGCATAAACTGTCCGAAATAAGGCAGATAATCGGACGATATTACACGATTAAGAGTCTCGCAGATATAGGTTTTGATGAGGATATTGAAGAAACCGCACCCGATCTGGAGGGGAATGCCCTGCTCAAGGCACGGCATATCCATGACCGGTATGGCCTGGATTGCTTTGCTGATGATACCGGATTGGAGGTGGATGCCCTAAATGGAGCTCCGGGAGTATATTCGGCCCGCTATGCAGGTGAAAATGCTTCTTACGCCGATAACGTAAGTAAACTCCTGGAAGCCATGAAAGGGGAACCGGTGCGCACGGCCCGATTCCGCACGGTGATTGCGCTCATTCTGGACAATAAAAGCTATCTATTTGAAGGACAAGTGGATGGAGAAATATTAACTGAACCTCGCGGTGAAACAGGATTTGGTTACGATCCTATATTCAGGCCCCTGCAATCTGACAAATCATTTGCTGAGATGCCAGCGGAGGAGAAGAACGCAATATCGCATCGGGGAAGGGCAACCGAAAAGCTGCAATCATTTCTCGTGCGGGAAACGAAAGAAGCGAAATAAAAAAGCTGCGCAAACGTTGATAATGTGCTAATGTGATAATGTGATAATGTGATAATGTGATAATGAAAAAAATGCGGAGGATATCCATTGCTTTCTTGATCATGCTGGCCAGCATGGTGGCAATGCCGGTATGGGCACAGGTGCGGGTGGGTGAGTGGGAGGACCAGTTGTCGTTCAGCCAGGCGATCAGTCTCGTTAATGCAAAAGGAGTGATTTATTGTGCTACCCGAAGCGGCCTTTTCTCCTACGATCCATCAACCCAGGCAATCAGTAAATGGTCGAAAATCAATGGCCTCAGCGATCTCGATATCGCCAGCATGGCTTATAGTGCTGATCATGATGTCCTGATTATCGCTTATTCAAATTCAAATATCGATCTGCTAAGAAATAATACCATCATCAATATTCCCGACATCAAGCAGAAAACGATGACCGGCAGTAAAAACATCAACAGTGTTATGGTCGAGGGCGATTATGCCTTGCTTTCTTGCGGTTTCGGTATCATCCGGCTGAATCTTGTCAGGGATGAGGTAGCCTCCACTTACTATATTGGTCCGAATGGTTCGCACATGGAAATTTTTGAAACAGAGATTTTTAACCAGGACTCCATTTTTGCGGCCACAGAAAAAGGGATATTCAAAGCTTCCATAAGTGATCCCCAGCTCGAAAATTATCAGTCGTGGACCCGCGTACCCGGTCAGCCGTTTGCCGGTGAAACCTATAAGCATATGGCCAGCTCCGATGGCATCCTCTGGGCCTCGCATCTGAGCAGTACAGGCGATGTGGATTCAATATTCACATACAACGGTCATCATTGGGATTGGTTTCCGAAGTATTACAATGACATACGCCGGATGCGTTTTATTGCCGGCCAGTTGGTTGTAGTGAGTTCCTATCAGATCAACCTGATGATTCCGGATGGAACGGTGCAAAGGAATTTAGACCGTTATGGCACGGATATTATGAATCCCAATGATTTTCTTCTCGATGATCAGGGTAAGGCGTGGATTGCCGATCGCGATCTGGGATTGATCTATTCGGCCGATTATGTAACATTTCTGAAGGTCAGGCCTCCGGGGCCATGGGACAAAAAAACCTTCGATATGGTGGTTTCGAAAGGAGATTTATGGATTGCGGGGGGTGCCTATGATGCCTCATGGAACAATATCTGGAACATCAGCGGGGTATCAGCAAGGATAAAAGGTACCTGGAAAGTATTCAACACTTTGACTGATCCAAAGATTGGACCGATCAGGGATATCATAAGGCTGGCCGTTGATCCTGATGACCCCAACCACATTTATGCAGCATCGTGGGGATTTGGCGTTCTTGAATTCAAGGATGGCGAATATTTGGGCGTTTTCGATGATACCAATACAAATGGTGCCCTGACGAGTGTTTTCCCCGGAAGTCCCTATATCAGAATCGGGGGGATGGCCTTCGATTCGAAAAAAAATCTGTGGATGACCAATTCAAGTGTTCCTTCGCCGGTTTCAGTTCTGAAAGCCGATGGAACCTGGAAAAGCTTCACCTACGGACAATTCCTGGGCGATGCCTTTTCCGGCCAGATTGTAATCACACCGGGTGATATTAAGTGGATTCTACTGCCCAAAGGCAATGGTTTATTTGCTTTTTATAATGGCAAGACTATCGATGATGTTTCGGATGATAAGCAGGTGAGGATGCCGCTGAGAGTTTCCTTTCCACCGAAAAATACCATCAAGATCCTAAATGATATTTATTCTATGGCGGTGGATCTCGACGGACGTTTATGGCTTGGTACCAGTTCGGGAGCAGTGGTTTATTATCAGCCGTCCGCTATTTTCACCTCATCCGATTTTTATGCCTCGCAACCGAGCGTTGACCAGGGAGACTCCTTGTTTCATGGGTTGCTTTCTACTGATATTGTGACTGCAATTGCGGTTGACGGAGCCAACAGAAAATGGTTCGGTACCAGAAACTCCGGTGTATTTTTAACCAATGCCGATGGAACCGGAATGATACAGTCATTCAACGTCACCAATTCGCCACTTTTATCAAATGAGATATCCTCCATCGTCATCGATCAGGAATCCGGTGAGGTTTATTTCGGAACTTCAGCGGGGGTCATTTCCTACCGGGGCACAGCAACCCGTGAAGACCTTTATACCGGTCCGGTTTATGCCTATCCCAATCCTGTGAGGCCAGGCTACACCGGATTGATAACTATTAAAGGTGTTCCCACAGAATCAACTGTTAAGATCACCGACCTCACAGGAAACCTCGTGTTTGAAGGCGGGAGCCTGGGTGGGCAAATCACCTGGGATGGAAATGAACGTTCGGGCCGACCGGTGGCAACCGGAGTTTATCTTGTTTTTGCCTCCACGGCTGACAGAACAGGAAAAGCGGTGACCAAGATTTTGATTGTCAGATAGCCATGATTGAAAAAACCCTCGGAATTGTTCTCAAACAGATCAAGTACGGGGAAACCAGCCTCATTGTGCACCTGTATACCAGGCGCTGGGGCCGCATCGGGATCATGGTACCCGGTGCCCGTTCCTCCTCGAAAAACAGGAAAGCCTATCTTTTTCAACCGCTCACCATTCTCGAACTCGATATTTATCATAAGGCCAATCGCGACCTTCAGAATATCAAAGAAGTAAAGAACCACAGTCCGTTCATGCACCTTACCGGAGATCCGGTAAAAAGTTCGGTTGCACTTTTCCTGGCTGATGTCCTGAGTAAGGCGCTTCGTGAAGAGGAACCCAATGAAGAGCTGTTCGATTTTCTCGACAACCATATCCAGCTGCTGGATGTAGCCGACCAGGGGATAGGCAATTTTCATTTATATTTCCTGCTCAGGCTATCGCGCCATCTGGGATTTAATCCGGAGGTACCACCAGGAGGAGCCGGGTTATGGTTCGACCTTACGCTCGGAACTTTCAGCCCTGCCCCGCCTCCTCACGGGTTATGCCTGCCCCCGGAACTTACCTCGCTCCTGATTCGCTTTTTATCCGTTCAGGCTTCAGAGCTGTCGACCATTATTATTGACCGTCAAAAGCGGATTGACCTGCTCGACGGAATCCTGCGGTATTACTATCAGCACCTAGAGGGTCTGGGTGAAATCAAGTCGCACAAGGTATTACATGCCCTGTTCGACTGATAATACAATTAAATAACTTATAAACCAGTTGTTAAACTGAAATATAAGTTATATCATTGTATGAAATTTAATAGAAACCGTTATGTACAATTCATTTTTTAAGTATCTGATCGAATCATCTATCTACTTAGGGTTCTTTCTCCTTATTTATAAATGGTTCATTTCGAATCTTACCCACTTTACCTGGATGAGGATATACCTGCTATCAAGCCTTGTGCTTTGTGTGGTATTACCGTTTATTATCTTACCAAGTCAATGGTCTTCCTCAATACTTGGTAATCCTATTATTGGATCACCTTTGTCATTTCCCGATTTGAATTCTGCTGTTTCAACAACGCCAGGTTTAATAAATGCGGGGTCACAAATCCAGCAGGATCTGAACATCTGGAGAATTCTGATTTTCTCTCTTACGGCTATTTACCTGATTGGTGCATCTAATAAACTTTACAATCTTGTCAGGAGCCTACTCAAGATTCGAAAAAACGTCAGATGTGGCACCAAGTACCGGGAGGATAGATTTTGGATCATTAACCTTCGTGATCAGGTTCCGGCTTCCTCCTTTCTGAATTTCATTTTTATAAATTCTGAAAACGGCCGGATGACTCCGGAAGAAATTCAGCTCATTAAAAACCATGAACTATTGCACGCCCGGCAGTATCATTCAATCGATACCGTTCTTGTTGAATTGTATTCGATTTTATTCTGGTTTAATCCATTGGTGAAATATTTGAAGAACAGAATTGCTGAAGTTCATGAATATCTTGTGGATGAGAAAATGTGTCCAAGCAATATTTCAAAAAAGGAGTACTCGAATTTACTCTTGGGTCTAACCTGTGAAATAAAAGCCTGCGGGTTAACCTCGGAATTTTCCGGAAAACAGATTTGTCGAAGAGTACAAATGTTGACAAAATCCAGGTCAGCAAATTATTCTAAACTGTCCTTTTCGATAATTCTTCCAGTTGCAGTATTTCTACTTTTGTCGTTTTCCTATTTTGATTCCGATGAGTCAACCCATTCTCAAACCAGCAGCAATCAAAAACAATCTAAAATAATCAGCTGGAATAAAGTCGGTAACATAACCTGGGAGGGAAACACAAAATACAATGAAGCTAAGTTGAACCAGGTACTTGGACTGAAAAAGGGAGACTCATATTCCAAAGAGATAATGGAAATTCGTTTGCACCAGGCTGACGATGGAATTTCATCCCTTTATATGGATAATGGATATGTCTTTTTTGAAGCTGAATTTTCCACAAAGGAAACCACCGACGGCTTTGTTAATTTGAACATCAAGATCAGCGAAGGGAAGCGTGCTAAAATTGGTGAGATTCGCATCAAGGGTAACGGGGATGTCCCAGCAAAAGAGGTAATTGATAGAATTAAATTCAAAACGGGGGATTGGTTTAGCCGTAAGAATATCATTCTTTCAATTCGCTCTATAGCAGACATGAACAAATTTGATCCGGAAAAGATTATACCGATTCCTATACCCAAGGGGTGGAATGACAATAGCGAATATGCAACTGTGGACATGGAATTTGAAGTGACTAAAAAATAATCTCATCATGGAAGAACTTACGAAAGCCGAAGAACGGATCATGCAGATATTCTGGAAGATAAAAAAGGGATTTGTAAAAGATGTTATCAGTCAGCTACCCGACGGAGAAAAAACCCCTTATAATACGGTTTCTTCTGTCGTCAGAATATTAGTAAGCAAAGGATATATAGGCTATAAAGCTTATGGCAAAACTTATGAGTATTTCCCAAAGATTAGTAAATCAGATTATCGTAAAATTTCTTTTAAGAAAATGATATCTGGATATTTCAGTGATTCACCAGCATCTTTGCTCTCCTATATGGTGAAAGAAGAAGGCTTGAGTCAGAAGGAAATCGATAAACTCAAGGAGATCATAAACAAAATAGAATGATTATAAACAGTAAGAAGGCTGGGTCGTTTACCTGCCAAATCAAATGTGGCTATCTGAACAAGTCGGAGAAATGTGACATTCATTCAATCCCTTGAAAGTCCCTGTTAAAGGATGATCCATAAATTGTTGTGGCAACTTCTCACCCGATATTAGAATTTTGATGATTTGGTTTAGCTTTTCCTCATCCAGATTTCGTTTTCTCGAAAGTTTCAGATCCCGGAGATATTGCTTTGTGAATTCCAGGGAGTACATACTATTTCACTTTGCTAAGGTAATCATCAAAATCGGCACATTTAATCGTTTTCCCCTCCTTAGCTTCCTGAATAGCTTTCAATGTAGCATCGTTCGGAATATGCCCTGATTCTTTTGCACTTTCGATGATTTCACCAACACCCATTTCACGGATCAAATCCAGGATGATTCGTCCTTTCTTTGTTTTTTCGTTGATTACAATGGTTGTCATAGTGGAAAAATTTTCCGTAAAGTTATTAAAAAGATAGGGGTTGGTATTTACCTTATCAATCGGATAAGTTTATTTTTAATTTTTGCCCATTGTCAACTCAGCAATAGCTAGTCCTGTAACCGATCCGGAGGATTTGCAGTCTATTCAAATTTTCTTACCTTTGCACCCTGAATATTGGCCTCATAGTTCAAGGGATAGAACGGAAGTTTCCTAAACTTTAAATTCAGGTTCGAGTCCTGGTGGGGCTACAAGGAAGGGTTTTTTGCGGGTGTGCCCTACTGAATATTCTGGCTCCGTAGTTCAAGGGATAGAATAATAGTTTCCGGAACTATAGATATCAGTTCGAGTCTGATCGGGGCTACCAAACCGCATTGAGTCCTCTGTAGATCAACGATTTACAGGGGACTTTTTTAAAAACACCCCTTATTCGCACTTTTTTTCATAAACTTGCTTATTATTTGGCAAGGTGTTTCTACTATTTAACCGCCATGAAAAACAAGTCATTTACCATACTCCTGACTGGGCTGCTGGTTTTTTTCAGTCTATCGTCCAAGGCTCAGAACAACATCGCAAATTCAACCAAAGATTATGCATCCCATCCTTACTGGATCGAAATGATGCAGGATCCACATGGAAATTTCTTTGAAATCCAGAAAGCATTCAATGCCTGGTGGGACGGACGTGAAATTACTAAAGGATCAGGATATAAGCCATTTAAGCGCTGGGAATATTACTGGCAATTCCGGATCAATCCCGACGGCAGCTTTCCGGAATCCGGCGGGGTTTACCGGGAATACAATAAGTATTTACAGAGTCACCCCGACCAAGGCGGTCTTAAAACCGGACAGCCCGCATGGAAGGAACTGGGACCAAGAATCCGCACTGAACCAGGCCTTGGTCGGCTGAACGCCATAGCCTGCCATCCTTCAGATACCAGCATTGTTTATGTTGGCTCTCCTTCAGGAGGAATATGGAAATCCACTGATGGCGGGAAAAGCTGGATTGTCCTCTCCGATCAATTACCCTCATTGGGAGTATCCTCTATTTTGGTTCACCCGACCAGGCCGAATGAAATCCTGGTTGGAACGGGCGACCGCGACCATGGAGATGCTGCCGGATTAGGTGTCATGCTTAGCACCGACGGTGGATTAACCTGGGGCCTTTACAATAATGGGATGGGTAACCGAACCGTTGGAATGATGGTCAGAAGCGAAACAGATCCGGATTTTATCCTGGCAGCTACTGACGGTGGAATCTATAAGACAGTTGATGGTGGCGCTCACTGGGTTTTAAAAATCGGTTCCACATTTAAAGACCTAAAGTTTAAACCAGGCAATTCGAATGTTGCCTATGCCACCTCAACCGGAAATTTTGGCTTTTATCGAAGTGAGGACGCCGGTGAAACCTGGACCCGGGTGTCAACAATCGCCGGAATGCCATCGGGAGGCAGACTGGTTATCGGGGTTACCCCAGGGGCAAACAGTTTGGTTTACCTGGTTTGTGACAACGGAAAGTATGTGGGTTGCTTTTTATCACAGGACGACGGCAAG
This sequence comes from uncultured Bacteroidota bacterium, assembly GCA_903851365.1. Taxonomy (GTDB): domain Bacteria; phylum Bacteroidota; class Bacteroidia; order Bacteroidales; family UBA12481; genus UBA12481. Next base: position 8,827 of record CAINOB010000089.1, read on the forward strand.
AATTTTATCCTTCAGTCGTCGTCTCCCAACATATTCGGATGGGCCAGTGATGGCAGTGACACCGGAAGCCAGGCCTGGTATGACATGGATATCTTTGTTGATCCGATCAACACACAGCAGGTTTATGTTGGCGGAATAAACATGTGGCGATCCGATGATGCCGGAAAAACATGGAACATCATCATGAGCCGAAACGGCGGATCCAATGTTCATGTCGATCAGCATACTTTTTTCTATAATCCGTTGAACAAAAGGCTTTATGCCGGCAACGACGGGGGAATCTATTTCACCGATAACAAAGGAACGTACTGGAAAGAGATCACAGAAGGATTGGGTATCGGGCAGATCTACAAGCTGGGAGTGAGCAATACCGATCCATCAAAAACTCTCAGCGGATTCCAGGATAACGGAAGCGCAACCTGGACCGGCACCAGTTGGCTGACTGCCAGCGGGGGCGATGGTATGGAATGCGCAGTGGATCCCCGCGATGCCCAGTATAGTTACACCACATCGCAAAACGGTCCGATTTATCGGATTTTGAACAATAACTTCAATCGCACCGTTGCTGCTAAAGGCGCCAATGGAATTACTGAAGATGGTGCCTGGGTAACACCTTTCCTCATTTGCGAAACCGATCCAAATACAATGGTGGTCGGCTATAAAAATATCTGGATCTGCAATAATGTAAAATCCACCGGAACAATTTCCTGGACCAAAATATCCAATAACCTGGCCAACCGAAACGACTTGAATTTTTCGACTTTAGAAAGTTCTCCTGCTGATGGCAACCTCCTTTTTGCAGTCAGGTGGGATGATCAGAAATTATTCCGAACCGATAACCTGTTTTCTTCAACGGTAGTCTGGACTGATATCAGCTCATCACTTCCGGTAAACGCATCCCCAACCGATCTCGAATGTAACCCTTACGATGCAAATATCGTTTATATGACCTTGAGTGGCAAGGTGTATAAATCTGTAAATAAGGGTGGTTCCTGGGTGAATATATCAGGAAGCCTTCCCAACATCAGCCTGAACACCATTGTTTATGACAAATCAAGCAAGGAAGGGCTTTATGTTGGAACCGATGCAGGAGTTTATTATAAAGATGCCGATATGGACGATTGGGTAAAATATGGAACATCACTCCCGGTCTCAGTTGGTGTATCGGAACTGGAGATTTACCATGATTCGCGTCACCGGACTGATTCCAGGTTAAGAGCCTCAACATTCGGACGCGGAGTTTGGGAAATCCCTCTGGCAAGCACCAGCACGCTCCTTCCTCCTTCTTTATTGACTGCCATCCCGGTGGATAGCAATATTGAGCTTAGCTGGAACCCACCATTTTATGAAGCAAATGTTCAGGGCTATCGGATTTACAGGAACGGAACGTTTTTGGAACTTGTTAACGGAACAAGTTATACCGACTCGAATGCCGATCGGGACATAACTTATACCTACAAGGTTACTGCCAAATACATTGATGGTTCGGAATCGGATCCGACGAATGAAGCCTTTGCAACTATTTTATCAGACATTGTGCTTCCCTACAGCCAGCCTTTTGAAAACGGATCGGCAGGCTGGTCGGCCAAATATACCTTGGAGGGATGGCGCTGGGGAACCGCTGAAACCCTTTCTGTTACAGGCCGTGATGGACATTTCTTTGCTGCCAACAGTGCAGCGGCAGGACAAGGTGTTGTTGTTAAGGATTATCTGTTCACTCCATCAATCGACCTGAGCGGCTATAAAGGCAAAACCATCACACTGAAGTTTGCCTATACAATGCGCAAGTACCGTACCTACGACAAATTTAATGTTAACTACCGGGTAGCCCCTGACAGTGCATGGGTCAAGCTGGTTGATTTAAAGCCACCAAGCACAACTACCTGGCTGTGGGATACCACTCAGGTGGACTTGCCGGAAAAAGCGCTCACGAAAACTTCCCAGATAGGTTTCTATTACGACAACAGCAATCAATTTGCCTGGGGCGCTGCTGTGGATGACGTACAACTTTTCATAAACAGCACTTCCTCAAAGGCTATTGAAAATCCATTGGCTGTTAGAGTATTCCCGAATCCAAACCAGGGCAGTTTTAGCATTGAACTTCCATCAGGCATATCGGGCAAACTAAATATGCTGATGTATAATCTAAAGGGTCAGTTGGTTTTCGAAAAAACGATCGAGAAAAATTCAGGAACCCTGGTTGAAAAAATTGATGTTAGTACCAGGGCCAAAGGGATATACCAGTTGGTCATCAGGGCAAACAATGGCGAATGGAAGCAAAAAATTACCATACACTAAATTTCTATATTAAAATGAAAAAAATGTTATCAAGGGTTCTGAGTATCTTATTGATTTCAGTTGCCTTCTGCACTGCGACCTTAGCGCAGAGCGGGAACAAACCCACCGCCGTTGATTATGCATCGTTTCCTTACTGGAGCAACATGATGCTTGATCCCCACGGAAATTTCTTCGAAATCCAAAAAGCGTTTTATACCTATTGGGAAGGCCGCGAAGTTACACGGGGAACTGGGTATAAGCCTTTCAAGCGCTGGGAATTTTACTGGCAATCAAGGATAAATCCGGATGGATCTTTTCCGGAACCCGATAAAGTATACCGTGAGTACAACAATTATCTTCAAAGCCATCCCGAGCAAGGCAGCTTAAAAACCGGCCAGCCTGTTTGGAAGGAACTCGGTCCGACTACCCGTACCGATTTTGGAGGGTACAACGGTGTTGGACGTATTAACGCAGTCGCTTTCAGTCCTACCGATACCTCTACGGTTTATATCGGAACCCCGAACGGTGGATTCTGGACTACTCATGATAGCGGAAAGCATTGGACCTGCTCAACGGATAACCAGCCCACCTTAGGTGTTTCTGCTATCCTGGTGAGCAAATCGAATCCGAACAATATTCTGATCGGATCAGGTGACCGCGACGGAGGTGACTCCAACGGCATGGGCGTATTTCGCAGCACTGATGGAGGACTTACCTGGAACCCGACCAATAACGGGATGGGGAATGTGACCATCGGCATGTTTGAAGTGGCTTCCACTGATGAGAATTTCATTCTAGCTGCCGGGAACGGCGGTATTTACAAAACCACTAATGGTGGCACGATCTGGACAAAAACAACCACTGACGGAGCCAACTACCGCGATGTAAAATTCAGGCCGGGCAGTACGACTATCGCCTATGCAGCTTCCGGTAATGGATTTTATCGTTCAGTTAACGGAGGTGATTCCTGGACCCTTCAACCAGCTTCTATTGGTTATCCGACAGGCGGACGTCTGGTAATTGGAGTCACACCCGCAAACGACAGTCTGGTTTATCTGGTCGGCGGCGCTGCTCAATTCCAGGGCTGTTTTGTTTCACGCAATTTCGGAGTCAGTTTTACCACTGCATCCACTACCCCGAATATCCTCGGATATGAATATGACGGTTCTGATGCAAAAAGTCAGGCTGGATATGACCTTGATATTTTTGTTGAACCGGCCAATCCATTAATGCTTTATGTTGGTGGAGTGAATGTTTGGAAATCGTCGGACGGAGCCAAAACCTGGCAGATTGTCTCACACTGGTGGGGTGACCGCACCAATGAGGTTCATGCCGATCAGCATGCCATGGCCTATAACACCCTGAATCAACGTTTATATATAAGCAATGACGGTGGCGTATATTTCACTGCCAACCAGGGCGGTACTTTCCGTGAAATCAGCGAAGGATTATCAATCGGTGAATTTTATAGGATCGGAGTCAGCAATACTGATGGCAAAAAAATGACAGGAGGATTGCAGGACAACGGAAGCGCTACCTGGATCGGCACGAACTGGGTTAATACCGGTGGCGGTGACGGAATGGAATGTGCAGTTGACCCCTATGATGCAAGATATAGCTACACCACGATTTACTATGGTGCCATTACCCGTTATTACAACAATGGCAGCGGAAGAGGCATCGCAGGCAAGGGCACCAACGGAATCACCGAAGACGGTGCATGGGTTACCCCGTTCGTGATCAGCGAAGGCGATGGAAATACCATGGTTGTTGGATATAAGAATATCTGGATGAGTAATAACGTTAAATCTAACGGCACAATTACCTGGACAAAAATTTCCAACAATCTGGCTAACCGGAACGATGTTAACATGTCGGGTCTGGAGCAATCACCGGCAGATTTTAACCTTTTATTTGCCTACAGGTCGGATAATAAATTATTCAGGACCGACAACCTGCTATCAACGCCCGTAGTCTGGACTGATTTAACTGCGGCACTTCCGGTTGGAGGTACACCTGCCGATATTGAGTGCCATCCCTATAATGCCAGTATCGTTTATATGGTATTAAACCAGAAGGTTTATAAATCGATCAATAAAGGGGCTTCCTGGGTAAACATAACCGGAACCCTGCCGAATATACCAATCAGCACTATCACCTTTGATAAATCCAGCAATGAAGGACTTTATGTAGGAACCGATGCAGGTACTTATTACAAAGATGCCGATATGACCGACTGGGTTAAATATGGCTCGGGATTCCCGGTTTCCGTGGGAGTAAATGAACTGGAGATTTACCAGGATCCTCGTAATCGTGCTGACTCGCGCTTAAGAGCAGCTACCTTTGGAAGAGGAGTTTGGGAAACATCACTTGCCAATGCAAGTACACTGTTGCCTCCTGCTCTGCTTACGGCAGCAGCTGTAGATAAAAACATTGAACTCAACTGGACCCCCCCATTTTATGAAGCAAGCGTTCTGGGATACCGTATTTACCGGAACGACATTTTCCTGGAGCAGGTAAGCGAAATATCCTATACCGATAGTAAAGTGGAGCCAGATATGACTTATACATACAAAGTCACGGCTTTGTATTCAAACAGTAATGAGTCGACTCCAACCAATGAGGCATTCGCTACGGTATTGTCTGATATCGTACTTCCTTACACCCAGATGTTTGAAAACGGCCCGGCCGGATGGCAGGCTAAGTTTACTATGGAAGGATGGCGATGGGGAACTGGCGAATCACTGGTCATTACCAACCGCAGCGGGCATTTCTTTGCTGCCAACAGCAGTGCTGCAGGCAGCGGGGTAACGGTAAAAGATTACCTGGTGACTCCTACCATCGACCTGAGCAGCTATACCGGAAAAACCATCACGCTGGAATTTGCTTATACGTTCAGGAAATACCGCACGTACGATAAGTTCAGCGCAAATTACCGGGTTGCTCCCGACAGTGCCTGGGTTAAGCTGGTTGATTTAAAACCGCCAAGCACAGTGGATTGGGTATGGGATACCACGCAGGTAAACCTTCCGGATAAAGCGCTCACCAAAACCGCACAGATTGGATTCTCCTATGATAATTCTGCTCAGTTTGCCTGGGGTGCAGCTGTTGATGACGCTAAGTTATTCCTGAATACAACCTCCGCTAAAGAGATTGAAAATCCGGTTAATGTTACCGTATTCCCGAATCCAAGCCAGGGTCATTTCAATGTTGAAATTGCATCCGGAATTACCAGTACGGTAAATATTCAGGTGATAAACATTGAAGGTCAGGTAGTTCTCGAAAAAACGATCCAGAGTAACGCAGGCAAATCGGTCGAGAAGATGGATATGAGCACTCAGGCCAAAGGCGTTTACCAGATTGTTATCCGGTCGAAAGATGGTGAATGGAAACAAAAGATTACGATCCAGTAGGTAGCTAAACCAGCATGAAAAATACGTTTGCACGGATCCTGGGTATCCTGGTGATATCGGCTGTTACCGGCACTGCGGCTTATCCGCAGAACCGGGTTAATCCAACGACGGATGATTATTCAACCAACCCGAGGTGGATTGAAATGATGCAGGATCCGAACGCCAATTTCTTTGATGTTCAGCGTGCTTTTTATCAATATTGGGCGAACCGGCCCACTCACCGCGGTGATGGTTACAAGCCATTTAAGCGATGGGAAAATTATTGGATGACAAGAATCAATCCCGATGGGTCGTTCCCTCCGGCCGGCCAGATTTATTATGAGTATATGAGGTTCGCCTCTGAGCAGCCTGAAGAATCAGGATACAAATCAGGCAACGCAAACTGGCTCGAACTCGGTCCGAAAACCCGGGTTGATGGCGGAGGTTATAGCGGCTTGGGCAGATTGAATGCCATTGCCGTTTCACCTGCCGACACCAGCATCGTTTATGTAGGATCGCCATCGGGTGGCCTTTGGAGAACGATAAATGGCGGCCAGCAATGGGAGGTTCTTACCGATAAAATGCCATCAATGGGCGTTTCCTCCATCCTTGTACATCCCACCAAACCGGGTGAACTCCTGGTTGGCACGGGCGACCGCGATCACGGCGATGCCCGGGGTATAGGCGTCATTCACAGCAGCGACGGCGGAAACACCTGGGAAATGTACAACAAAGGAATGGGCGAGATCACGGTGGGAATGATGGACAGGAGCGACAGTGACCCGAATTTCATTCTCGCATCAGCAAACGGCGGTATCTATAAAACAACTGATGGAGGCGCCAACTGGGTACTGAAATTTGCCGCTCCGGGAGCTACCTTTAAGGATGTCAAATTCAAGCCGGGCAACTCTAATATCGCCTATTGCACCTCCGTTGGCGCAAATGGTTTTTACCGCAGCGAAGATGCCGGTGAAACCTGGGTGCAGGTTCCGGGAACCAATGGAGTCTTGGCCAAAGGCCGGATGGTTATCGGGGTAACACCCGCAGCTTCCAACCTGGTGTACCTACTTTGCAGCAATGGGCCCTATGCAGGCTGTTATGTATCGCAGGACGACGGCCAGACTTTTATCGTACAATCGACCACACCAAATATCCTGGGTTATTCATCGGATGGCAGTGATACGGGGAGCCAGGCATGGTACGATCTCTGCATTTCCGTTGATGCCACCAATGCGCAAATTGTTTATGTCGGCGGCGTTAATCTCTGGAGATCAGACAACGGCGGGAAAAACTGGAAACTTATCGGACACTGGACCGGCAGCGGCGCTACCGAGATTCATGCCGATCAGCATACCTTTTTCTATAACGCGGCTAACCGAAGGCTTTATGCCGGAAACGACGGAGGCGTCTATTTTACCGATAACCATGGTTCCAGCTGGAAAGAAATAACGAAGGGTCTGGGTATCGGGCAAATCTACCGGCTGGGAGTAAGCGTTACCAATCCTTATAAAACGGTTACCGGATTTCAGGACAACGGAAGTGCCACGTGGACCGGACATGAATGGCTTACCACAGGCGGTGGCGACGGCATGGAATCAGCAGTTGATCCAACTGATTACTTATATTCTTATACCACTATCTATTACGGATCGATCACTCAAAATATTTTTAACGGTTCCGGTCGCCAGGTTGGTGGCAAGGGTTTTGGAGGCATCACCGAGGATGGCGCCTGGGTAACCCCTTACCTGATTCATGAAAGTGATGGAAATACCATGATCGCCGGGTACAAAAATGTTTGGATCACTCACGACCTGAAGAATTCGAGCGCTGTTTTGTGGAAGAAAATATCTAATAATCTTGCCGGAACAAACGATGTTTACATGGTAGCTCTTGAGCAATCGCCTGCCGAACCTAAAATGCTCTTTGCTTCACGTCAGGACAGGAAGCTCTTCAGAACCGATGATTTTTCCGTTGCGGCACCTGTTTGGACCGACCTTTCTTCCGGTCTCCCGATCAATTCGATTGTAACCGATATAGAATGCAATCCTTATGATCCTCAGACTGTTTACATCACCATTGGGCGAAAAGTCTATAAATCGGCCGATAAGGGTCAAACCTGGACCGATATCAGCGGAAGTTTACCTGCTGTGGCCATGAATACCATTTTCTTCGATGAATCCAGTAATGAGGGGTTATATGTTGGGTCCGATGCCGGGGTATATTTCAGGGATGCCGGTATGAACGACTGGGTATTTTACAACACCAACCTTCCGGCTTCGGTTGAAATAACCGAGTTGGAAGCTTATTATGATCATCTCGACAGATCGAGATCAAGGCTCCGGGCGTCGACCTTTGGCAGAGGGCTCTGGGAAACCCCGCTGGCCGCCTCCGATCCGGTATTACCTGCCACTTTTCTGACTGCAGTCAATGGCAAAAACAAAATCAACCTGTACTGGAATGCGCCGTTTTATCCCGAGTATGTAACAAATTACAAGATCTACAGGAACAATATCCAGTATGATGTAAGCACAAGTCCTTATTATACAGATGATAATGTTCAGCAAAATACCGACTATACCTATTACATCGTTGCTGTATATGCCGGTTCCACTCAGGCCAAACCTTCCAATTCCGTATCCACTATCCTGGCCGATGCTGTTTCGCTGCCCTATCTGGTGGATTTCGAACCGGGAACAGCTGGCTGGGCACCTGGTAAAACAGTTAACGGTTGGAAATACGGAACCGCCGGGGATTTGGGTATTACGGGAAACACCGGTCATTTTTACGGAATCAGGGGATCTGAAACCATAGCTCTGAACAAAGTTGCCGACTACCTTTTATCACCGGTCGCCGACCTCACCCCATTCCTGGGAACAGCCGTAACACTCTCCTTTGATTATAGCTATCTCAGAACGCCCGATGCCGGCACCCTGAATGTTGTTTACCGGGTTTCGGCCGACAGCCTTTGGAAAACGCTCATCAGCCTGGATTCGAAGAGTGACACCGAATGGGCCTGGGATAATGTTAAACTTTCGTTGCCTGATAATGCGCTGAGTGCAACCACACAGTTCGGTTTCAGTTACGAAAATCATGGCACCGCTGCGGGTGGTGCAGCGATCGATAATATCCAGCTGACCTCGCAATCCTTGGGTATCGCCGATAACAACATGCTTATTTCATGCCGCATCTATCCTAATCCCAGCAATGGATTGTTTCAACTCGAATTGAGCCAGAATCAGCCGGGTACTATCAGCCTGCGAATCATTAACATGAACGGGCAGGTGGTTCTCAACGAAAAATTCAGTGCAGGAGCTGGTCAGGTGGCCAGGTCGCTCGACCTGGGCAATCAGGCAAAAGGCGTGTACCAGATTTTCATTCAGACAAAAGAAGGCACACATACTGAAAGAATTACCATTCAATAGGATTTCCAAATGAAGTTACTATATCTACCGGTATTGATACTGATTCTGTTGGTTCAGCCGGTTTCGTTATCTTCTCAAAACAAAACTAAAATGCAAAAACGATACTGTATGGCGCTGGATCTCAGGAACGATCCCGCCCTGATCCGCCAATACAAACATGTCCATACCAAAGAGGGTATATGGCCCGAGATTCCCCGGGGAATCAAAGAAGTGGGGATCAGCGATATGGAGATCTACCTGCTTGGAACCCGAATGTTTATGATCCTTGAAGCTCCGCTTGGCTGGGATTATGATAAAGAGATGGCCCGTTTGGGTAAACTGGAGAAACAACCTGAATGGAGCGATTATGTTTGGCAATTTCAGCAACTGCTGCCTGAAGATAAAGAAGGAGTAAAGTGGATTGGGCTGGAAAAGATTTATCAGATGCATCCCAACGAACTAAAAGAGACACCAAAATCGGGCTATACTGAACCTGTTTACACGCAACCAACCAAGAGGCTTTGTGCTATGCTCGATGTCAGTGACAATCCACATCAGGTTGACACATACAGGCATTATAAGGCACCTGCCGGAATCGTGGATATGCAGATTTACATGATTGGCACACGGCTGTATATGGTGATGGAAACACCCACTGATTTTAAGTGGAATAAAAAAATGAAATGGGAGTTAATGACCAACGTGTTTGACCTGAACCGTGATTTTTAGTTGCCTTTAAGCATTCCTTTCACCACCTTCAAATCGCCATCGGTTTTGGCGGGCTTCACCTGCAGCACTTTCGCCAGCAACTCGTAAATATTTACATTTTCGAAAGTCGGCTGCACGAATCCCTTTTTAAAGGATGGCCCTGCCGCATAAAAAATTCCATGCATATCCTTATTGTCGGGGTCATAACCGTGCATCCCCAAACTGTATTTTTGCCCTGTGCCCTGTGCCTTTCGCCTTATTTCAAGTCCGTATGCGCTGTCAGCCTCCACAATAAGCTCCGGTATGCGTTTATTGGTGCCATAATGATAACGCACCGGCAACTCGGTACGTTTCCATACCTTAATGTGCGGAGTCGATTTTAGCTTGCCGTAAAGCTCTTCTGAAAAGGCCGGTTCAGGTTCCAGGGTAAGAACCGGACTGCCTCCGTTAATGCGTTTTATCTTTTTCAGATCAGCCACATCTTCAAGAAAAATCTGCTGTCCTTCAGGAATAAGGCCCATTCCGTGATCCGAAAGGATAATCAGGTCTATATCCAAGGAGTTTTTCTTCCCGATTTTCTTCAGTCCATCCATCAGCTTGCCCACCAGATCATCCAGATTCCTGACCACCTTTCCCGTTTCGGGACTTACAGGTCCGAAGGTGTGACTGGTTTTATCGGGCTCATCAAAATAGAACATAATGAGTTCGGGCCTTTGGTCTGAAGGCATCGACAGCCATTTAAAAACGGTATCTATTTGCTGAATATACGGGAATCCGGATTCATAGATTTTTCTCATTTCCGGACGATATCTCTCATTGCTTTCGGTGCCAACCCAGAAATAGGCGGCAGTTTTTACACCTTGCTGTTCAGCTGTTTCCCAGATAGCCTCCCCTTCCCAGAAG
>CAINOB010000090.1 GCA_903851365.1 uncultured Bacteroidota bacterium
CGATAGCAGGAAACAATACCAGACAATGTCCAACTTTGGGGCATCGGATTGCTGGTCGGCTCAGTTTATCGGGAAAAACTGGCCCGAATCGAAGCGAAACGCGATGGCAGATTTACTCTTTTCAACTGAGAATGATGCTGCTGGTAAGCCCAAAGGGATCGGACTCTCACTCTGGCGTTTTAATATCGGAGCAGGAAGTGCGGAACAGGGCGATAACAGCAACATCAACTCACCCTGGCGCAGATCAGAATGTTTTCTGAATGGGAATGGCACATACGACTGGACAAAGCAAGCGGGGCAAAGGTGGTTTCTTCGGGCTGCAAAACAACGCGGTGTGGAAAATTTTCTTGGATTTACCAATTCACCGCCTGTTTCAATGACTTCGAACGGACTATCAAATTATAAGGATGTAAAAACTTCATCTTACAATCTTAAAAAAGATGGGTATTCCGGATATGCAGATTTCCTGGTCAATGTGGTAAAGGGAATCAAAGAAACGGATGGCGTTGAACTCAATTATTTGTCCCCTTTTAATGAACCTGAATGGGATTGGTCAGGGAATAGCCAGGAGGGATCGCCGGCTACCAATTCGGAGATTGCGGGTACGGTGCGATTACTGGATAAAAATCTTACGGATAATAACCTGGCTACACAGATTGTGGTCTGCGAATCGGGAAAATATGATTATTTGTACGGAAAATCAGATAAGCCAGGGTGTGAAGATCACCTTAATGATTTCTTTACTTCTGCTTCCCCGGATTATATCGGAGGTCTGCATCACGTTCCTGCACTCATTACCGGACATGGTTATTTTACTACGACCCCTGCAACCAAACTCCTTGAGACACGCACCCTTTTAGGTAATGCATTAAAAGCAAAGAATACCGGATTCTGGCAAACCGAATTTTGCATGCTTGAAAATGACAACCTGGTTGGCGGAGGGCCTGGTAAAGATTTAACGATGCAATTTGCACTTTATGTGGCGAGGGTGATCCATTTCGATATCACGTCTGCCAACGCATCAGCCTGGCAATGGTGGTTAGCCATTACCACTTCAGATTATAAAGACGGACTGATTTATGCGGATGAAAATCCCAATGATGGCTCATTTACCGATTCTAAATTGCTTTGGAGCTTAGGGAATTTTAGTCGGTTTGTTCGGCCCGGAAGTATACGGATTGATGTTAACTCAAACGGAACCGGTTTGGATAATCCAAATGGATTGATGGTTTCTTCCTATCTTGATAACCTCAGAAAAGAGCTGGTGATTGTTGCAGTAAACTATTCTTCGGATATGAAACCCTTTAAACTGAAGGTAGAAGGTCTCAATGTACCGTTTTTTATTCCCTATATCACTTCAGATACGAGGGGTGACGACCTAAAACCTTTAAATCAGGTAAATTCAGCAGATAAGCTCACTTTACCTGCACGCACCATTATTACATACGTTGGAAAAATAAAGTAATTTTAAACTTATGAAGCTAAACTATTTTCCGGTTCTGATTTTGACAATTACCTGCTTTTTGTCGTTATCCCTCTCCTCTGCTGATTCAATAAATATCAGTGATTTTGGAGCAATTCCCAATGATGGTAAAAATGATATTGATGCGCTGCGCAAAGCG
>CAINOB010000091.1 GCA_903851365.1 uncultured Bacteroidota bacterium
GAAGCCCATGATCCCATTAAGTGGCGTCCTGATTTCATGACTCATATTAGCAAGAAATGTTGATTTAAGCCGGTTTGCTGTTTCCGCAATTTCTTTTGCGGCCAGGACTTCCTTATTCAGCATGGAGATCTGTTGGATGTTGACGCTTAACTCCTCATTTGTTGTTTCCAGTTCCTCTCCGGTTTGCTGAAGCTCTTCAACGGTAACCTGAAGCTCTTCATTAACTGTTTCCAGCTCCTTATTTTTATGGATCAACTCTTCGCGTTGTTCACTAAGTTTTTGCTCGATTTTAACCCGGTTTGTAATATCATTGATCATCGCAAGAAAAACTTTTCCAAGGTCAGAATCCATAAATTCAAGAAATACTTCAACAGGATATTGTGTACCATCTTTTCTTTGATGTACCGTTATAAAAGTCTGAACCTGAACTTCCCCGCTCTTTAGTGGCTGTATGATATTTTCAAACGATTCTAAATTGATTAATGGCTTGATATCGATCGGAGTCAATCCTTTCATTTCAGACATTGAATACCCCAAGTTTAACCGGGCACCATAGTTAACAAACTGGAATTTAAGAGTTTCGGCATCAAAAACATAAATCTCATTCAAGTTGTGATCCATAATGTCAAACAACCAATCTCTCTCTTTCTGCCTTTGATACAGGTTGCGGTAATAATTCATTCCTTGCCGACGGAAAGTCCAAAGCAACAGGATAGTCAAAATAAGAATGGTAGCTCCGATTAAAACTAAAGTAAATAGTAATCTCGTTTTCAGCTCATGAAATGCCTCAGACTGGTCCTCTTTTGACACCAATATCCATGGGGAATTTTTAATGGCTTGAACTGCCGAAATAACCGGAATTCTGCGATAATCCACTGCCAAGAAAACACCGTATCTTCCATTTAACCCTTTAACCGCAGCAATGCTTGTGTCATTAATAGAAAAGGTTAATTCCATTGGTTTTACCACGCCAAAATGTAAGTGGTTAAGAAACTGAACAGACTCGCCAGATCTTCGCGCAAGGAGGGTCTCACCTGATTCACTATTGGTTGGCCATTTCTCAATAAACGGAAACAGGAAGACTTCAGGATCAATCCTAATATAGATTTTAGCAACCAATTGATCAGGATTCTCTTTGTTACAAATTGGAATTAGCAACCCCAGATATGCTTTTTTATTAATCTGAAAGAAATCAAGAAAACTAATACTATCTCCTGCCTTAATATTTGATATTTCAAGTCTGATATCCGATGGAATTAAAGGGGTGAGTTTTGGCAGATTGATAATCGGAGAATCATTAGAATCGAAAATAGTGATTTGATCAAAATTTTTGTCGTTTAGGGCTATATTAAGCCAGGATTTCATATTTTCCTGATCGGATTGACCTTTATTTTTAATAAAAAGAGCAACCTGCCGACAGAAGTTTTGATTCCCATAAAAGATCCTGGCATTGTAAACACGTTCTTCCCTCCATTGTTCAACATTTTGTACCTTAAGATGTGCAACACTGTTAACATCCTCCTTAACACCGTTGGTCAAATTGGATTGCTGATTCTTGTATATAAAATATCCGCATATAATAATGGCCAGGTTTAATAACAAAATTGCTACAGAAACTGGCCATTGGATAGGAGAATTACTTTGCCTTTTTACATTCTCCTGCTCTACTGATTTATTCATGTGCAATTTTGTTGAATTCTAATTGGCCGAAGTTTTTCCCATCTCAAATGTAAATTAAAACTATCTAAACAAAACTGTTTTTGATTGTTTCTGAGCCTTCTTTTATTAAATTACGTCACATAATAAACCTTAAATCATGAAACCCGGGGTAACGCTCAACTTTCTAATCTGTGCATTAGTTTTAACTGCGACGAATTTTGACCTGAGTGCTCAAAAAAGTGCGGAAAAACATGAATTCAATTCCTATTACAGCGGTAAAAACCTTGACTATACGGCTTTCCCGATTGGTGGTATAGGTACTGGTATGGTCTGTTTGGATGGTAATGGGGCCTGGTCCAATCTTTCTGTCAATAATGAACCAGATGTTTTCAATGAACCCTTTGCTTTTGCCGCACTTTCAGTACCCGGAATTCCCAATGGTGCAAAGGTATTGCAGGGACAGGTTCCGACCTGGAAGATTTTTGGCCGACCAGGTACGGCAAATGGAGGTGGAGATTACTATTATGGACTGCCAAGGTTTGAGAATTGCAGGTTTTTGGCAAGATTTCCTTTTGCAACAGTTGAACTGGAAGACACTGACTTGCCATTAAAAGTAGAGGTTACAGGCTGGAGTCCTTTCATTCCCGGTGATGCAAATAATTCGAGCCTACCCGTAGGATCAATGGAGTATACCTTCTCAAATACATCTGGCAATATAGTTGATGCTGTGTTTTCCTGGAATTCAAAGAACATTGTCAGGAAAGATGGTAGGAATGAGATTCTGGCAAATAAAAATGGCTTCACCTTGCATCAGAAGGGGAGTCCCGAAAAGCCTGAATTAGAAAGCTGGTTCAGCGTTTTTACAGACCAGGAAGCAAAGGTTAATCATTGCTGGTTCAGAGGTGGGTGGTTCGATGCACTTACAATTTTGTGGAAAGACATTTGTGACGGAACTATTAAGCAGGATTCCCCCAAAGGAGATAATCCTCCCGGGGCGTCATTATTTGTCCCACTTCATATTTTGCCTCACCAGCAAAAAACAGTGCGCCTTATGTTTTGCTGGTACTCACCAAATACAAAAATTTCAACTGGTGCACAACCGTCACCAGCAGGAGCTTCATTTGGAGAAAAACCGGCTCCTGGAAAAGCTTCCGACCAACAAGAAATTCCCGGATACCTTGGAAAACAATTGGTTAACACCTATTATCCTGATGGTGACGGATTAACAGGCACCTTAATATCACCAGAATTCAAAATCAAGAAAGGTTATATAGCTTTTCTTATCGGTGGTGGTAACTTTAAAGCTAAGACCTGCATGAATCTCAGAATTGGAAACAAAGTAGTGCTTTCGTCCTCCGGTAAGAATGATGAGCAATTGTTGCCAGTTGTCTGGGATGTTCGAAATTTCAAGGGGAAGAAAGCAGTTCTGGAAATCGTCGATAATGAAACAGGAGGGTGGGGGCATATCAATCTGGATGAGATTGTTTTCTCTGATAATTCTGCAGTTGATCCCGCTAAAACCTCCGGAGATGATCTGATTTATGAAGATTTTGAAGGATCGACCTATGGCTCCTGGATTAAGTCTGGAAAAGCTGATCCTTGTGCCGGCTGCGATCCTGAGACCTGCACGGTTGAGAGGTATTACAAACCCTGGTATTCAGGAAAATTCGAAAATATAGCGTCTGTACAGGATTATTGGATAAGCAATTATGATAAGTTGAAAGCTGGCAGTGTAGTTTTTCGGGATGCATTTTATTCAAGTACATTGGCTCCGGAGGTCATGGAGGCCATAAGTGCCAATCTTGCCATACTGAAATCTCCTACCGTTTTGAGGGATACCGAAGGCAGGTTATGGGCTTGGGAAGGATGTGCCGACAATACTGGCTGCTGTTCTGGCAGCTGCACGCATGTTTGGAATTATGCCCAAGCTATTCCACATCTTTTTCCAGAGCTTGAAAGGTCACTCCGAAACACTGAGTTTACCGTAAGTCAGAATACGGAAGGTCATCAAACTTTCCGATCCAATCTGCCAATAAATGAACCGCAGCATAATTTTCATGCGGCTTCAGACGGCCAGCTTGGGGGAATTATGAAGGTTTATCGCGATTGGCGCATCAGTGGAGATAATGATTGGATGTCAAATCTATATCCATTAGTGAAGAAAAGCCTTGATTACTGCATTAAAACTTGGGATCCAGATCATACGGGTGTTCTGGTCGAGCCTCATCATAATACCTATGATATTGAGTTCTGGGGACCGGATGGCATGTGTTCCAGTTTTTATCTTGGAGCGATTACGTCGTTTATAGAAATGAGCAAGTTCATGCAAAAACCTTATGCCGAATATGAATCGCTTTTGGCAAATGGGAAAGCTTATATGGAAAAGGATTTGTTTAATGGGGAGTATTTCTTCCAGAAAATTCGTTGGAATGACCTTCGTGCCGCAGACCCTACAAAAATTCCGGCAGCGACCCTTGCTCCCGACGAATCTCATGATTTACTGGTTAAGGAAGGACCAAAATACCAATATGGCTCAGGTTGTCTTTCTGATGGTATCATGGGTATGTGGCTTGCATCATCATCAGGGTTGCCTGAAATTATTGATAGCAAAAAAGTTACCAGCCATCTGCAATCCATTTACAAGTATAATTTCAAAACAAACCTTACCGATCATGATAATCCTCAGCGACCTACATATGCTCTGGGAAATGAAGGCGGATTATTACTTTGCACCTGGCCAAAGGGTGGAAAATTAAGCCTGCCGTTTGTTTATAGTAATGAGGTATGGACAGGAATTGAATATCAGGTTGCAAGCCATTTAATGATGAAGGGAGAAGTAGAAAAGGGATTGGACATAGTAAAAGCCTGCCGGAACCGATATGACGGCACAGTCAGAAATCCGTTCGATGAATATGAATGCGGGCATTGGTATGCACGTGCACTCTCAAGCTATGGATTGTTTCAGGGGTTAACCGGTATCAGGTACGATGCCGTCGATCGAATTCTCTATATTGATTCTAAGATTGGAAAGAATTTTACCAGTTTTTTATCCACTGAAACCGGATTTGGAAATGTTGGATTGAAGGATGGAATTCCATTTGTAGAGGTAAAAATGGGTAAGATTCCATTTGAAAGAATTGTTCTGAAGTAAAAAGAGGTATTTTTGAAGTCAAACTAGTAACAAACTATGGGAAGAGCATACGAATATAGAAAAGCGCGAATGTTTAAGCGTTGGGGAAGCATGTCGAAGACATTTACCCGTATTTCTAAAGAAATCATTATTGCTGTAAAATCCGGGGGACCTGATCCCTCAAATAATTCAAGACTCCGGGTACTCATGCAGAATGCCCGGGCGGCCAATATGCCGAAGGATACGGTTATGGGCTCGATTAAGAAGGCATCTGGTAAGGATCAGGCTGATATCAAGGAATTTGTATACGAAGGTTACGCTCCACATGGTATTGCCGTGCTGGTTGAAACTGCGTCTGACAACCTTACCCGCACCGTGGCTAATGTCAGAAGTTATTTTAACCGTACCGGTGGAAGCCTGGGCACGTCCGGAAGTGTTAGTTTCCTTTTCGAACACAAGTGTATTGTTAAAGTTAAGGGTAAACCCGGTATAGATATCGAAGAAATGGAACTGTCGATGATAGATGCCGGTGCTCAGGAGGTTTTTGCCGAGGAAGAAAACATTATTATTTCAGGTGAATTTGAAGATTTTGGCACTATACAGAAGTATCTTGAAGACAATTCCTTTGAGATCATAACAGCTGAATTCGAAAGAATAGCCACTCAAACCAAGGAATTAACTCCTGATCAGGCAGCAGAAGTTGAAAAGACGCTGGCACGCTTTGAAGATGACGACGATGTTACCAACGTCTTTCATAATATGGTTTACCAGGAGAACTGATAATTTCTTTCAGATTTTCTTAATACCAATTCCGGGAAGGTCGCAAAGAGTGACCTTCCCGTTTTTTATCTCCATGCCTTTAAATAAGTCGTTGGTAATAAGAAGGTTTCCGTCCAGATCCGCAAATTCGGCTAAAGGAGCAAGTTGAGCGGCTGCCGAAACAGCACAGGAAGTTTCTGTCATACAGCCGATCATGATTTTCATGCCCATTGATTTGGCAGTTTTGGCCATAGTAAAAGCTTCGCGCATACCCGTGCACTTCATCAGTTTGATATTAATACCGTGATAAAGGCCAGAAGCTTTAATTAAATCAGGCAATCGCTGAACAGACTCATCGCCATAGATTGGCAATGGTGAACGGGCAGTCAGCCAGGCCATGTCATCAGTCTGTTCTTTTGGCAATGGCTGCTCAACCATCACCACACCCATATCCTTTAACCAGAATATCATTTCAAGCGCCTTTTCTTTCTCTTTCCATCCCTGGTTCACATCTACCGCTAAAGGAACTTTTGTGGCAGACCTGATTGTTTGCACCATTTCCTTATCATTTTCCCTGCCCAGTTTGACCTTTAGAATCTTATAGGCTGATGCTTCCTGGACTTTCTGCCTGACAACTTCAGCAGTATCAATACCGATGGTAAAAGATGTATTCGGGGTGTGATCAGGATTCAGTCCCCAGAGCTTAAACCAGGGCTGCCCCAGCATTTTTCCGACCAAGTCGTGAAGGGCGATGTCGACTGAAGCTTTTGCAGCACGGTTTCCTTCATCAATCTTATCAACATAGTCAAGTATGTCCTCAATCATAAAAGGATCAGAAAACTGTGTGAGATTCACTTTGGAAAGGAAGCGGGAGGCGGTTTCCTGTGTTTCACCCAGGTACGGCGGCATTGATGCCTCTCCAAAACCAGTAACGCCATCGAATTCAATCCGTGTTAGCATTACAGGGGTGCTTGTCCTCGATGACCCGGCAAGGGTAAATACATGTGCCAATGCCAGGTTATATGGTTCGAAAAACAGTTTAATCTTTCCTACCGGGATTTTACCGGCTGTAACCATGTTAGCTGCAACTCCTTTGCTGGCTGACAATCCAGCAGCTGCTATAGCTGATAAGGTAATGAAGTTTCTTCTGGAAGTTCTCATTTTCTTAATTATACCAGGGATGTGATTTAAATGATACCGGTGAATTGATTGACCCGATCATCCTTTTGGCATGCAACACCTTGTAAGATTTTGGCATGTGGTTATAACGGGTTGAATCGAGGCTGTTTACAGTCACCCGACCCATTCCTGAACAGTGAATGAATTCAGAATCGCCTGTGTACATGCAAACATGAGTTATCCGCTCTGGTAATTCAGGTGTGGCTGCACGTCCAACAAATAAAAGGTCGCCCGGCTGAAGTTCATCCCAGCTGCCCTTAATTGGTACTTCTGTTCCCTGCAGTACCTGCTGGGATGCATCGCGTGACAAAATCAACCCTCCTGTCATATAAATTGTTTTCGTAAATCCGCTGCAGTCAAAGCCTTTGGTTGAAGTACCACCCCAAAGATAGGGCCGACCCATACTATAATAAGCTGTTTTAAACATGATACCTGGATCCGGAGCCACTTGCTCGCACCATGTTTTAAAATCCTTGCAATCTGCTTTGCTTAGAAAACCTTTTCGTCCATCGGGTAAATCAACAGGTATAAACTGGCTGTTTGACTTTGTATTACTCTCAACCTGTAAGATCGAACCCAAAACAATATCGGAAATTGGTTTTCCCTTACTGTCAGGTGAATCCAATATTAGCCCATTGTCTGCAAGGAAGATAATTCTAGCCGAGGTTTTCCAGACATCCAGTTGATTTTGTGTCATTTGTGCCAATCCAACTTTTTCAGTCCATGCAATATATTTATCCGGAGTTTGAACAAGGCACCAACCATTCTCTTCCTGCAGCACCATGACAGGAGTTCCCATTAAGGCTTGAGTTGCCATTTCCGCAGAGTTAGCAGCAGTGCTCCGCAGGTTTGCTACCGAGATTGTTACAATTCCCCATATTTTCCCATGCAGTGCATTGTCCGGAAGCCTGACGATACTATCTGCAAAAACAACATGCTGAAGCTGAAGCTGGTTAACGAGCTTATCTACGGCTTCAGGATGTGTGGTTTTCCCTTTAAGAAGAATACCATTATTTGAAAAGGATGCTTTGATCACAAACACTTCCACGCGGCTATCGCGAATGGTCTGACTCTGAATGGAATCAATCAGGAAATTCGATACCTCCAGATCATTCTGACCAGGGTTGCATGACGCTGCTATGCCAAGGATTGCAAATAAAATCCAGGGTCTAACGATTCTTTTTTTCAATTGATATAACATTTAAATGATAATCCCATTGGTTAAAATATAGATTTCCCTGCAGCCATTCAACTTCCCCTCTTTGAAAATCAAATGGTTCAGATCTGATAAACTTCTTTGGAGGATCGAAATCATGATTAATGCCATCATTGACAATCATCCGGTATGAATCAATTCCAGATAAATAGAAGGTCTTTAAATCCAGATTTTCTGAGTTTTGCAAACCAAACGACATATCGACGGGAACCCAGCCTGTATCAGCAAACCAGAGTTCGCACCAATCATGCAGGTTTTCCTGCCCGGGATGAAGCATCCAGCCGCTCTGCCAATGCGCTGGTATTCCCTCATATCTGGCCATCGACATCAGAAGAAACGTTTTCATACCGCAATCCCCATGACCTTGAGTGATCACGTAATCCGGGATACATTCAAAAGTCGAGTACTCCAGAGCAGATGCCCAGGGAATATGCTGATCGATCCAATAATAAAATGATTTAATAAGCTTAAATGGAATCTTTTCAGTTTTAGCCAGGCTATCAGCCAGATGACGGACTAGGGGAGTAAATGCAATATGTGGAAGTTCTTCTTTTGTAAAAGTTTTCAATCCGGCAGTTAAGGGTACAGTTTTTCCAGACAGAATTTCGGATGGGTTGAACCATTGACCAGAAATTTCAAATGAAGCCTTATAAGAGAACTTCGTCGGAGTTCCGGGAACAGACTTTTGAACTGCATAAAGAGAGGAGTGGATTTTGTCTTTCGAAGACCGAATTGCTTTTTCGGGTACTGATGACAATATTTCAATATTTTTCTGTCTAGGCAGGGATTCTTTGGGGAGCGGCATCCAGCAAAAAATTTCCTCCCCCGGAGGTACCGCATCTGCATCAACAGTAATCGAATACTCGAACGTAATAATGCGAGTTTCTGCCGGAGACCCGGGTTTACCATTTTCTATGATCGAAGAAGTATTTGCTAGACATAATGAATCAAGGGGATCACGTGAAAACCCAATCTTCTTTCTGTGAACCAGGGAGGCTGAAGAATCTAATCTGAAAAGATTGGAAACGGCATATTTAAAGTACTTTTTAGTACCGTCGATCCGTTTCATTTCCAGATGATGGGAGTTTTCCCAATAATTCAGCAAACTATCCAATATTTCAGGATAGTATTTCGATAGTTGAGATTTAACCTGCTCTTCGGTTTTTGAAAAATCCAGTCGCGTACGATCTATCATTGCCTGCCGAATCAGAAGCCAGGTCTTCTGCTCCTGTGACAGGTTGGATTTATTAAGATTTTTTTGGATCAGAACAGTTGCCGTGGTGAATTTACCGTCCCTAAATTCACTTAATATCAAAGCTTTATCCTTCTGAAAGTTGGTTTCTCGGGAGCATTGAACAAAGAGTGATAGAATAGCAAAAACGGAAATAATCCTCAACATAATCAAACGGGTCTTTCCTCCGAAAGATAGAAAAACCCGTCCGATTAATAATGTTACTGTTGTTTCTCCTTGTTTTTTCGGATTTTCTCCAGCTGCTCCGTCTGCATTGACGGTGGAACAGGCATATACTGGAAGAATTCCATGGAATAGCTTGCGCGGCCGCTTGAAAGATTTCTTAAAGCAGTTGCATAACCAAACATTTCCTGAAGTGGAACATGTCCGTTAACTTTTTGTGATCCTTTGCGGTGGCGGCGCATCGATTCAATTTTACCACGCCGGCGGTTAAGGTTGCCAACGATCTCTCCGATATAGTCATCTGGTGTGTTTACTTCGATATTCATCACCGGTTCCAAAAGTACCGGGCTGGCCTTCATAAATCCATTTTTAAATCCAATGGAAGCACAGGTTTGAAAAGCCATATCGCTTGAATCAACCGGATGGAACCCGCCATCAAGCAAGACAACTTTGACATCAACCACAGGAAATCCTGCTATGATGCCCTTTTCAAGAGTTTTCTCAATACCTTTTCTTACTGATGGAATATATTCAGTAGGGATTGCACCGCCCTTGATTTTATCAATAAATTCAAATCCTTTACCAGGATTTGGTTCAATACGCATAACGACATGAGCAAATTGTCCTTTACCGCCAGTTTGCTTTGAATGCTTATAATTACTCTCAACCTCATCATGAATTGTTTCGCGGAAAGCAACTGCTGGTTCGCCAATTTCAATTTCCACTCCAAATTCATGCTTAACCCGGTCTACGATTATCTCCAGATGAAGCTCGCCCATTCCGGCAATAATCGTTTCATTGGTTTCTTCATCCACCCTAACATTGAATGATGGATCTTCATTAGCCATTTTTTTCAATGCCTCACCCATTTTCTGCTGTTCTTTCTGTGAAGGAGGGGTGACTTTTAGTTCAATTACGGCTGGTGGTATTGTTATGTTTTCCAGACAAATAGGGTGCAGTGGATCACAGAGTGTATCACCGGTTTTTGTTATTTTCATTCCGATGAGTGCCACGATTTCACCTGGACCTGCTTCATGAATTTCCTCACGGTCCTTTGCGTGAATTCTCATTACGCGGCCAATCCTTTCAGCCTTCCCTTTAGTCGAATTCAGAATCGCCATTCCAGTGGTTAACCTTCCTGAGTATATTCTGATAAAGGTTTGTTGTCCGACAAAAGGATCCGTAATTAGTTTAAAAGCGAGTGCAGCAAACGGTTCTTTAACTGAGGGGCAGCGCGTATGTGCCTTTTCAATATCATTAATGTCAGTACCTACAACGGCACCCTTATCAATCGGCGAAGGGAGGTAATCGACGACTGCATCGAGTAGAAGCTGAACGCCTTTATTCTTATACGCTGCACCGCAAAATACCGGAGTAATCAGGAGCTTAATAGTTGCATCCCTGGCTGCCTGCTTTAGTAGTTCGGTGCTGATATCCTGATCTTCCAGGAAGAGATTCATTATTTCATCATTATAATCAGCCAGTTTTTCAACAAGAAAAGCTCTGGCTTCATCGCATCGTTCCAAATAATCATCAGGGATCGCAATTTCAATCCTGTCATGATCAGAAAATGCATAAGCTTTACGTTCAATGATATCTATAATCCCTTCAAAACTTTCTTCAACTCCGATTGGAATGTGGAACGGGATAGCATTAGCATCCAGGTTAGTATTCATTTGGGCTACGACTTCGGAAAAGTCGGCGCCTGTGCGGTCCATTTTATTGATGAAACCTATTCTGGGTACTTTATAACGATCTGCCTGATTCCAAACTGTTTCACTTTGTGGCTCAACACCGCCAACGGCACAGAAAACAGCTATCATACCATCGATAACTCTGAGGGAACGCTCTACTTCAACAGTAAAATCAACGTGTCCCGGGGTGTCGATAAGGTTAATCTGATATCCTTTCCAAACGGCTGAAATGGCAGCAGAGGCAATTGTGATACCTCTTTCCTGCTCTTGTTTCATGAAGTCCATTGTTGCCTGGCCATCATGAACTTCTCCAATTTTACGGTTTATCCCGGTATAGAAGAGAATTCGCTCACTAACTGTAGTTTTTCCGGCATCGATATGAGCAGCGATACCAATATTTCTTAACTTATTTAAGGGCATAGTGGTTGTTTTTCGTCGGCAAAGATAAGAAAAACAACGGGTTTACGCCTTCTTAACCGTAAAAGAGAACGTAGAACCCAAGCCTTGAGTGCTTCGGACGTTTACTGTTTGCCCATGAGCCTCAACGATATGCTTGACAATTGCGAGCCCCAGACCGGTTCCTCCCTCAGCTCTGGTCCGACTCCTATCGACACGATAAAATCGTTCAAACAGACGAGGAAGATGTTTCTCTTCGATGCCAATTCCATTGTCAGAAATCTCTACCAGAAAATTATCAACCATGTCGTAGATACTGATTTTTGTACGACCATTATCGATACCATATTTGATTGAATTGGTCACCAGATTTACCAATACCTGACGAATCTTTTCCCTGTCGGCATAAACAAAGAGTCCAATATTTGTATCCGCGCCGAATTTGAGGGTGATATTTTTGGCTTTGGCTAAATCTTCGAGATGATGAAAGACTTCCTTGCACAAGGAAAATAGGTCAAAATGTGATTCATCAAGTTGCATCTCGCCACTTTCAAGCCTTGAAATGACTTCGAGATCTTCGATCATCTCTATCATCCTATCAATATTAGTCTCTGTTTTATCCAGATATGATTTGCTCATTGATGGATCATTAATGGCACCAGCATTTAACGTTGAAACATAGCCCTGGATATTAAAAAGGGGAGTTCTGAGCTCGTGTGATACATTTTCCAGAAATTCACGTCGATAGGCCTCCAATTTTCTGAGTTGCTCAATTTCCGATCTCTTACTCTCGGCCCAGTCCTTAACTTCCTGCTCGACATTGCTGATAACTTCGGACGACATATCAAATTGCTTATTCCTCTTCTCTTCCTTTGTAAGTTTAAGATTATGAATAGTTTTATAGATCAGCTTAATCTTTTCAGTCAGGTAGTTGCGCATAACTCCCCTGACAAACAGGAAAATAAATAAGAAATTTATCCCTGCAAACCAAGCAAGGAACGTCCAGCTGAACTTTGTTAAATCTACGAAGCTGAGTCCGACATAAGCAGCAATCGTGAATGCCAGAATTACGACCGACATATAAAGGACCAATCTGATCGGTGAGGAGAATTTCATAATACGGATTTTATTGATCGGTGAAATTAGCAATTTATCAGATGAGGAATTGCATCAATTCGAGCCTGTCGTTAACATATTCGGCTGGAAAGTTTTTTTCTTTCATTCGTTTAACCAGTGGCTCAAAATCAGAGCTCCTTTTAAGAACTATTCCAATGAGTGCCGGTCCGTTTTCACGGGATGTTTTCTTTGAATATTCAAAATGGACAATATCGTCATCTGGTCCCAAAACATCTTGCACAAATTGCTTTAGAGCCCCTGGGCGTTGTGGAAAACGAACAATGAAATAATGTTTGAGATTGGCATAGAGCAAGGCCCTTTCCTTGATTTCAGGAAATCTTGTGATGTCATTATTGCCGCCCGAAATAACAATAGCGGTGGTCATGCCCCAAAGTTTTGATTTCATCAGTATTGCGCCAGCAAGAGCAAGTGCACCGGCAGGTTCAGCAACGATGGCATTTTCGTTATATAAACGGAGGATAGTTTCGCAAATCAGTCCTTCAGGCACGGTAATAATATCATCCAATAAATCTTTGCATATGGCGTAAGTGAGATTCCCCACCTGTCTGACTGCGGCACCGTCGGTAAAGGAATCAATGGAATCCAGTAGAACAGGCTTGCCTGCTGCAAATGCGGCTTTCATGGATGGCGCTCCCTCAGGCTCAACGCCAATCAGTCTTGTGTTTGGAGAGAGTGTTTTAAAAACTGTGGCTGTTCCCGCTGCCAGACCACCACCTCCGATAGGCAGAAAAAGATAATCAATCGGGGTTGCAGCCTGACTAAGAATTTCCATTGCAACTGTAGCCTGGCCATTAATAACAGACTGATCGTCGAATGGATGTATAAATGCCTGGCCGGTTTTTTCTGAATCCAACAATCCTGCACGATAGGCTTCATCATAAGTGTCGCCGATCAGGATAATCTCTGTGCGGTCATTTCCGTAAAAACCTACCTGTTTTAATTTCTGGCTCGGAGTGGTTACAGGCATGTAAATTCGGCAGGCTATATCTAATTTATTACAGGCAAAGGCCACACCCTGGGCATGGTTTCCCGCACTGGCACAAATTACGCCGCGTAATCTGCTATCTTCAGGCAGACCAGCTATTTTAACGTATGCACCCCGAAGTTTATAAGACCTGACTGCCTGCATATCTTCTCGTTTTGCAAAGAGAT
The DNA here is from genome assembly GCA_903851365.1 of uncultured Bacteroidota bacterium. GTDB lineage: Bacteria > Bacteroidota > Bacteroidia > Bacteroidales > UBA12481 > UBA12481. The sequence goes on from CAINOB010000091.1 coordinate 13,737, forward strand.
GTCCATCGAGCGTACGAGAAAAATTTTCCAGATTTTCCAGGGGTGTTCGTATCGCAATACCGTCAAGAAGCTTATGGGCTTCATAAATCATTGTCAGATCATCTTTCATCATCTAAACTCCTTCATATGAGCATGGAAATCTCATCCGTTTTTTTTCGTTTTCGTTCGGCTGTTTCCCTTATCTGCAGGGATTCTTCCAATACACTTGGATCGCCAAGGTAACCCAGTGCAACACAGGCTACCAGTTCGTAAACTGTGGTATCGATATTTAAGGATTCAGCCATTCCGATGGAATCAAAACCACCCATAAAGTGGCAATAGATATTCATGGATAACGCTTGCAACGCCATTTGCATATTTGCTGCTCCAAGATCATGTTTTGACCAAGGATTCGGCTTGCCCGGATCACGTTCTTTTTTTGCCATCGAAACCATTAAAACCGCCGCATTCATAGCCCATCCCTGATTCCCATGAGAAAGGTTGTTCAGGATTTTTTCAAATCCCGGAGTTCCGCCATAAGCATATACGTAGTACCATGGTTGAAGGTTGCCGCCACTGAATGACCAAGACGCTGCTTCCAGCAACGTTTGCATGTCCGCTGAGGAAATTTCCTGTGTTGAAAAACTTCTGGGACTCCATCTCTTGCGAAGAAGGTCAATCACTGGACTTACCGTGTTTGCTATTTTGATATCCATAAAATTACATTATCCAGCAAAAGTACTTTTTTCAAGACACGTAATGCTCGAAGTTCATCGACAGTTGGATATCAACGGCCTCCTGTCACCAACATCTTTCTCGTGATGCTGCTTTTCCAGGTTTTAATTGTGTAAAAGTAGAAACCAGCCTCTAATCCGGGATCCGAAAATCTTAAAGTATGCCAACCAGCGGGTTGGGAGCCCTCGTCAATTCTCTTGATCAATTTACCCGAGATATCCCTGATTTCAAAATTTACATTTATCTGATTATCAATGGAATATTCAATAAAAGTTTCCCTGGTAAACGGATTCGGATAATTCTGTCCAAGGGAGATCTCCTGTGCTGTTTCAGGGATCTGATCGATAAGGTTTTCGTGATTGTTAATATTCAACCGAACCATTTTATTAAATAATGACCCTTTTCTCCAGACTCCTTCATAACCCATATAACCCCATTGCTTATCATAAGAATCCGTATAACTTTTCGTGCTTCCGATCCAGAAAGCGTTCTTCCTGTTAACCAGGTTATCGGCTGAAATATAGGTCCAGAACTGAACAGCTGCGATATACTTTTTCCCTGCTTTCAGAAACTCACCCTGTCCATCCAATAATAATGGTAAGGTTATCCAGCCTTTCTTTAGTAAAGTGGAGTCGACCGTTATCATATCTGTGACCAATAATTCCTTAATTTCTGGCTGTGGCCCTTCATCTGTAACGATTTCCAATAATGCAAACCTGAAATCCGCACCAATATTGGCCTTCGAGATGTAGGTTGATATTGAAGAGGCCTGGCAATCCTTCACTGGATCGAATTCAGCACCCATAAGGTCTCCTTCGTGAGTTTGCTGATAATAATCCCTCCATGGACTTTCATCTGCTTCACTAATATCTGGGGTCCTGGCATATACACTGTCGGTTACATGAAAATAGCAGGATTTAATATTATTATCAAGGTTTTGGTCGGTTTCATTTGATTTCATTGAGAGAATCATTTCATAATGACCATAATCGACAGGCGTATATGACTTATTAATAAACAAGGTATCGGCTGGATCACCATAAAATACATAGGGCAGAGAGTTCGAACTTTCCTTGAACTGTGTGGTTCCATTTTTCTTGATTTCAGCTTCAAGATGTACGTTAGTCTGCTCAATTTCACCATAATTAGTAACACTGCCTTCAAATAATCCGATTGGAAGAATTTGAGATTTTGGTATCATGTATAAAAATCCGGCGGCAGCATTTGGGTTATTATCAATGAGTTGAACATCAGAATAATTCATTTTGAGATCATTGTCCCAACCTTCCTGAAGAGTTATATCATCGAGCATCCAGAAATAAAGGATCGAACCTGACCATGTTAGTCTGATGGTCACCTGGGATTGTCCGGCTGCAACATCCGATATGTTCGCTGAATATAGTGCAACCTGATTGTTTGGGAGATTTAGTGTGTTTACACCCCGGGGAGTACCCATTTTCAGATCAAACTCAGCCCAGTGCTTTCCGTTATCATTGGACACTTCGATCACCATACGCGGGCTATTGAAATACTTAAACATCTGCTGCAGACTCATAATAACAGATGGATGAGTACTAAAGTTCATTATCGGAAGCGTTATGGAGCTGTTGATATAGAGCATATCTGTATACGCTCTTCCGGCATTTAGTTTATCGAGATCGATGGCCAGAAATCCATTATTTCGGGTTGTTGAGTTTAGAATATATCCACCGTCCCGGTGTGCAAAAGGCCCTTGCATACTATCCTTGGTCCAAACCCATGTAAAGCCGTTATCATCTGTTGATAAATCCTCGATTTTCCATCCTGATGGGGCGGTCCAGCCTTTTGGGTCAGCAGGGTTTTCCCAGTTAAAATGTTCTTCCCAGAAAACCTGTCCATTACCTTTTAATCTATGGGCCTGACTCATCGCGGCAAGTACCGTCATGCTTGCCAGAATAATAAGTATAACTTTTTTCATCACCTTTTTATTAGCCGTTATGCGGCGAAAATAAGTGATAATAATATACAAACAGGAAAAATTGTATCCTAAGTTACAAATTCAGACTTGATCATCACCCCTGATGACTTCTGCAAAATACGGATGGAGAGGTACCTACCTTATCTTTAAACAAACGACTAAAATAGTGAATAGATTCAAAACCAAGATCGTAGCTAATTTCCTTTATGCTTTTCCCAGAGTTGGTAAGCATCTCTCGGGCAAGAATGATTTTTAACTGCATTTGGTATTGCAATGGTGAAACACCCGTATATTTCTTAAACATCCTTCGTAGATAAGAATAACTGATATGGTTCCGAGATGCAAATTCTTCAAGGTCCAGGTTTCGGATGACGTCCTTTCTCATTATAAAGCAAGCATCTTCAATTACTGCAGCAATATGTTTTCCGGTAAATCCTTTTTGTTTTTCGAAAGCTACGATTGTTCCGAGAAGTTTGACCACAAGTCCGGAAGCAATTTGCTGAAAACCTGGTTGTTCAGTTTTTACCAGGTCTATAATTTTAAGATATATATCAAGAATATCTTCCTTATTACCAATCTGGATTACTGGCTGCCCGAGATTAAACTGGGGGTATGACATAAGTTTCTGAACTATTGAACCATTGAATCCAATATACATTTCTGTCCATCCAGCTGATTTCAATGGCATATATCGATGCCATTCCCCTGGAAAAGTGATCATTAATGTACCCGGAGAAATTCTGAACTGGCCCTGACTATTTTCATAAACACCTGCACCGTCAATAATATAATTGATCTGATATTCGCGGAGACGGCGCCCTTCTTCCCAAGTGTAAAAATAGCCCGCAGGGTGCCGGTCTGAGGGATATGGACTTCCAGCAGGAACGTGAAGCCTGCCGGTTGAATTCAGAAATATACCCCATTCATGGTCCTCCTCACTGGTGGCCAAATATTTGAAGAAATCTTCCATCGTGTGTCAAAAAGTGCAAATTAAGATTCAATATATGTATTGATATAGTTACTATAAAACAATATGTTTGAAAGTTGCTCAAAGTAATCTTATGTCAAAAATATCAAATTTATGAACGCACTGCTTGGAGTTATTTTTCATTCCATCGGAGGATTCGCTTCCGGAAGCTTTTACATGCCTTACAATAAGGTCAAGGGATGGGCCTGGGAAAGTTATTGGATTATCGGAGGATTATTTTCCTGGCTGATTGTGCCACCTATCGCTGCCTGGCTTACCATCCCTGGTTTTGCTGAGATTATTTCATCAACCTCAGGAAACATTATTGCCATCACAATTATGATGGGATTACTTTGGGGAGTAGGGGGCTTAACCTATGGATTGGGTGTGAGATATCTAGGCATGTCGCTTGGAAATTCGATAACACTGGGGTTATGTTCAGCTTTTGGAGCACTGGTACCTTCTATTTATTATACAATCAATCCAACTCCGGGAAAGGTCTCTTTTACTGATATGCTAAGTCATACCGGTGGCCAACTGGTATTGGTAGGAGTGGTTATTTGCCTGACTGGAATTGCAATCCTGGGAAAGTCTGGTATGATGAAAGAGAAAGAGATTTCGGGAAACAACTCACGGCCGGCTGATCAGGAGTTCAGCATTGTTAAAGGATTGATCATTGCAATTATATCCGGGGTGTTAAGTTCCTTTTTTAATTTTGGCATTGAGGCTGGTAAACCAATGGCTCAAGCTGCGGTCCATGCTGGTTTTAATCCCTTGTTCCAGAATAATGTAACCTACGTGGTTCTTCTTTGGGGAGGACTTACCACTAACCTCGTGTGGACAACCATTCTCACACTTAAAAATAAGAATTACGGCAATTTTGTCGATAAGAAGACACCATTACTGAAAAACTACATCTTTTCCGCTTTGGCTGGAACATTATGGTTTGCACAGTTTTTCTTTTACGGTATGGGCGAAAGTAAGCTTGGAAATGGCGCCAGCTCCTGGATATTGCATATGTCAACCATTATCCTTACTGCAAATATGTGGGGATTGGTCCGTAAGGAATGGAAGTCAGTTTCACCCCGTACTATACGGACTTTTGTTATAGGTATTATCGTGATGATTGTTTCAGTTTTCATTGTTGGGATTGGTAATTATAAAAGTTAAGGAGTTGAATTATGAATAAAAAAGAATTGACAGAAAAGGCCTATGCTATTGCCAGGGAACAATATGCAAGTATCGGCATTGATACTGACATTGCCATTAAAAATATGGACGATATCACCGTTTCACTGCATTGCTGGCAGGGAGATGATGTAGGAGGGTTTGAAGTTCCGGACGCTGCACTATCGGGCGGTGGGATTCAGGCAACAGGTAATTATCCGGGCAAAGCAAGAAGTATTGCTGAATTGAAGAGTGATCTCGAGAACGTATTAACCTTATTACCAGGGAAATACCGGTTAAACCTGCATGCCTCCTATGGCGATTTTCAGGGAGAATTTGTTGATCGGGATCAGATTGAACCAAAACATTTTCAAAGCTGGATCGATTGGTGCAAGAAGCTAGGTCTGGGTATGGACTTTAACCCGACCTTCTTTTCTCATCCAAAAGCAGAGGCGGGTTTTACCTTGTCCTCCAAGAATGAAGAGATCAGGAAATTCTGGGTGGAACATCTGAAAAGATGTCGTAAAATTTCTGCGGAGATTGGCAGACAGCTTGGTACTCCATGTATTATGAATATTTGGATTCCAGATGGTTCAAAGGATATTCCCGTTGACAGAAACCAGCATCGGGTGATTCTCAAAAAATCTTTGGATGAAGCCCTATCCATCGAATATCCAAAAGAATACATGAAAGATGCGCTTGAGAGCAAGCTTTTTGGAATTGGGGCGGAATCAATGACTGTTGGATCTCAAGAGTTTTATCTGGGCTATGCTATCAGAAATAATAAACTTATTTGCCTTGATAACGGTCATTTTCATCCAACTGAACAGGTTGGCGACAAAATCTCCGCCTGCCTTTTATTTGTTGATGAGTTACTGCTTCACCTTACCCGGCCAATACGATGGGATTCAGATCATGCAGTAACATTGAATGAGGATATCCAATTGATAATTTCTGAAGTGATCAGGAATAATTTCCTGAGCAGGGTTAATATCGGTCTTGATTTCTTTGATGCCTCCATCAACCGCCTCGGAGCGTACGTTATTGGTTCCCGATCAGTAAAAAAGGCCTTTATGTTCGCCTTTCTGGAACCTACATCACAACTAAAAAAGCTTGAAGAAAACGGTCAACTTTTTGAACGACTCGCTTTATTGGAGGAATTGAAAACAAAACCTTTCGGCGCTGTCTGGGATTATTATTGCCTGAAGTCCGGAGTACCTGTGAGCGAGGATTATATTACTGAAATTCAGGATTATGAAAGAGTTGTTTTGAGTAAAAGGTAACTGCATTATGAATAAATCGTGTCCGTTATTAATTGCAGGTCTCCTGCTGTTTTCTTTAACTTCCGTATTAAACGGACAGGCAGTCACTTTAGTCCGAAAGCCGATTACTCCTGTCAAGATTGTTTGGATGTCAGATTCGACCGGTTTGCGGATCAAACATCCTGATTACCTGTTGAAACCGGGTATAGGGCAGGCTGTTCTATCGGGAGCAGATTTGTGTTATCTGATCAATAAAACTGATCAAAAGGCATCGATTATTCTTGATTTCGGCAATGAATTGCAAGGAGCAATACAAATTGTGACAGGAATGACAGGAAGTAAGAAACCAGTTAAATTAAGATTAAGGCTGGGGGAGTCGGTTTCCGAAACCTTGTCAGAGATCGACAGCACCAGTACTGCAACCAACGACCATGCTATGCGGGATTTTGAGCTAACATTGCCGTGGCTTGGTAAGATTGAGGCAGGCAATTCGGGTTTCAGATTTTTGAAAGTGGATCTGTTGGGGGAGAATAGTTCGGCATGCATCAAGGAAATACGAGCTATTTCGATATACCGTGATATTCCCTGGGTTGGCAGCTTTAAGTGCAATGATGACTTGTTGAACAGGATCTGGATGACGGGAGCAAAAACTGCCCACCTGAATATGCAGGAATATATGTGGGATGGTATAAAGCGAGACAGGCTGGTTTGGATAGGCGATATGCATCCCGAGGTAAGTACCATTTTATCTGTGTTTGGCAGTAATGAGGTAATTACCAAAAGCCTCGATCTGATAAGAGATATAACTCCTGTTAGCGACTGGATGAATGGAATCAGCTCTTATTCAATGTGGTGGGTTTTGATTCACCGGGATTATTTCAACTATTCCGGAGATATTGATTATTTGAAACAGCAGAAAACTTACCTGATTGCCTTGCTAAGAAAGTTTTGTTCAATGGTAGATGGGAATGGGCGCGAAAAACTCGATGGTAACAGGTTCCTGGATTGGCCGAGTAGTCGAGATAACGTAGCAGTTGATCAAGGATATCAGGGTCTATTGCTGATGACTCTAAAAGCTGGTTCAGAAATGTGTGCAAGGATCGGCGATAGGGAAACAGAAAGCCTTTGTCTCGCAAAAGTTAAACTTATGTCGAAAGTGAGTTTTCAGGATGTCAAGTCGAAGCAAGCTGCAGCCCTGCTTTGTTTAGCAGGACTTTTAGCGCCGGAAACAGCGGATAAAATTCTTTCTGCCGGGGGTGCTGAAAATGTATCCACTTTTTATGGCTTTTATATGTTGAGGGCAAAAGCCCAGGCCGGTGATTGTGTTGGCGCTTTGAATCTCATTCGCGATTATTGGGGTGGCATGCTGCAACTTGGTGCAACTTCTTTCTGGGAAGATTTTAATATCCAATGGATGAAAAACGCTTCAAGGATTGATGAAATGCCTAATGATAAGCAGGTAGATGTCCATAAAACTTTTGGCGATTATTGTTATAAAGGATATCGACACAGCTTTTGCCACGGATGGGCATCTGGTCCGACAGCATGGTTGTCGGAATATGTTCTGGGAGTTAAAATACTTGAACCAGGATGTAAAAAAATCAAAATTGAGCCTCATTTGGGTGATTTGGAATGGGTGGAGGGGACTTTTCCGACTCCTTTTGGCGTCATTTCCATCCGACATGAGAAACAGACCAATGGTAAAATAAAAACCAATATTAAGGCTCCTGATGGAATTGTGATCGTTCAATAAAAAATCATGAAAAAACTGCCACGCTTACATTACATACTCACATTTGGTATAGTAATTCTGTTCAGTCTGAACAGTTGTACCGAACAAGGTAAACTGTCAAAAAATGAGTTTAACAGCCTGAAAACGGGATTTGTCACCCCTGCAGATTCGAATAAAGTTTGGTGTTACTGGTACTGGCTTAATGATGATATTTCAAAAGAAGGAGTAACAAAGGATCTTGAAGCCATGAAAGAGGCAGGGATTGGCGGAGCTTTCATTGGCAATGTTAATCCGGATGAAATTAACGGCAAGGTTCCGCTTTTTTCTGACCAATGGTGGGAAATCATGGTTCATGCAGTTAAGGAAGGGAAGCGACTTGGCGTTGACATCGGTGTTTTTAATTGCCCAGGCTGGAGTCAGTCAGGCGGACCTTGGGTAAAACCGGAAATGGCTATGCGTCACCTGGTTTATTCAGAGACCAAAGTGGCTGGCGGAGCAAAAATCACAGTAGTCCTGCCCAAACCGAAAGAGATTTTTCAGGATGTATATGTAATTGCGATACCAGATGCTGAGAAAAAATTTAAGTCAATCAGCGATACCAAATTGACTTTTAGAGAGTCAGGCGCTGCAAATACCTATGTGACAGATCTGAACAATCAGGTTCCAATAAAGGCTAACACGATATTGCTATATCCGGGTTCAGTTCAGTTAAAAGCTGATTGTGAGTTATTTGCAATGATCGATGGAGAGTATAAGCCGGTAAAAAGCTTTACCTACGACCGAAGCAATAATGCATTAAATGTCGGACCTGATCCTTTAGGGCCTGTTGCGATCTCCTTGCCTTCGGTTGAAACCGATAAGTTTCGTTTGGTTATTAAGAATTTGACAGTTAAAGGACCCATCGACTTGTTTTCGGAAATCCTGATAACTGAGAAGATTTTTCTGGAAAAGTTTGTTGAAAAGCAGTTAGGAAAAATGCATCCGACTCCTGTCCCTCTTTGGGGAACTTACCTGTGGAACACTCAGGATAATGGAAATTCGGGAAATCAGGCAATCGGCGGGAGTGATGTCATCGATGTCACTCAATTTATGGATAAAGATGGAAAGCTGAATTGGGAAGCACCTGAAGGAAATTGGATCGTTATGAGGTTTGGGATGACTCCAACAGGTACGAAAAATTCACCTGCTGCTCCACAGGGAAAAGGTTATGAAATTGATAAGGCAAGTCAGAAGTTAATTGAGTTTCACTTCAAAAATTATGTTGGCGAATTGCTGAAAAGAATTCCTGCCGAAGATCGTTCAGCCTTAAAATATGTCATAGCAGACAGTTATGAAATGGGCTCGCAGAACTGGTCCGATGATTATCCTGCCAGATTCAAAGAAAAATATGGCTATGATGCAAAGAAATATTTCCCGGTTTTGTCGGGAAGAATAGTTGGAAGTGTGGAGGAATCGGAACGTTTTCTCTGGGATCTCAGAAGATCTGTAGCTGATGATGTTGCCCATGAATATGTTGGTGGATTAAGAAAGATCAGCAACGAGAATCATCTTCAAACCTGGCTCGAGAATTATGGACATTGGGGGTTTCCTTCTGAATTCCTGATGTATGGAGGTCAGTCAAACCTCGTTAGCGGAGAGTTCTGGAATGAGGGTGAACTTGGAAATATCGAGTGTAAAGCTTCATCTTCCGCGGCTCATATCTATGGCAAACCAAGAACTTCTGCCGAGTCATTTACTGCTGCTGGCAATTCGTTTTTACGATACCCGGCACTTTTGAAACGCCGAGGCGACTGGTCATTCACCGAAGGGATCAATCACGTAGTAGTACATGTATACATTCATCAGCCGGATGACTCTCGTATGCCTGGTATAAATGCCTGGTTCAGTACCGAGTTTAACCGACATAATACCTGGTTTAAACAGGGCAAAGTTTGGTTCGATTACGAGCGTCGCTGCCAGCATTTATTGCAGCAAGGAAAATATGCGGCCGACGTGTGCTATTTTATTGGGGAGGATGCCCCAAAAATGACCGGTGCACGTAATCCCGAACTGCCGGCAGGATATTCATATGATTACATTAACGCTGAAGTAATTATTAACAGGCTAAGTGTCAAGGAAGGTCGCTTTGTTTTACCTGATGGGATGTCATATCGTCTGATGGTTTTACCCCCGCTGAAAACTATGCGTCCTGAAGTCATTGAAAAATTAGCTGCATTAGTTAAAGAGGGTGGGGTGATCCTGGGTCCAAAACCGGAAAAATCGCCTAGTCTCGAAGGGTATCCTACTTGTGATGAGCAGGTTAATAAGGTTGCAGAAGAACTCTGGGGTAACGATACCTCGTTAAAGACAAGGCAGGTTGGAAAGGGGTTGGTTTTGAATCATATGGACCTGTCGCAGGCGTTTACTTTCCTGAAAATAACTGAAGATTTTATTTCAGGCGGCAAGTTTCCTGTATTATGGACTCATCGTACCCGACCGGGATTAGATATCTATTTTATTACTAACCAGGGTAAAGAGCAAATCAAGTTTAATCCATCATTCAGAATAACTGGAACCAAGCCTCAATTATGGGATGCAGTAACAGGCGAAATGAGACTATTGAATGAATTTTCTGATGATGGAGTGAGAACGTCTGTTGCACTGACAATGGAACCCGGACAAAGCTGGTTCATCGTTTTTGCTGATAAGATAAATGGAGTCTCGTATGGCCAATCGAATCTGAATTTTCCCGATAAAAAAGTATTAATGAACATTGGCGGACCCTGGAAACTTGATTTTGTAAATAAAAAGATCGGTCCGATAGGTCCTGTTCAAATGGCTACTTTGGTTGATCTTTCAAAAAGTGAGGCCGAAAATATCCGATATTATTCCGGAACCATCAACTATTCAGCTGACTTTGAGCTGGAAAAGATACCTGGTGACAAAAAAGTATTTATCGATTTAGGCGATGTTAAGGTTATAGCCCATGTTAAGATAAACGGTAAGGACGCCGGTGGTGTCTGGATGTACCCATGGTCACTGGAGGTTAAGAATTTACTAAAGACTGGCAAAAACACGGTAGAGGTTGAGGTTGCTAATTTATGGCGAAACCGACTAATTTTAGACAACAGGTTACCAGAGAAAGAACGCTATACCTGGACAATTATAAAGGACACCAAGCCTGATGAGACTCCTCCTTCATCCGGATTACTTGGACCAGTAACAATAAAAGTAGAAGATCGGTAATGAAACGAGTTATTAAGGCCTGCTTGGCGCTCGCTGCAATTCTTATCATCGGAGGCTCTGGAATTGAGCGGAAAACCATTCCGTATCCAGCCGCCTTGAAGGATGCCGGGGTTACGCTCTCAGATTTGAAAAACGGACAACGTCAGGGTTTGATACTGGGGAATGGCGACCTTTATGGTATCGTCATGGAAAAAGAGGGCCGCCTTTTCATGCGAATTACCAAAAATGATATTTGGGATGCCAGGATGGATTTATCGGGCGACGGCGAAATGCCAAAAGTTGATATAGCCAATAATAAAATTTCCGGACCCGACGGCGGACCTCCAAGCTATGGCAAGCTATTTCCACAGCCGCGCTGCGCAGCAGGCCTGGTGCTCGGCACAGTGCCATTATCCTCCTATACAGCACATCTGGACATTGAAAAAGCAGCGGTAACAGTCGAGCAGGTGAATGGTCCAAAAACGACCATCCGCATACTGAAAGACCGGAATATTGTCCTGATTAAGGGTCCTTCAAAGGTGGAAATTGAAGCCATCAAAGCATCAACCCTGCCTGATGCAGAAACGGGTAAAACAGGAGAAGTTTCCTGGTTATTGATGAAAATGCCAGGAGATATCGATTACAGCGGGATGGAATATGCTTTGGCTGTTGCAACCAAGGGAGATATTTCAGTGGTTTCGTTAGTAACTTCTTTTGATATTAAGGGTGATGAAGTACTGAATAGTGCTATTTCACTGGCCCGCAACACAATTTTGGAAAAGGAAAA
>CAINOB010000092.1 GCA_903851365.1 uncultured Bacteroidota bacterium
AACATCTTTTCAGGTCTGCCGGGAACAATGAAACCGCGTTGGCTCTCAGGCGGGTTGTTGCCTAAGTCCTTGTGCTGGTCTCCGGGCTGACCGGGAACGATCGTCCCGTCTGCCTTCTTGAGTGCGGGCACGAGGAAGGGCATGTTGTCGCCTTGCGGGGCAATAGAAGCGGCCTTGTCGGCATGAAAGTTTGGGCTTTGCATCTGATTTTGCAGGATGCCAAAAGCCTGTTCTTTGGTAGCGCCGTCCGGCCCCCTGACGGTGTATTTAGCGCCTTCCGGGCTGGTGAATGTAAATTCAGCCATTTCAGTGAACCTCTACGGACCAACCAGAGGGGAGCTGCTTCGGCCCATCAGAAGACTGAGTGCCGCCACGTTCATCACGGATGCTTTGCCGAACTTTGCCGGGAGAACGTAGGGCAGCCTGGATTTCACGGTCGGCAATGTCCAACACCGCATTCAACTGATCCTCAGATGAGACTTTTGAGAACACTTCGCGGGCGTGCTCTTTCGGCCTGCTTACGCACGAGGTAGAGTTTCTGCTCCAGCTCTTCCTGCTCGAGGTTGGCCTTTATAAACACCTGGATGATATAGGGTTCCGTTTGCCGGGCGATTTCTCCGGGCACCTGGCTATCCACCTCCACATCGCGGTATCCAATCAGCTCGAGTCCCTCCTGATGTATAAACCGGGTGAGCACCTCCTGACACAGGGCTGCCTCCTTGCGGTTTTGTGGAAGAAAGATGAGTCCTGTGCCGTATTGTCCAGGAATGGGAAGTTCTATGCCGAGCACTTCGCGAATATACTGATCCGGAATTTGCAGGAGCATGCCTGCTCCATCGCCTGTTTTATTGTCGGCGCCAGTGGCACCTCGATGGTCCATATTTTCCAATACCTGCAGTCCGCGCTCGATGATATCGTGCGATTTATGGCCCCGTATATGCGCCACAAATCCAATTCCACAGTTATCATGCTCATTTGCAGGGTCATACAAACCCTGTTTCTTTGGTAAACCCATTGAAAAGTATTTTTTCAATGATAAATGAAATATTATGCATAAATAAATGCAGCAAATAAGCGGTTTTTGGATAATTTTGACATTACAGTGGCTTATTTTGCATATTTATGCAGTATAAATCAATTATTTACTGCTTGCCAAAGAAGGTCACCCAGAGGTAGGGTACATCATCAGGATTATCGTAATTAATGTCGGTCATTACAATGGTATAAGCATCCATATCAGGTGGAACACGATGATAGGTACTGCTGGCTCCTGAAATGTGGGACTTCACCTGGGCACCATTCACGATAAATCGGGGAGTAATATCCGAGTAGTCGTAGGTTGGATCAAATGGAACGTTAGTCCCCGAGAGTGTTTTTTTCATAGTATCCTTGCCACCGTTGGATTTGGAATCATAGGTACCGGAGAAATTCGTGACCACCAGTCCATTGGCCGACACATCACCCTGGATCGTTCCTGAATAGTCAACATGATCGCCGTCGGAAGCATCGTAGGAATAGGCATAATCGGTGCTGAAGTGAGTACCCGTCCACTTTAACGGGCACTTAATGGTTGATTGGTAAGGAGGTTCATTATCGATATCGACTCCGGAAAAGCAGACCCCGGTGTCATTGCATTTGATATCAGCGCTGAAAGTCAGATCGATCCAACGGCATTGCTGCAGATATCCAAGTATGCCGTCCTGAATACTGGCGCTGGCAGTAGCCTTGCCCATCTCCTTACCATTAGAATTATCTGTAAGGGTAACTGTAACTGTATATTCACCTTTTTTTGAAAACTTATGGACCACGGTACTGTCATTCTGAACGGTGACCTCTTTGCTGCCGTCACCAAAATCCCAGACATATTTGGCATTTTTCGGGGCGGTACCATCGGTATTGGCAGTGATCTCCACATCCTTGCCAGGCTCTGCTCCAATAGGATTCGGAGAAATTCTCAATTTTGAAAAATAAATATTGAACCACTTAAAATCGACAAACAGATTTCTCAGATTCCCATTTTTATCAACAGCACCATTTTTCTTTGCGTAGATATCGAACCCTATAACATTGAGCCCGGGTTTAAGAATCGTATAGCTCCCGACACCACTCCAGGTATTGATTGGTTGCCCCTTATCGTTCACCATTACATGCCTGACTACGTGTTTACCGTTGGCCTCAAAATACATTTCAGCTTCCGGCAACTCAACTTCGGTTCTTAACGTATCGCTATCGATGGAAAAGTTATCTGTCAGTTCCCTGTCCGGTTTTCCCTTAACCATGATTGTATATTCCGGGAATTTATTTGGGTCAACGGTACCGATGGTAAAATTCAGCAGCTCGGCATATCTCCTGCCAATTTTGTCCCACTCAATATGTGCGGTTTTGGCCGAATAGGTAATGAAAGGATAAGGATCGGATGCAGCCTCTGCGTTGGCCATAGCCACATAAGGCTCAAACTTATCATTTACATAATTGATCTCCTGATCAAGCCCCGGCTTATTAGGATCCGCAATGGACAGCCTCCCCCCGCTTATGGAAGCAGCATAACAGACGAGAGCATGTCCGCTGTAGATGGGAGTGCCATCGGTCCTATGACCTTTAATCCGGTAAATCCCGATTGCCTGGGGCTCCCCGGTCACGAGCATGGCTCCAGCTATCGTGTACATTTTCAGTTTATCGGTCTCGGGATTCAAATCAACATTATTCCACATAAAAGTGTTAAGTGTTCCGCCAAAATCCAGATCCTGCTGAACGACAGAACTGAACCGGTATCCCCTTGCATTATCCTTATCATAGCCGGCCAGGTTGCTGAATTTTTCGAAAAGATTTCCTTCTGCAGCTTTCATTTCATAATAATACCACATGGAAGTATATGTCTGTCCGGCACAATGCCCACCAGGGGCAATGAAAGAGCCCCTGTTGACGAATTCCCAGTCATCGGTACCCGGTTTATATCCGGATGAGATACTTGCCAGACCTTTAAGCATACTTTCGGCAAGTGAAGTGATAATTATATTGGCACCAGTATTTATGAGTCCCATGCCGCTTTTCAGGGTTGAAGCCTGAGGTCGCAGCATATTTCCCGACATAAAGTGGCGGGTGGAGAGGGTAATGGAATTGGAGGTGACGGACTCAACTGGAATTCCCTCGAGTTTGCCTGTTGACATATCCACCATGAAGCCGATGGGAATGTGGCCCGCCGGAATGGTTACCGGCACCGTAACGTTTATAAGTTTATCGGAATACCCTCCATCACATTTAATGGTGATCATCGGGGATATCGGATTGAAATTGCTACCGAATGAATGGCTCTTGATATCAGCATAAGTTATCGTAAATGTCTCGGACGAAGCATAGGCACTATCAGGCACCACCACTTCGAGTCCGTCTACCGGGGTGCCCGGCATGGAGACAGTTATTGTCCCTCCCCCGGAGCCGATGGTTTTCGTAGTTACATCGATGGCGGTGCCGGTTTTAATATTTACGGGCACCTTATTGTAGTTGAGGTAATCATTCTTGCAGGCGGCAACCATGGTAAGTATGAGCAGAGCAACCGAGGGAGATATTAATCGCATGGCGGGAATAGTTTGAAAGTTAGGAGCAAAGGAATTTAGGAGGTTAAGTCCTACTAAACTAAGTAAAATCCTTAATCACTGATTCCGATAGGGCAAAAAATCATTTGTCTTTTACGCACCTCACCGAGTAGTAGCCTTCGGTAGTGACATCCCTGAATTGGACAGTACTTTCGTTACGGCGATATTGCATTACCCTGGCATTGCCGACAATCGGTGCCGTGAGGAAATAGGCCACCTTATAAAGGCTGTCGGGTTCGAATTCATTGTACTGGCCGTAATGGTGCCAGGCGGCAAATCCCCCTAAAAGAATATTAAAATCTGATTTTCCGCCGTAAGCCAGGGCAGTACCTGCAGTTTCGCGGCCCACTTCCTGCAGCAGCTCCGTCCAGTCGTCCATGGTAGGAATATGAAATCCACGCGGGCAAAGATTGCGCGTTTCGGTTTCGCCGGTATAGTCGGCTGCCACGGTGGCTGCATAATATAGCCGGCCGGTGACCGTGCAGATGGCAGGATTATCGTTGAAACACCAGCTGGGATAATAATCGCCGAAGCCAACCTGCTTCATGTCCCATTTCAGGTTTTCGCCCATCCACCATTGCTTGCCGATCTGAACGATTCCATACACCTGCTCGTCGCGTACATCCTTTATCTGACTGGTAGGATTGGTATTACCGCTGACATTTATTTCGGTTGTTGCGATATCTGTCAGCCCGCCCATATCCATCACCTGCACCTTCACTTTGTAAACGCCGGGAATGCTATATACGCGCTGGGCGATCTTATCGTAAGAATAGGGTGAATCCCAGTTACCATCACCATCAAAATCCCATCGGACCTGCATTTCTGATGGCACATTTTCCGGATCGGAGGAGCTCCAGGCGCTGAATTCAAAAACACTCAAAATATTTCCGAACCGGATATTTTTCTCGATCCTGGCCGTAGGTTTTTTATTCGCCCTAGCCACCACCACTTCAAAAGTTTTTTCATTATACAGATTATCGGGCCCGTATACCCTGAGGCTCATCATATATATGCCCTCTGCTGGCCGCAACCACACCAATACCGGATCGGCGGAGGATTCAGTCCAGGCTCCCCGAGGTTTTTTCCATGAATAGACAAATGATGTCCCGGGCGCCCCGGTATAGGAGCTGCCCGAGGCATCCATGCGCACTGTATCGAGGTCTGATGGATATTCAGGTGCAACGTGCCAGGCAGGAACGATCAGGGTATCGAGTCGGTTTACAATTATTTCTTTCTCAACACGCGCCCAGAGTTTTGAGGTATCTGCCACCAAAAGGTTGACCTTATAAATACCGCTGGCCGAAAAGGAATGATGAGCGATCGGGTTTCCTTTTTCCACGACATCAAATCGCTGGTCATTATTGAAATCCCACGAATAGGTAAGCATGGCGCCCGTTTCCTGGGCATCCCGGGTGCGGCTGGCATCGAAAGTGAAGACAGTCCGGAAGTTGCCGCTGTCGGGACTTACTGTAAAATCGGGTACCGGGGCCGAATATCCCTGCACTACTTTTAGCTGGGCGGTGGCTGTGATCACCTGGCCATTGGCTGCCAGGGCACCCACTGTCACGGTTCGTACACCCGGCAACGTAAAGCTTTTCCGTATCCAGGGAACGGCGGAGTATTTGGTATCCCAGGTTTTATCGCTCTCCCAGTCCCAGCGAAAAACATAGAGGGTGGTATCAAGGTTGGCTGGTCCGGCGAGTCTGGCACGGCACAGGGTGCTCTCAATGGTTGAGGGTTTTACATTGGAGAATTCCACGGTCAGGGTAACCGGTACCTCCTCGCGTTTGCAAGCCAGGAAAAATATCAGCACCGGTATCAGGAATCCTCTTTTCATAATCCTTATTGAAACGACGGACTTTCGCGGATTACTTCACCCAGTTTTACCTCCACCCAATCGATGGCCCAGCGTACACCATAGCGCCCACCCGGGAATCCACCCCACAGGCAGCTGTCGCCCAGACAGCTGCAGGTAACGCCTGCCTGGTAATAATAGGTCCCCGGCGCCAGCACAAATCGATATAACGACTTATCGTCATATACATTAGCCGATGAAATAAATATACCTCGATAAAGGCTGTCGGCTGAACGGGCCAGGCTCAAATCGATACGATGGATCCTTGGGGAAGGCAGTGAGGTGGTGGGCAGCTTAAAATCGACCTCAAGCACGCCGGTGGTTACCTTGGGAATCACCTCATCGGTTCCGGGAATTATGTTGCATTGGGTCATCGAAACCGTTATCAACAGTAACAGGAGGTATCGTATTGGCTTCATCTGATAAATTTCATGTGGGCATATCGGGAGTCCGAAGTGAGGAGTCTATAGGTCAGATCGGACAATTCCAGGTTGGTAATCCGTTTATTGGACTTCGACGAGAAAATGCCGAATCCATTTTTAAAGGAGCTGTACGACTGTATTTCCCACGGCTGCGATCCGTTGTTATACAATTGATTATAGAGGCGCATTTCATCGCCATAAGAATAGGTACTAAATTCCAGACCGGTGATCCGCCGGTAATCACTACCTGAAAGGGTGTCGTAACGATTGAGGAGATCGCTGTAGAAACGGCTCGAGTTCAGAAGATACAGGAGGAGCTGACTATTGTTGGCCTCATACGTCTGCCCGCCGAAATTGAAATAATCGATTTTCAGCTCACTCCCGATATGTTCCTCGATCGTAAAAATAAAGTCGAACTGATGAAATCCGGAGTTAGGAGGCAAACGCAGCTCCACGATAAAATCGTCCATATCGGAAAAAGTGATCTTTCGACCGGGAATAGCAGCTGGCGTAAGGATTTCGGGATGTTCTATTGTTAAAGTGGAAGCATAGGTGTACATATTCCTGGTCGGGAAGTATAGATAGAGAAAGTATTTCACATTGGGAACAGGCTTAAGGGCAGCCTGATACAAAGTGAACGACGGGTTTGAGAAATACCCCGTATCCTGGCGAATGGTATCGGCCTGATGAAAATTATAGACCACCGGGTTTTCTGTGTCTGTCCACTCCTCAATATAGATTTCTACCGGCTCAGTCCATCGTTGAATAGTCAGATGACCCAGTGTATCGTAACCTTTTGCGGGGAAGAATGATTTTGCCAGGCGCACCTGCTGCAGGGAATCGTCCATATCCAGTATACAATAGACGAAAGGTAAGCCGTCGTTGACCATGTTTACCCGGACCTCATTCTCGCACGAAATGAGAAAAAGCAGGACGATAAAACACCAAACCTTGTGCATTTCACACAAAGGTAATCAATGCCTTTCCAGATCGGGATATTTTTTATTAATAAGTTTACAGTCCGGATCAGGCAGGTTTTTGAGTGGCAGCGGGGTATCCTGAGGTCTTGTCTGCTTCTGGTTGATCAGGCCCATGAGGCTCCAGTTGCGCGACAATTTTTGTGGTTCTTTAGCCGTAATATCGTAACGGGTAAAATCGATCACATTCTCTCCTCCCCCATTCAGATCCTTAAGTATTGCCAGGCGAAAATCCTTGTTCATGAACCAACTGATTTCCTTGTCTTTATCGGAACCGCTGATGCCTGTTCCGATCTCCGTAAAACGATAATTCACCTTGTCGTTATTTTTGTATTCGTTTCTCCACAGTAACCCGAATTCACCCTGGGTAATACATTGAGCATCGGGCCACCTGTGCCTGATTTCCTGCAACCATTGGGTGAGGCATTCCAGATGGCCAATGGGTTTAATAAGTGACATTTCCCAACAATCGGTCACCCAGGCAAAACCATTTAGCTCAAAGCCTTTATCAAAATGTACTGCGGTTGTGGCGATCATTTGCTTCAGGCCGTTAACTGGTCCCAGATTACGGATCGTTTCGATCGGGCCCACGCCCATTCGGCTGTTAAAGCCACCTTTAAATCCTTCGCGCCGGGCGGCCAGAAAATCGCATGTCCAGCCATCGAGGTTTACGCAATCGATAAAATCGGCTTTCGACTGGGCGGGTTTGCAAAAATGTTCTTTTGAGGGATAGTAAGGATAGCAGATTGAGCCATCGCCATCCTGATTATCAATTGCATACTGGCTCCAGATATTTCCCTGACATACGTGAATATTTTCTTTTTCAGCCAGATACTGAAGGTTGTCAGCAGCCAGAAAACCAGCGACCACGCTTTTTGGGCGAAAACCATTGCCCATGAATTCCGATACGCGGGCCAGGGCATCGTGCAGATCCTTGTTTACCTGCTCGCGTGAGTTGTATGCATTGGCAAAATATCCGCCCGGAATAAAGGTTACATCGTCGCCGTATTTCTGATGACACTGGCGGGCATAATCCCGAATCTTAATGTATTCGGGCAGTTCGGTAAAGAGGGCTTGCCAGCTGAAGGCCCAGGTGATCCGGGCTTCGGGCCAGCCAGCGGTGATTGCATCGCGAAAAGCCTGAGCATAAGCAAGAGTATGAATATTGGCCTCGTCGTCGCCCTCATTCTTATCGCGGGTAACCTCAATCTGGTTGACTCGGACAACGGTGTTGAAGGTGAGGAAACGATGGCCCTTAAGAGTTTGCGCTGAAGCGCAAAAAGGCAAGAAGGCAAGAAGGCAAAAAGGCAGGAAGGAAAGGCGAAAGGCACGAGGCGCATGGCGCAAGAAGGTTTTAAGTTTCATATTAAAGGAATAAGTAGGTGTGTCAGGGGTTAGCGGGTGATCCAGAGTACTGAATTGCCGGTGTTGTATTCATTTTCTTCCCAAAGCTCGTTGCCAGGATCACGGATCCATTTTCCGTCGACAATGAGTTTATAGGTGTACTTGCCGGGTTTCAGATATATTGGCAAGATCCACCGGTTATTTACGCGGGCCATGCGATAGCCCGATCGGTTCCATCCATTGAAGCTTCCGCTCACAGAAACTGATTTTGCTTTGTTAAAGCCAGTGAGTAAAAAGGTATAATTTGGTTCTACGGCCAGGAAGGAGTTCGATTGTTGGTCACCTCCAGTGAAATAAGGGTTTGCCGTATCGGACATCCAATGGCCATCGGCGATGTATTTATATTCGTAATTACCGGGTGCAAGCACATAAGGCAGCTGCCATCCGCCGGCAGTTTTTTCCATGTTGAGTTCAGCGGTATTCCAACCATTGAAGGAGCCTGAAAGAATCATGCTGCCAGCCGACTGGTAACCACCCAACCGGAACCAGGTGGTATCGCCGATCGCCATAAAGGAATTAAAGTTCCCTCTGCCATCAGGCCTGGTCACCTTATTTGCCGGATCGGTAATCCAGTTGCCATCAACGACAAACTTGTAGGCATGAGTGCCCAACCGCAAGAATAGCGGAAGCTCCCAGCCAGCATCAATGCGGTTCATGACGAGTTCACGAGGACTAAAGCCATTGAAGCTGCCCGCTACCACCACTTTTTTTGCATCGGTGTAACCATTGAGCTTAAAATGATAATTGTAGCAGTAAATCACAGAATTATATCCCCCATTAAGGTCATTCTCTCTTAGTTTGATGCCGGGGTCCTGGGTCCAGCGGCCATCAATAATATATTTATAAGCATACTTGCCGGGTTTCAGCGGAAGGGTAACACTCCATCCTCCGTCGATTTTCTTCACCCGGGATTGCGAGGTGCTCCAATCGTTGAAAGTTCCGGAAATAAATACCTGACGCGCATCGGGATATCCGGGGAGAAAAAAACGGGCAACCGAATCGGTATAGGAAAAAGCATCAGCACGATTGAGTTTGTTAACCCCATAATTCGGTTGGTCAGGCTCAGGCATAGCAGCAACGTGAAGCCAGGCATCATCCATAAGAAAAAGTTTCTCCGATGGCAATCCCTTTATTGAATCAGGGTTAAACGAAGAACCGGATGCCATGAGTTTTGATATTTCGGCTGTACGACTATTGATTTTTTTCCACTTCCAGCCATCCGCAAGCATCAATGAATCAGGTGCTCCCAAAAGAATTTTTCCAATAAGAACGGTATCGAGATCGAATAAACCCGAAACCTGTTTAACCTGGTCGTGATTCCAATTAAGATCGATACGGAAAATGATCCGGCCATCCTCGATACGGCAGATGCCATTCAGAAATTCCTGAGCCAAGCCGACCTGCGGCAGCTGCAGAAGGATAATTATCAGTATGGTTAATATATGTGTTTTCCGGCGCGTCATTGCTCCACCTCCTGAACCAGCCTGAGGCTGAGTTCTTTCTTCACCAAGTTAATACTTATGATCCCCTTTTCAAAAAAGTCATACCCCAGCACGCCTCCGAGGGGATAATTATAGGCTTCGGCCAGGGATTCCATGCCGGTGATCATGGTTTGCATAGGCTGCAATGGTTTCCCCGCCAGAATAAAATCGTTCATGGTTCCAAACAGTACCTCGACCTGATTGCCGCCCGAGCCTGTGAGTCCCGACCGTCGTGTTATTGTTACGGTATTCAAAACTTTTTTTGATGCCGTACTGCTTAGGACGTTGGCCTCAGCACCGGTATCCAAACAAAAATCGATAGATTTTCCGCCGATGGATGCCTGCATCATGAGAACTCCGCCAGCCTCTTTAAACGGGCAGGTGATATCGGTTTTCAGGGTATCTGTAACGGTCCTTTTTCCCGACCTATCGATCCGATAAAGGTGCAGCTCACTGTGTTGGAAATCAATAACCATCTCGAGGTTCCGAAACATGTTCATACCAAACAATCCGAGGATTTTTATACCACGCCGGTTTTCGATATGGCCGAGATTTACCACATCAGCCAGGATATTTTCATAATGCATATCAGGAAGATCAATGCTGGCTACGCGGGTTTGATCTACTTTTTCGATGGTGCCGGTTATTCCTGAAGCTGATTGATCGGTCACCATTAGGTCCTTTCTGAAATAGGTACGATTGAGCACGAGTTTGCTGGCTCCGGTATCGAAAACAAAATTACCGGTCTGGCCCCCGATGCGTGCCTCAATAAGGAACAGGCGCCCGGCTCGTTTTAAAGGAATGGTTACGGATTGCAGATCGCCCAGAGGATCGGAAGAATCTTCGGGGGACCGGCCCGAAATAAGGAGTGGCAGAGAAATTATCAGGAGCAGTCCAATTCCTGAAATTAAAAATCGTGATCTTCTCAGCCAGACTCGCATTAAGCTCTATTTAACGGAGTCTAAAAGTAAGAAAAATACGGATTTCGTGGTAATAGACGGGGTCCCGACTTTCGTCGGGATGACAAGGAAACTTCTAGTTAGAAGCGAGCTTTAGGGCTTTGGGGTAGAGGATGTTGTTTTCGAGATGAACATGAACATGCAGGTCGTCCTCAAACTCCTGAAGAAGTCTGTAGGTAACGGCATAAGTATTGCACCCGTCGTCGGGCACCTTGTAATGGCCACTGATTACTGCAATCTGGTCCATGGCGCCTCCGGCAAACTCATGCTCACCCGACATACGGGCAATTTCAGAAATAATGGTCGCTTTGTCTTCCGCCGATTCCGTTTTAAGTAACCTTTTGATAGCCGGGAAAAGAACATTTTCCTCGTTGCCCAAATGCTGTAGCAGTTCCTCGTTAATTTTAGCAAACAAGCTTGCAATTTCCAACAGTTCAGCATGATGCCCACCATGAACCGATGCAATCTTCTGGGTATAAAACACGAGCTCCGGCAGGGTTTTGAGAACATACCGATGATGCGTGTTCATGACGTAATCGCATAGAAAATCGAGGTCCCATTCGTTGAAATTAAGGGAATGAATCTGGGGGTTCGCGGTGATTTCGGCTATTTCTTTTTCCAGTGACACCGGATTAATCCCCTTCTCCTGGCAAGATTCGGCCAGACTTTTTTTCCCTCCACAACAGAAATCGATGCCTGCACTCTTAAAAATTGCAGCTGTCCTGAAATCGTTGGCTACAATTTCACCAACCGATAATGTGCTTAAATCTTTGGTTGACATAATATTCTCTATTAATCTTCCCAAAGATAAGTAATATTTAATTAAAGACAATATTATCTTTAATTAAAATTAACAAGGACAACTATAGCACTATTGTTCCCAGGTCGGTGGAATTACCGATAGTAACCACGATATTTTCGATATTCGTTGGGCTCGAAGGGAGAGCATGCACAATACTGACTGAATAGGTTCCTGCCGGCAGACCCATGAAAACAAAGTCGCCGGTCGCATTGGCCGAGGTTGAGTAAGTCAGGCTTCCGCAAGTAGCCACCAGGTTTGCGACTGTACCGGCCGGAGATATCCTTCCTTTTATCGATCCGCTGGTAGCAGTATCGATAACCCGGATGACGGGTTTTAGCTTAAACTTTCCATTACCGGTTTCGACGATAGAATTACGTGCATCAAAATCAAGCAGAAAATTATAGGTAAGGGTAGCTACGAGAGCCTGATTAAACTGAATTTTCAGTCCCGACTGATCAGCGCTCGGTGTGCTCAGGCTATAAGTTTTGCCATCAAGAACAATTGTGTTTTTGGTGCCGAGTACCAGCCTTATCTGTTTCAGGGTTGTCGGTTCCATCAGTCCTGTTCCGAGCAGGGTATCCAAACCATTGGAAAAATCGAGAAGGTTATAGACTCCCGGTTTTATCGTCAAAGTTATGGTGCTCATGGTAAAAGGAGGACCGGATACTTCGACGCGAAGAATATCAATATTAACAGCAGAGTATGGTCCTGGAGCATCGGTCATCCTGACATTCACTGTGCATTTACTGATGTCCTTTTTGCAGGAACCAAGGCTTGTGAGCAGCAGGATTATACCTGCCACAAAAATTATTTTTTTCATAACCTAAATTTCTGTTTTTTTCTCCGGTTTCTCCTTCACAGAGGATCGCAATTTCATGATTTTATTCAAGAGATCAAACCAGAACGGGGCGCCAAGAGAAATTGCGATTGCAGTGATCAGGAATCCAAAGAAATGGTGCCAGGCCAGCTTCAGGAGGTAGGCCATTTTATCTCCAAAGGAAAAAGCAATTTTGCCGTTTAATATTTTCAGATCTGAAGGCGATATGCAGGCAGTATCCAATGGTTGGGAATAAGATTTAGCACTGGTAACAGGATCTGTCACAACATTTATATTATCAGGCAGCCAGCCTCCGAGTCCGAGAACGGAATTAGCGCCGGACATATCGGCAGCCAGTGTTTTCTTTACCTCCAGCAGCGCAGTATCACCAGCAAGCGGATTTTCCCGGGCATAAGTTTCGGCCAAGGTGACCATTTTTTCCCTGGCATCTTTATCGACCGAAAGTTTCCGTGCCATAGTAAATGTATCGGCACAAAAAAACCATGCAATGCAAAATCCAAGAATCAAAAGGACCAACTGGATTTTGCGTTTGTACCATTCCGAAGCATGCTCCATGGTCCGGTTGAACCAATCTTCGATCAGCAGCCTGAATTTGAGAACATCGCCCTGAGCCTCTTTCCAGAGCCCGAGGAGATATCCGGCTGTTTCCTTTTCGAGAACCGCGCTGATTTTTTCACCGGTAACCGGTCCATCGCCGAACAGTTCTTTCATCAGGGCCCTGGAAAAATTTGTTGCCCTGATAAAAGATGGATACCGCATTACGCCTGTCTCGCCAGGAACTTTGATCTCAGGATTATTAAGTAAACCAAGGACAAACTGGTTATTGTGACTTTTGAGCATCCGGCCTAGGGCGGTAATGAGGTTTCGTGCCCTCAGGCGGAGAACGGAGGCGATCATCTCTGATAAAACTGTAGCCAAAAGACTATATAACAGATAAATAAATATCAAACCCGTGACAGCTTGCAGTGCAACAGAGTTAAACATGGCTGGCAAGATTTGTGATTATTTTACCTGAACTAATTTTGTAAGTCCGTTCGAAATTACGATTTCGTACAGTTCAAAGGCTGGCTGACCGGGTTCTGCATCTGTTTTATTACTGGTTAACCCGGCGATAGAGGTTGTTGATTTGGTGAGCAGATCGGTCACTTTACCAAGGATCTCCGGCACTTTGGTATCGGTAGTTAACCCATAGGAAGTGAGCATTCCATTGGTCAGTTCGATTTTCAGGGCTGATGAGCCGATGCCCGGTTTTATTTTGATATACTGCGGATCCGACAGATCGGGAAGGTAAACGATACTGGTTTTCAGGCTTACGGTTTTTGTCCCCTGATATTCGACCAGGAGGTAAGGTTTTGCTGAATAAACCCGCATGCCGGTCTCATTTTTCAGTGTTGGATCGTGATAGAATTTAACTGTAGCACAACTTGTTGCTAAGAAAAACATCCCGGTAAAAAGTAAGAGGCATAGAAAATTAATTTTTTTCATCAGATGGTTTTAACGAAATTTTTTATCAGTCCGTCCAGGAATTGGTGAGTTTCTTGTTTAACCACCTTTCTGGCCGGATCAGCATCAAACCAATCGATAGTTTGCCTGACACCTTCGGCGAATGGGATGGTAGCGAGGTATCCCGGTACGAAGCGCTTGATTTTTGAATTATCAAAAATCGCGCAATGGGATTTATCGCCCAGCAGGGTTCCCCTTACTGAGGGGTAATTGACTTTATCGGCATAGTCGGCAATGATATCCGACGGAATATGGACCAGGATGGCCTGACCACCTGCAGCATGAGCCACAGCTTCATAAATCTGATCCCATGTAAGCACCTCATCTGAGGTGATATGAAAAGATTCTCCAATAGCATGAGGGTTATTCATCAATCCATAAAACCCTTTGGCGAAATCAGTTGCATGAGTCATGGTCCATAAGGAAGTACCGTCTCCATGTACCACAACCGGCAATCCTTTCCGCATGCGGTCGATAACGGTAAATTCCTCCCAGCCGCCCAATGAAACGGGGATCACCGAATAATAGGTATGTGAAGGGCGTACAATGGTCATGGGAAAGCCGAGATCGCGATAGAGTTTCACCAGCAAGTCCTCGCAGGCAATTTTATTTCTGGAGTATTCCCAAACTGGATTTCGCAGCGGGGTTGATTCGGTAATTACAGGATTTACGGGTGGTTTTTGATAAGCCGAAGCCGAGCTGATAAAAATATACTGGCGCGTGGAATTTCTAAATAATTCGGCATCTCTCCGGATATCTTCCGCAGTATAGGCGATCCAATTGACGACAACATCCCATTTATGGTGCTGAAGTTCTTTCGTTACCTCGGTAAGATTATTTATATCGGCGACAATTGTTTTCACTCCGGGAATAGCCGGTCGGTTACCACGATTCAGGTGATAGAGTTCGACCCCTTTTTCAATGGCCAGGCGGCTCAATGGTGTGCTGATATTTCCTGTACCGCCAATAAAGAGTACTTTCATAGGTGAGGAGGTTAATGGCTGAGGAGGTTATTTCTGAAACGCTGAAACTCTGAAATTTAGAATGGGAGCAATGTGGCGGGAGAGGCGTCGCTGACCTTTATCACCTCATATACCACGTAATTGCTCATGCCGCGCCACGGCAGGGTATGCAGATATTCCTTATACCGCAGTTCCACTGATTTCCCGCTACAATGTTCGAGTACTCCGCCTATGCTGTCGTTTGCGACACTGAAATCGAACTCATTGCTTTGCATTCCGCCAGGTGAAGGAGTTTTAAAGCCAGTTTGTATCAGCCGTCCTTCCCAGGTTTTGAATACGTACCCTTTTTTCACGATAAAGTTCAGGTTACCGGCTTTCACCCCTTCCCCAAAAACAAAAAAGAAGCGCCACCAGAGTATAGCAGCAAGCAGGATTACCAGGATTGGGATCCCGATTCTCAGAATTCGTTTCATGAAAATTAGTTTTTACAGACTATTATTCTTTTGCGGAAGCTGATGATTTTATCCATTTGGCGATCAAAGCCTTCTGTTTTGCTGTCAGGGCCTGTTTGGGGTTGTTTTCGACAAACATTGGCGGCGGCATTTTGCCCCGACTAACTTCGTTCCCGATGTTATTGACTTTTTGCAGCTGGGTAGCCGGATCGTAGGTATTCCACTGTGAAAGGTTGAGTGCCCGTTTGGCACGTCCTGCGTCGGAGTGGCAAGGAAGGCACGAAGCTGTTAAAATCTTATTCACCTTTTTGGGAATTACAATTCCTTTAGCAGCTTTTGCCGTTTGCTGAGCGAAGGAAGCAGGGCTGGCAAAAATCAAACCTGCACAGAGCAGGAGCATTGATGCCGGGACTAAAAACGCAGTGAGTTTTTTCATATGAAAAATTGATTATTTATGTTTTCTGGTAGGAATAATATATACAGGAATGGTGGTATGGTTCAGGACCTTTTCGGTTACACTGCCCATCACAATTTTTTCGAGCCATTTTTGGCTATGGGAACCCAGCACAATCATATCGGCATGAATTTCCTTTGCAGCCTTTAGAATAGCATCAGCGAAATCGCCTTCTTTAATAATTGTTTCAATAGTATCATCTGCAAGGTGTTTCTTCGTTTTTTCGAGAAAATGGGCCGAGGCTTCGGTCAGACCTTCCACACTGTCCTTACGAAGGGTTCCCAGATCCATATACCCGTTAAACCCCATTATGGGTGAGTAATCTCTGGAGGCATAATAAACAGGATCGGATATTACATGCAACAGAGTAACCTCAGCGTCCATAGCCTTTGCGAGTGCATAGCCTGCCTCGGCGATCTTCTGGGCAGTTGGATCGTAATCCAGCGCTATTAAAACTTTTTTCATGGTAGGTTATATGAATTGAGTGAATACTTAAATCTAAGTTACGATATAATTACCCAATTTCTGTTTTATTTTGACCGGGGGTCAGAATTCGTACATATAAAAACCCCTTTCTCCATCGAAATTAGTGATGAAGAAAGGGGTTGATAAGCGAGTGCCTGTTATCCGATCTGAGATCGTTGACGGGCTATCTTTTATATGCTTTTGTATTAGTAGCTTGATCTGCGACCACCGCCACGGCTGCTTCCGCCGCCACCGGCTCCACCACGACTGTCACCGCCTCCACGACTGCCGTAAC
The DNA here is from genome assembly GCA_903851365.1 of uncultured Bacteroidota bacterium. GTDB lineage: Bacteria > Bacteroidota > Bacteroidia > Bacteroidales > UBA12481 > UBA12481. Next base: position 16,466 of record CAINOB010000092.1, read on the forward strand.
CGCCGCCTGAGCCGCCGCTACCACCGCCACGATTGCCGCCATAACCGCCGCTGCCTCTGTTGTCGCCGCCGCCGAAACCGCCTCTTCTTTCTCCACCACCAAAACCGCCGCCACCGCGTCTTTCACCCGGTTTTTTCTCTTCTGCTTCGTTAACAACGATTGCGCGTCCGCCAATCTCAGCACCATTAAGTTCTTCAATTGCTTTTTTTGCGGCTTCGTCATCCGCCATTTCAATAAAACCAAAACCTTTGCTCCTGCCCGAGAATTTGTCGGTAATAATTTTGCATGAGCTAACTTCTCCATACTCTTCGAAAACTCCTTGCAATTCAGCTTCCTGCAGACTAAAAGGAAGACTTCCAACGAAAATGTTCATAATTTCCCAAATTAAATTTTAAAAACTTCTAACAATTACAACGCATTAATGTTTTAACACATAAATCTTTGCGAAGATACGGTGAGTAGTTGATATTTACAATAGGCTGAAAATAAATGCCCGGCACCGTTATCTCGCTGATTCTGCCTGTATTCTAACGATATTTTTTTATTTAAAGTATGGCAGAATTTCCTCCATTATTAACTGATGGCCGAGTTTATTGGGGTGATTTACCTGCGACATATAATCAGCCACAGGTTTATTTGAGGCTACAATTTTGCGAAATGCTTCGTAGCTGTCAGCCAGGCCGATATTATATTTTTCAGCCAGTTTTCTAATCTGAAGGGCATGTACTTCCAGCTCATTACCAGGCACCAGAATTTTCACATTCTGATCGGGTGAAGGAGTGAGAAGAATGATTTTAATATTTTTTTTCAGGGCCAGCGAGATCATCGTTTCCCAGGCTGCTCTTGCTTTATCGAGACCGATTCCCCTATCGTTCAATGCATAATCAATGAATAGAACATCCGGATTATGCACCAGAACGTCCTTCTTAAACCGGCGCACCCCACCCTCCGAATTTTCGCCGCCAATGGCAGTGTTTATCACATTGATCACTGCATATGGGTATAAAACTTTTAACTCCGCCAGAAGCTGGTAAGGATAGGAATCGAGCGTATTCACTACCGGGGTTTTAAAAAATCCAGCCGGTACTGAATGTCCATGAAACACAAGGTTGATGGTGCGGTTGGCGGGCCATTCCTTTTTAAGCTCCGATTTAATAGCCTTCAGATAAACAGCAGGATTGGCCTGGGCAGTTATCCTGACAACCTGAAAGGACAAGGTTATCAGGGTTATGGCTAATATCAGGAAAACCCTGACATCCGACTTAGTAAACACATTCCGGCTTTTCATGGAATTCACATATTACTCCAGGGACCGCCCGTCCATCCCTGGTGAAAGAGTGCTGTTCCTACAAATACTCCCAGGGCAATCAGGAGGATCAGTCCGATCACCAGCATCAGGTAACCGATTACAAGACTGGCAACTGCAAGGCCCCTGTTAGCATTATCGTTTCTTCGGCTGATTCGGCGGAGGCTGATATGAGCCAGTATCACACCAACCAGAGGTCCGATAAATCCGGCGACAAAGAAGCCAAAAATCGTAACCAACAGGGAGATTAGCGGTAGTCCGTCGAAATAATAGCCCTGCCCGGCAGGATCCCTGTAGTATCTTGATTTGCTGCCAATTGGAGCACCGCAGTTTGAGCAGAAGAAAGCTTTTTCATGATTTGTATTGCCGCAATGCGGACAAATCAGGCTTCCAGGAGGATTTATTACTTCCATACCAATAATATTAATCAGTATAAAGTTAGTGCTTCTTCACATATCAAAGTCAGAAATCAGAATGAAGTACGAAGGGTAATTCTGAAATTCCTACCGGGAGCGCTTACGCCAGAGGCAAAGACCCGATAATTGGTATCAAAAATATTTTCGCAGGCCAGCTGCACATTTAAATATTTATGCACCTGATAGGCCAATCGCAGATTCAGCGTATTCCATGCCGGCATACCATCCGGAGTGGCATAAATTTCATTATCCTCGGCATTGAGCAGGTAATTGGAAATATCCTTTTTGCCGTTGAATACAAAGGAAAGTTCACCCCGCAATTTACTGCTGCGGTATTCCAAAGCAGCCTTGCCGAAAACAGGCGGGATATGGTCGAGAGGAGTATCACCCGTGGTTTCATGGATGCGGCCATAGGTATAATTAATCGTATCGGAGATCGAAAATCCGTACGCAAGATCAATTCCTGCAGTACCATAAGCACCCGCGATAAAGGCTTTCCGCTTGTTCTGGCTGCTGTACACCTTGCTCATCACACCATCATACATCACACTGTCCTGGCCATTAAACTGGTCGGGGGCCGTTACGATTGCATTATCAATAAAAGTGTAATATCCGCCTGCCTCGATCCTTGCCTTGCCACCGATAGTTTGAACGAGACCGAGTTCGAGGTTGGTGGTATATTCCGGCTTGAGGTTCGGATTGGGAACGATCAGCTGGCCGGCAACACTTTCAAACACCTTAATCATATCGTCGATGTTCGGTGTACGGAAACCAGTTGAAGCCAGCAGTGTAACCTTGGTACGCTCAGTTGGTAAATAGAGTAATCCAGCCGTGCCGCTGAACGCCCCGCTTTTTTGTTCCACAGAATTAAACGGGAATGCAAAGAATGTGGTGGAAGCAAAGGTGGAATTCAGTACGGAATAGTTGTAACGGATTCCCGCATTTAAAAACAGCTTATCACCGACCAGTGAGATTTTGTCCTGAGCATAAACCGCAAACGTATTCATGGTATTAGTGCCATCGGGATATCTTGTATCGGCAGGGGTTTCCTCCAGGGTATTCACATTCGTAAACAGGGCTGTTGATTTAACGTCGTTGAAATAGGCCTCGGCGCCGTAATTTATCTCGTGGCGCTGAAGTTTTTTATATCCATCGACATCAAAGGAGTAAGTTTTAACCCGTTCATTCTGTGATTTCAGTTTGGTACTATTCAGTTTACGGCTGTTGCGGCTCTCCATGTTATTCTGATAAGCAACAGTGAGAGAGAACTTATCCATCAGCGCAGTGGTCATTTTTCTCTCAAACCGATAGCTGGCCAACTGGCGCTTTTCCGGACCATAATACCATTCTGCATTTTTCGGCTTTCCCTTGCTATCGGTTTCAGTAAGCCTGTCATAACGGGTAACATTTCCAGTGGTGGAATATTGAAAATTCAGGGTATGGGTAGTCCTGCTATTGGGTTGATAAAGATATTTATCGATAAAATCAAACTGCCGGTAAGCTGTTCCAACCTGTCTGTTTTTATCCGGATTGGTCATGATACTATCAGCACCATTGATTCTTTGGACATAAACCGGTCGCTCCCCAAAGGTTGGGTAAGCATTCTTCCGGTTAGCTCCCTGCACAATATCTCCAAAATCAGAATAAGAAACACTAAAGAGAGATGCAAGTTTTTTGCCTCCGAAACCAACATCAAAATGGCCGGTTTTCTCCTCGTTTGCCGTACCATAGCGAACCAGGGCACTACCCAGAATCTTTTGGTTAAGCACTGGTTTTCTGGTGATAAAATGCATCACACCGCCGAGGGCATCGCTGCCATACATTGCTGAGGATGGGCCGTAAAGGATTTCCACCTTATCAAGGATTGCATTATCTATGCGAAGAACATTTTGCAGGTGGCCTCCTCTGAAAATCGCATTATTTAAGCGAACTCCATCGATCATCAGCAGCACCCTACTCGACTCGAACCCACGGATTATAGGGCTTCCACCACCGCCCTGACTTTTCTGCACCAGAATATTTCCGGTATTGCTTAGTACATCAGCCGAGTTCATGGAATTCATCCATTGCAGGTCGCGCCGGGTTATGATATCTATGTGCTGAACGACCTGACGCCTCAGCATCTCAAATTTATTGGCAGTAACAACTACCTCATCGATAGTTCTTCTGAGAGTATCCTCCTGAGCCGAAACGATATTTACGGTGGCCATCTGGAGAAACCCAATGGCAAAAAGGGTTACAGCGATTTTGTAGAGGGTGGAATTCCTATTCATGAGCATTTTAGTCTGCTCAAATCTAAGAATTATGTGGTAACCTGAAAGTTTCAGTTCAGATTTGATGCGGCCGGAAGCTCAAACCAGAATTCCGATCCTTTACCCTCTTTTGATATAACACCGATAGTGCCGCCCATCATTTCGACGAGGTTTTTGCTGATTGCTAAACCCAGTCCGGTACCGCCATACCTTCTGCTAAGAGCATGATCGGCCTGGCGAAATCTTTCAAAAATCAGTGTTTGCTGGTCCTCTCGTATGCCTATCCCGGAATCGCGTACAAAAAACCTGACCATTTCCTTGGCACAACCGGGTCCATAACCAAGAGTAATTGCCCCAGTACTCGTGAATTTAATGGCATTATCGAAGAGAACTTCCATAATTTTTGTCACCCTGGCAACATCCAGGAACGCAATGTCAGGGTTTTTCCCCTTTTCGAGCACCAGGTTAAGTGACATTCCGGGTGGGCATCTTTTCAGCATTATGTTTCGAAGCAGGTTTTCCAGATCCGTAAAAAGGCCAGAAAGTGAAATGCCGGCAGGTTTAATAAGAATCTCTCCTGAATCGACACGTGAAAGATACATTACATCATCAATGATCCGGAGGAGCTGATCGGACCCACTGCGAATCGCGTTAATAAATTCCTTTCGGGCGGAAGGGTCCTCCTCTTCTTCAAGCAGATCCGAAAATCCAACCACGGCATTGAGGGGTGTTCTTATCTCATGGGAAATATTCGCCAGGAAGGCTGATTTAAGTCGATCAGATTGCTCCGCTTTTTCCTTTGCTCCGACCAATTCTTCAATCATCCTTATTCTTTCACTGATATCGCGCGTAATACCCAGGGCACCAAATGGTTTGCCATCCAATCCGTAAATAAATCCGCATTTTATTTCGGTCCAGACCGTTGATCCGTCTTTTCGGAGCATTTCAAGGTCAATGGTGATCGGATCGAGGCGTTTTGTAGGATTGGCCATTAATTTTTCCATCTCCCCCTTTATCAGCTTCATGGCCAGTTGCCCTGAAGCAGGTGTCATCCCTTCCACGATGGTTTCGCTCAGGGCCTCCTCCACGGTAAATCCGCGTAGTTGCATGACTACAGGACTGACATAGGTATAGTTCAATGACATATCGAACATAAAAATTTCATCGAAAGAGTTTTCCGCCAGCATGCGGAACTTCTCGCCTTCTTCATGCCTCGAGGCCCGCAAATAAGAATCATCGATAACTGTTGCCCTGATATGTAAAAGGCTGCCATCTTCATTTCTGACCACTTTTGCACTCATTAATACCGGAAGAACCAAACCGTCCTTCCGTATCAATTCATTTTCCACATCTCTTATTTCACCTTGGATCATTAATTGATTATAGCCCTCCACAAACCGAATTTTTCCTTCAGGAGTCATTAGGTCAGCCATTTTGACCTTATCTACAATATCATCGGAGGTATATCCAAGCCATTGCAGTTCGGTGGCATTCATCCGGATAATTGTCAGATCAGGAGAAAGGATATGATAACCGCAGGGGGCATGGTCCCAAAGATCCTTGACTTCCGATTCGCGTTCTGTGACATCGTAAGCCATTCCCAAAGCGGCATTTTCATTATTGTAAACGATCCGATGCGAATTGACCTCCACTTTTATGGTCCGCCCATCGCGGAGTTGGTGCTTCCATACGCCCGGTACATGGTGAAAGTTTTCCCGCGGCGCGTTTAGTTCAGCAAATAACAGTGCGATTTCCGAAGGGGGCCTTATTTGTTCGAGGGTCATATTAGCAAACTCTTCCTTTGAATAGCCATACTTGTCAATGGCGGCATCGTTTACTTCCAGAAACTTCAAATCCGAAACCCGGTAAACCCACATGGGAATTGGGTTGCTAAGAAAAAGGTCCTTATATCGGGAGAAGCTCTCGCTAAGGGAGTTACCTGCCTTGATTTGTTGCAATAATAATCGTCGTTCCTGGCGACGCCAGACCAAAATTAGCATCAGCCCGGGTAGAAAAATCAAAAGTGATACAATTACGAGGAATTCAAGACGATGCTCAACTAAACCGTACATTAGATAAATCCGAGTAGCCGCAAGTATGATAAAGCCACTCAAGACCAGATAGCCTGTAAGAAGGATTGAACCCGTTGAAACTTTACCTTTGAACATAATTGCTGTAAGGAGTACGAAATTAGCTAATTGGGTTCAATTGTAAAATCTATTTGACGAACAATAAGAAATGTTTGACGAATAGAATCTAGAATTCAAAGTAGAGCCAATTTTTGGCGGAGGGATTGTAACTGAAAGAGATAAGCAGACTGGCGGCTGGATACATAGGGATTGTGAATTGAAAACCGGTTCCGATTGCATATCTGAAGCCAACATCTTTCGGATCACGGACCCTTCCTGAAGCGGAGCCTAATTGTGCGAATACTGATTGTTCAACGGCCAGATAATCACGATTGATCCAGGTATAATATAATCCGGCAGAAGCCAGTTGCATCAGATTGCCAGTTAGGTCGCCGTAAGCGATACCGCGAATATTTGATGGCCCATATCGGGGGACGAAATAAAAATAAGGGCCCGAATTGTAACTTCCCTGCCAGCGTAACCCAAGCTGAAGCCGGGGATTCAGCAGTTTGTCATATTCTGCATGGACACTGCATTCATAATAGTTTTGGGTATTTTGATTGAGCCCGATTCCGGCGCCGATCATCCCGGTGAGGTTGAATCCCTCCTCCTGATGACGGCGATGCGTTATAGTTCCAACAGATTCTGTTATCCGGAAGTACCAGAATTGCCTGTTATAATCGGGCGATTCGGGCCATTGCTCGAGCGACAGTGCGGTAGGATGAAGCCTGTAGTAACCGGTTTCAAGATCGGGTGAAAAAGTATAATGATAATCCTGATGCAAGGGATTTACTATACTAACGAATGCCTGATCAGCATCCACATCATAAACCGATTCCCTCCTTACACCTGCACCGATCGACATATTTTTCCACAGCAACTGTCTGGGTATCGTTAGCAAAATCTCGCCAAATGATGGTTCATTTTCACCATATTGTCCCCTGACAGCCAGGCTGATATTCCGACCGAGAAAATTTTTGTCGGCAAGGCCGGCTGAGATCTTGAGACCCTGTTTCGAAAGATCTCCGCCAATGATCGGAATTATGGTGAGGGCATCACGGGTGATGAGGTGCAAAGCTGACCGGCCATCTGGGAGGGAGTCCCACCGATAATCCACGGTGGCAAAATTCTGAAGGTTCCAGATTTTTTTAAGCGATACTTCCAGGTCCTGGGGTGTAACTGTATCTCCCTGATTGAATTCGAGTTCAGCCAATATGATTTTACTGCGCGTGCGCCAATTACGTTCTATTAATATTGTATCGGCGCGGTGCGGGGCAAAAGTGTCGACTTTCACCAGCTGGGAAAGAGCCGGGACCGAAAGGGAGGCGGCTACCACGATGAACAGAAGATGCTTTAAGCTCATGAAGTAAAGATAGAGAAAACCAAGGATGAGATTCGAATTGAGAATTCCGATTTCCGATCTTCTTCTCCGTCTTCCGTCTACCGGTCTTCTTTTTCGTCCCCCGCTCTTCTTCTTCGGTTTTGGTTATGCCGGCAGCGTAAACGTAAACTTGCTGCCCTTGCCTACCTGGCTTTCGACCCAGATTTTACCACCCAGCAATTCAATCATCCCTTTGCATAACGACAAGCCGAGACCTGCACCTTCAAACCGGCGGATTATTGTTGCATCCACCTGGTAAAAACGGTCGAATACCCGGTCAATCCTGTCCTCTGGAATGCCTATACCTGAATCCCGGACAAAGTATAACAATCCCACCGGCGTATCTTCAATTCCTATTTCAACAAATCCCTTTTCGGTAAATTTGAATGCATTATTTATCAGGTTAGTAAAAACCTGCTGAAACTTCATGGTATCGGTCTCAATAAATCTATCCTTCAACTGATCTGGTATTTTCACCCTGATCTGAATTGATTCTTTCAAAGGCCGGTACTGAAACTGAGCAATTACCTCTCTGAGAACTGCCACAGGCGAGAATTTCGTCATCCGGATCCTTTCGGTACCTGACTCAATTTTACTGATATCAATCAGGTTGCTTATGAGGTTAAGAAGCCGGTCGCCACTCGATCGGATGATTCCCGCATATTTCAGCACATCCTCCATCTCGTTTACGTCTTCGACCAAAAGATCTGAAAAACCGATAATACTATTCAGGGGAGTTCGGATTTCGTGACTCATGTTTGCGAGGAATGCGGTTTTAAGCCGATCGCTTTCTTCCGCTTTGTCCTTAGCAGCAACCAGGTCGTCAATCATTTTTATCCAGTCAATGTAAAGGCTTAGCTCATGGGCGACCATCTCCAGCAGTGCAGCAGATTCCCTGTTATAGGCATTGGGATTGGTATAGCTTTGCACCACCATCACCCCGATCACTTTGTTATCAATAATCAAAGGGACGCCTAACCAACATTCCGCAGGTGTCCCCAAAAAGTTAAATTTCTTATCATTAGAAATTTTTTCAATGCCCGTTCTATTCAGCAATATTGTTTTTCTATTCTTCACAACCTGCCCGGACAAAGAACTATCGGCTTTCCATTCGGTAAATTCATCCTTTTGGTCAATAAAAAGGACTTTTTTGAGGGTATCCGTTTCGCCATCATAAAGGGCCACAAAGAAATTTTTGGCATCCATGATCCGCATGAGTTCAGTTCTGACTGTCGTCACCATCTGAACAAGTGTTTCTACCACTACAACTTCCCGGGCAATATTTATCTGGATAAGTTGAATAATTTCGGCTTTTTTATGCTCAGTTATATCCAGGCTGGTTCCCAAAATTCCGTTAAACTTGCCATCGGCGGAATAAAGCGGAACTTTGCTTGTCAGGAAAAATCGTTGGTTGGGAGGTGAATCCTGACTTGTTTCTTCCTTGTTTATCAGTGGAAATCCTTTCATGACCTGAAGCTCATCTGATCTAAATACTTTAGCGACTTCAGGCGAATAAAAATCTTCATCTGTTTTACCCATCATTTCGTCGGGAGAGGATAATCCCAGGTATCGTGCACAGGCAGCATTTGCTGCAACGAAGTGTCCATCAACATCCTTAACAAAAACCAGAGTAGGCAATAAATCAATGAGCAGTCGGTATCGTTCCTCGCTCTCGCGCAGGGCAATTTCAGATTTCTTCCTTTTATCGTTAGTAAATACCAGGGAAACAAATGAGGCGACGGTAGTCGCAAAGGCTTCCTCATCAGGTTTCCAGACCCTGCCACCACCCGCTTTTTCGAGGCTTAGCACACCAGCCAGGGTTCCATCCACCATCACGGGTACATCCAGAATAGATTCCATGCCAAACGGAGTAAGATAATGATCAGAGAACTCACTTGTTCGCTCGTCGGAACGTGCGTCGCTGGCATTGATTATTTCACCGGTTGCGAGAGCCGCGAAATATCGTGGATAATCCGTTGCGGAAATCACCAATCCTTCCCTGATACTACCACCATCTGTCCCAAAAAGAGAAACACACTTCAGAATCTCCCCATCATCGAAAACCAGCCATAAGCTGGTCCTTTCTACCTCAAAAACATAGGATATCAATTCCGTTATCCGGTTGATGGCGGCATGAACATTTCCAGACATCACCGAGGATTCCGTTACTAATTCCGCAATGGCATTTCTTTGTCGGTTCACCCTATTTTGTCCGGCTACGAGATCGAGTTCCATTTGCTTACGTTCGGTGATATCGTAACTATGGGCAACAATCGATGTGACTTTCCCGCGCGAGTCGAATACGGGAGTATAATTAACCTGCACCCATCGTTGTCCTGTGGTCATATTGAAAACATTCTCGTAGGAGATCGGGTGGCCCAATTTTACCTCTTCGATATATTTGAGCGCGAAACGGTAATTTTCTTCGCTAATAATATCCTTGATATGACTTCCGATAATTTTATCAACAGGAATCCCGAATGATTTTTCGAACATCGCATTGACAAATTCATATCTCAAGGTATCGGCATCAACATAAGCAATAAACCCGGAGAGGTTATCCGCGAGAATCCTCAATTTCTCAAGACTCTGGCGATGAGCAAGCTCAGTATTCTTGACGGTAGTTATATCGATAATGGTTCCAATCAGCCTTTGTGGATGACCGGATGCATCAAATTCAAGCCGGCCCCGTCCATGCACCCATCTTTCCTGTCTGTCGTTTTGGCGGATGATCTTGTATTCCTTGTCAAATTGATGCTTTTCTGCGACCACATAATTCGTGACATAATCGACCATTTCAGCTCGCCAGTCTGGATGTATAACCAGGCTCCAGCCTTCGAAGGATCGTACATAATTTTCATCGATTCCGAAAATTTCATCAAGGATTTCCGAGCTTGACCAAAAGCCGGTGAAAAGATCAAAATTATAGGTTCCCAGGAAGGCGATCTTCTGCGATTCCTGAATCATTGCCTCACTTTCAGCGAGTCTATTCTTCAAGGTAACCTGTGCCGTAACATCAGAAACGGTTGTAGTAAAAAAGAGAGGCTTACCATTTTCATCGCGGTGGATTACAGAACTGATATCCACATAAACGATGTTTCCATTTTTATGGATGTACCTCTTTTGCCAGCGGCAGGACTCCCTTTCCCCGGACATTAATGACTTTGCCATCTGATTATCGAGGGCAATATCGTCGGGATGGGTCAGATTCATCCATTTAAGCGACGCCAGTTCCTCTTCGGTATAGCCAACCATTAAACGAAAGGCTGCATTAGTCAAGATCATACCATCGAAACTGGTAATTGACATACCGATGACAGAGTTTTCAAACAGTGTTTTGAAAATCCCATCAGCAGGACTCGAACCGATCATGTCGCTCAATTCCATATATGTAAAGATCGTTAGAAAATACTTGTAATGCGCGACGTTTAGATAATGATTCTGCGCAATTCCTTTGAGTAAGCTTTGCGGAGTTCTTCAAGCTGGCGGCGGTCTTCAAGCAGGCCTGTGATCAAGCCGTCGTCTTCGGTACCCTGAAGGGCATGGATCTGTTCATCAATGACGCTGATCATCTGCTTCACTTTCTTGCTTCGGTAGGAAGCTAAAATTTCAGGTGCCAGCTGCTTGATTATCTGGTCTTCGGACCTGACATAAGCTCCACCCTTTTCATGGATCTTGCTGATTTGGTGACCGGGAGTAAGGAGGTCAACGGCCAGGTGACTGATTTCCGGATCCTGGCTATTGGTGAGCATTGTTTGTATATTCAGTCCGGGGGTTCCCCATCGTTCCTGAAACTCATGAAAAATTTTCGCATACAGCGGATTCTCCGGGACCAGGTTATCTGTTTCCATCTCTTGCAGGAAGAAGTCCATAACACTGACCGGGATGGTTTCGTCCTTATGCTGACCCGGTAATTCGATGACTATTTTATCGGGATAATTCAGCATTATCCGGATAATTTCACGTTCCTCGATTTCAAACGGGGCTGCGGCTGAAAGGGATGGATCGGCTGCTGCTGGTCTGTCGTATTGACGCGGACTTGGACTATAAGGTTCCGGGGAGTAGCCCTGATCGCCACTTCGGCCACCCGGGCCTGTGCGGTTCTTTTCCCACATCTTGCGTTTTACGCGGGCAGCTTCGGTGAACAAAGTTTGTTCATCCACACCGAGCATACTGCTGCATTCCTGCAGATAAACTGTCCTTTCTATACGGTCGGGAATTATGGCAACCGACCGCACAACTTCCTGAATCATTTGCGCCCGCTTAACCGGATCCTTGCCTGCTTCCTCAAGCAAAAGCCTGGTTTTAAACCGTATGAAATCCGTTTCGTTTTCTTTCAGATAATCCAGCATAGCCGAAGAGCTGTGCGAGCGGGCAAAGGAGTCGGGATCTTCACCGACCGGCAATGATACCACTCTCACGTGCATCCCTTCCTCGAGTATCATGTCGATGCCACGCAAGGAAGCTTTTATTCCGGCCGGATCGCCGTCGTACAGGATGGTGACATTTATGGTAAACCTTTTGATGAGCCGTATCTGGTCCTCCGTAAGCGAGGTGCCTGAGCTGGCAACAACATTCTCAATGCCAGACTGATGCATGGAAAGCACATCGGTATAACCTTCAACCAGGATGCATTTATCTTCGCGGACCATAGCATTCCGGGCAAAATAAATCCCATACAGGGTGGCAGATTTATGGTAGATTTCGGATTCAGGTGAGTTCAGATACTTAGCTGCCTGGGCATCGCTGCGAAGTATTCGTCCGCCAAAACCGATCACGCGACCTGACAGGCTGTGGATCGGAAACATCACCCTGCCCGAGAATCGGTCGAAAAGCCGATCGGACTTCTCAATTCCTAATCCGGTTTTTACAATATATTCCTGTTTATATCCGCTTTTAAGAGCCTCTTGCACAAAGGCATCGCGCTGTTCGGGAGAATATCCCAGCTGGAATTTATCGATTATTTCGCGTCGGAATCCCCTTTCCTTAAAATATCCAAAGCCAATGGAGCGTCCCTCTTCGGAATCGTTCATCATCCGCGTAAAATATTTCCAGGCAAATTCATTGAGCACCATCATCGACTCCCGCTCATTCTTATGCTGGAGTTCCTCAGCTGATTCTTCCGTTTCGGCTATCTCGATATGATATTTTTTTGCGAGCCAGCGGAGGGCATCGGGATAGGTCAGATGTTCATGCTCCATGAGGAAGTTTACCGAGTTACCGCCCTTGCCGCATCCAAAGCATTTGAATATGCCCTTGGAGGGGGAAACGGTAAATGATGGGGTTTTCTCATTATGGAACGGACATAGGCCCAAGAAGTTAACACCACGCCGCTTCAGACTAACGAAATCACCGACCACATCTGTGATCTCGGCTGCCTGAATAATCCGTTCGATTGTAGAATAGTCGATCATGGAGACGAAGATAGGAAAAGAAGACGGAAGACGGTGGACGGAAGGAAGAAGAAGATCGGTAGACGAAAGACAGAAGCAGCTATTTTGAACTGATCACCTTGAGCCGGCCGACTTTCCACATTTCTTCCCTGCCAAGAAATTTCCAATAGTAGAGTCCGGGTTTCAGATCGATTTTCCAGGTCAGGTGCGGATCAGGTCCGGCTTTGATCTCTTTCACCATATTCGATTTGTTATCGAGGATCACCAACTGATAGGATTCGTCAGGTTGGGGGGTCCAGGAAATTTTCAGGGTATCGCCTGGTGCGAATATTTTTCCGGGGTCAGGGCCCTGCACTGCAGGATCAGTACCAGAGCGGTATTTGGCTGCAACCAGGTTTTCGAAAGCTGGATTGGGGATATAGGCGGCGGCGTAAAGGAGGGTATCGGGTATCGGGTTTCGGGTTTCGGGTGTCAGGTTTCGGGTATCAGGTGTGGGGTTTCGGGTGTCGGGTATGGGGTTTCGGGTATCAGGTATCGGGTTTTGGGTATCGGATGCGAGCTGTTCTTTGTGCAGGCGACCGGGAAGTGTCTGCTGCACGATCCATGCAATTAGAAAGACTGCTGCAATAGCGGCTGCGGCCCGAAGAATACTGATGACAGGACGCCTAACCTGCTGACTGCCGACTGCTGACTGCCGACTGCCAACAGCCGACTGCTGACTGCCAACTGCCGGCTGCCCACTGCCCACTTCATCGAGGTCGGGAAGTTCATCAAGCATATCGGTAATGGCCATCAGCTCGGCACGGCAGTAGCTGCACGATTCCACGTGGGCGATCAGTTCCTCGGGGATGCTACCGGTTTCAAAGCGCAGAAATTCTGCATATTGTGCCAGCTCATTTTCGTCCGGGTGCCCCGGGTTGTAAAAGTCACTCATTATTTTCATGATATTCAGCTTTTTCCATCAGAATATAAAGAATCTCAATTGTATAGGCTGATCTGGGAGGTTTTCCGTTCATCAGAACCAGGAGTTCATCCAACCGGCTGGAGGTCCATTTTCGCAGGGCGTCGGGAGTTCGTGGTTTTCTTTCGAGTTGGTTAAATGCACTGCTCAAAGCATCCATTTTTTCCCTTTTCTGCAATTGATTGGCATCATTGACCTGGGTGGCCAGCTCGTTCCGTTTTTCCTCACCCGGATCCAGGTCAAAGTCCAGAAAGTCCCCGGCTACGACTTCCAGATCGGCAAAACACCGGAGGGTAATCCAAAGGGCATTCCTTTCGTGGCCAAACAGCCGGAAGGCTCTTTGCAAACGTTCATATTCCTGTCGGATGGTCAGCTGATCGGTAGCGCTTTCCTGAGAAGTCTGCTCATATACTTCCGCTTGCGGCTCGGCAACAATTCTCACTTTGCGAAACTCCTCGAGGCAGAGGTTCCGCACCACCACAGAGAAATAGGTCTTAAACTTGCTCTTGTAATTATATTGATCGCGGATCCGTGGCAAACGTTCCAGCAGCTTGCGATTGACATCCTGCATCAGGTCGTTGACATCCCTCTTTGGAAGGTATCCCTGGTAGGCAAGATTTTTTACAATTATACGGATAACAGGTTGATACCGAACCAGCAGCTTTCCGGGATCGTCCCTCAGGAACCGGATATCGGTATCGTTATTATCCATAGGCAGCTAATCCACGACGTCAAATAAAAATGAATTATTTGACCTCAGCTTGGCGTCAGCTCCCAAAGTATATCTGGATTGTTTCTCTTCCTCAAAAAAAAGTTGCTCCTGGACGGGTAGTTTTTTCCTTTTATAAGCTGGAATCCTCTCCACCTCGTCAATAATATCAGGATTGGAGAGATTGTGGTAATTCAGCTCCTTGAGGCGGGCGGTCTTCACCGGATCCTCAATCGGAACCGAGGGCACATTACGTTCAAACTTTATCGAATCCTTGGTGATTTCATTTTCAGCCACCTTAAATTCGGGGTCGGTTGCCGGGGTGACCACCGGCGGATTATATGCAGGCGGAGAAAAAGAAGGCCGGGCTGGTGCCATTGAAGTTTCAGTCACAGGCTCTATTGTCTTTGGTCTTTTTTCAGTCTGCTCAGTTCTCTCAGGTGCAGGTTGAGAAGCAGCGGTTGTCCGGAATTTCTCCAGATGAATAATCTCTTTTTTCGGAGGGGTCAGGCTGAGCCATTCAGGAATCATATCTTCCCTAAAACCGGTAGCCACCAGAGTGATACGTATCTCATCGGTCAGGGATTCATCGGTACAGGTTCCCCAGATAACGTTGACTGAAACGCCCACGCGGGCCATGATCGTGTCGCTGATGATGCCCACCTCATCCATGGTGATCTCATCCTGTCCGGAGGTGATGTTCAGCAATACCCGGCTGGCTCCGCGGATGTCATTGCTGTACAGAAGCGGTGAGTTAATGGTTTCATCAATCACTTTCCTTGCGCGGTCGTAGCCATGGGCGGAAGCAGATCCCATAAAGGCTATTCCGCCCTTGGTCATCACTGAGATCACATCGGCAAAGTCGACGTTTATATATCCGTGTACAGTAATGATTTCGGCAATACCCTTAACAGCGAGGAGGAGAATATCGTCGGCTTTTTTGAATGCTTCGCCGAGCGACAGGTTTCCGTAGATTTCGCGAAGTTTTTCGTTATGGATGATCAGCAGGGAATCCACATCATCCTTTAACCGGTTAATACCCTGAAGCGCCTGCAACTGGCGCGAGGGTCCCTCGATGGTAAACGGCAGGGTAATGACGCCGACTGTTAGAATGCCCAAATCTTTACAAGCACGGGCAATCACAGGTGCAGCGCCAGTTCCGGTACCTTTTCCCATTCCGGCAACGATAAAAACCATTTTTGTTTGTCCCTGCAAGAGGTCAGTAATCTCATTGATACTTTCGATAGCTGCCTGTTCCCCCACATCGGATCTTTTTCCTGCTCCGCGTCCCTCGGTAAGGGTGGCGCCCAGCTGGATCTTCCGATCGACCGGGCTGGCACTGAGCGCCTGTGCATCGGTGTTGGCGACTATGAAATCGACATCCCTGATACCCTCGAGGAACATTCTGTTAACGGCGTTGCATCCGCCACCACCTACTCCGATAACGGTAATGATCGGTGATGTACTAAATGGAAGGTTGAAATCGACCAGATCGTCAAACATGTTACAATGTATTACTGTTTTTAAAACTATTCTAATTTGTCGTCTTTGTCATCGAACAAAGTTCCTACCAGACGGGTGATGGCATTCTCCCTTTTTACTTTTGGAGGACGCTGCTTTTTAGTCTGTCGGGGTTCAGGAGCCGAAGTAAAGAGTGTAAAGTCCTGCTCTTTCTGCGTTTCCCCTTCAACTTCCATTGGAATGGAATCGGCATCCTGCTGGGTGTTGAAAATATCTTTTGGAAGGGTATTATACATACCTGCCGGGGAGGTTACATAAGTTTTCCGTCCCATATCGGGTTTCAGTTCACCAAGACTGGTTTCTGATTCGAGACCGGTAGCTACTATCGTAACGCTCAAGGCATTTCCAAGGGAATCATCGACAGTATTTCCCCAGATAATATCAGACTGGATTTTTGTGCAGTGTTGAATGAAATCCATGATTTCGGTAATTTCATCCATCAAAACCTCTTGTTTACCAGAGGTGATATTGAGCAGGATGTTACGTGCTCCTTTGAGATTATTGTTGTTGAGCAGCGGAGAGATCAGCGCTTTACTGATTGCCTCATAAGCCCTGTTTTCGCCTTCGGCAACACCTGATCCCATGATAGCGACACCGCTGCGCTCCATTACGGTGCGAACATCGGCAAAGTCAACATTTACATACCCGTGAACGGTAATGATTTCAGCGATGCCTTTGGCAGCCATAGCCAGAACATTATCGGCATGGCCAAAAGCCACGGAAAGTTTCTGATCGCCATAGATATCGCGAAGGCGATCGTTATGGATAACCAGCAGAGCATCAACATAATCCTTTAAAAGGGTAATGCCTTCTACAGCCTGGTTCCATCGTTTCTGCCCTTCGAACGAGAATGGCAGGGTTACAATACCAACGGTAAGAATACCGAGTTCGGTGGCTACTTCTGCGATTACAGGAGCAGCTCCGGTTCCGGTACCACCGCCCATTCCGGCGGTCAGGAACACCATCTTGGTGTTGTCGCTGAGGAATCTGCGGATATCCTCAATGCTTTCCAGCGCTGAGTCGCGGCCTTTTTCGGGCTCATTACCGGCACCACGGCCGAAGGTGAGCGTTTTACCCAGCTGAATCTTATTGGGAATAGGGCTCATTTGCAGCGCCTGACTATCGGTGTTGCAAATAACGAATTCCACCCCGCGGATTCCCTGCTGATACATGTGATTTACGGCATTGCTTCCGCCGCCGCCTACCCCGATCACCTTAATGATCGATTTAGATTCCCGGGGTTCTTCGAATTGATAAACGTCCTCAAACATAGGGTCAGATTTATTGGTTATAACCTATTACTTTCATCATTAAAAAAACTTAGCCATCCGGTTTGGATCTTCTCTTTCAGCGTGCCACCAGCCTGCTTTTTCCGTGTTCCGAATCCCGGCCGTGTTCCGGCAGTAGCACCGCCGAGCGAACCTTCCACAATCAGGCCGATACCAGTAGAGAACAGTGGCTGGGTGATTGCTGCATCCGTTTCTGCCACCAGAAACTGGTTGGGATATCCAACTCGGACATCATAACCGGTTTTATACTTGATCAGCTGTGGCAATCCTTTGAGCATTGCACCACCACCGGTAATGACAATGCCAGCGCTAACCTTTTCGGCGTATCCCGAATTCTCAATTTCGTAATTCACGGCATCCAGAATCTCTTCCATGCGGGCCTGGATAATGTACGCGAGATTCTTAAAGGAGATCTCGCGGGCATCGCGACCGCTGATGCCGGGGATGGTAACCACCTTATCATCAGCAGCGGTATCCCCCATGGCCGATCCGAACTGAACTTTCAGCGATTCGGCCTGGCGGAGAAGAATCGAGCAGCCTTCCTTAATATCATTGGTGATTACATTGCCTCCAAACGGTATTACAGCCGTGTGCCTGACAACATCATTATAAAACACAGCGATATCTGTTGTTCCACCGCCGATATCTATCAGCACTACTCCAGCTTCGCGTTCGTCGGCCGTCAACACTGCGGTAGCTGATGCCAAAGGCTCCAGAATCATCTTTTTCACCTTCAGCTCCACCCTCTCGATGCATTTTGAAATATTTCGGGCTGAGGCAACTTTACCGATCACCAGGTGAAAATTTGCTTCCAGCATTCGTCCCGACATGCCAACAGGTTTACTGACATCAGTCTCGGAATCCACGATATAACTTTGTGGGATCACATGAAGGATCTCATCACCCGGATCCAGTGGCGTTTTAGCCATCTGGTCGTGGAGATAAGTCACATCTTCCTGTGTAATTTCTTCATTATCAAGATATTTAGAATTCCTATTCTTCATACTCCTGATATGTTGACCGGCAATACCCACATAAACTTCGCTCATGCGGTAACCGGCCTGCTCTTCAGCCTGCTGCTTGGCCAGCTCAATCGCGCTGACTGTTTCATCGATATGGACCACCACGCCGCGCTTGACTCCGCTGGACGGGGCGTTCCCCATGCCCAGGATCTCGAACTTGCCGTCCTCGGTTTTACGTGCGATCATTGCAACGATCTTTGTCGTTCCAATATCAATCGCCGATATAAATTCTCTTTTTGCCATATTTTTTGTCAGACTTTCTTTTTCGTTTTATTCACCTTTGGCGCCTTGGCAACAACCAGTTTCACTTTTTCAACCTTCTTCGGTTTGTAAACAAAAGTGGTATCGATAGTTGCCCTTAATGAATCCCTCTGCAATCTCTGCTGATCGCTCCATTTGCGGCCCACCACCTGGTTACTGAACCGCAGGTCGATTTTCGAATACCGGTCCCAGCCAACATTCGGCAATCCCTGCTTATAAAAAACCTTCAGCTTCTCCAGTTTCCAATCGTAATTCGAAGCATCGCCAAACAGTATCCTCTGATCGCCAACCCTGGGAAGAATTTCGAGTGTATGATCCGGGTTAACGCTGATTTCCTCGACCAGCTCATCGAGAAATGGTTCGCTGCGGATAGCGTTTACCATACCGAAGAGACTGTCGCGGATGAATTTTTTATCCCCGGCACCTGAAACGACAAGCACGCGAGCCGAATAATGAGCTGACAGTGCCATTTCCTTGTCTTCGGAATCAATATAATAGGAGGTGAATGGGGCGACATACCGCATCACCGGAGTTCTTTGCGAGACTTCAATAAATAGTGACCCATCGGGCGTACTGTATACCACGGCATTTTTAATTCCGGAGAGCGTTTTTACCGTATTTTTTACCTCATCGCGATTCAGAGCCGACAATTTGTTTCCTGTAATCCGAATTCCCTTTTGCGAAAGAACCTCTGTAACTTCAGTAGGGGTTATAAAGTGACTTACCAGACTGTCGGTGACATTTACGTACACCTGGCGGAAAGTCAATTGATTCATGCGCTGCTCAGTAAACCACAGGCTGACGCCCAGGTAAGCAACCAGTAAAACCCATGAACTGATATTTAGAATCTTACGCCACATGCTCATCCAGATATTTTACAATGGGTTCGCAAAGCTGGTCGATATCACCGGCACCGATAGTCAGCAGGACTTCGGGCTTGATGGTATCAAGAATTCCCAGCAGATCAGCTTTATTGCACAATTTCTTATCGGTCAGATTAACCAGATCGAATATCATTTTTGAATCGACCCCCGGGATAGGCTTTTCACGTGCCGGGTATAGATCAAGGAGAATCAGCTCATCGAGTTTTCCGAGAGATTCAGCAAATCCGTCAGCAAAGTCGCGGGTTCTCGAATAAAGGTGTGGCTGGAATATCCCGGTGATTTTACTATCGGGAAACAGCAGCCTGATGGAACTGATCAATGCGCTGATTTCATTGGGGTGGTGGGCATAATCATCAATATATACCACACCGGACTTTCTGAACCTGACATCGAAACGGCGCACCAGACCCTCAAAAGCGGCGATCCCCTTGCGGATGCCGTCATCGCTGATGCCTGCCATCCAGGTGAGGGCCGAAGCTGCGACCGCATTTTCGACGTTGGTTATACCCGGTATACGGGTGAGAATATCTTTTACCGGACCTTCGGGCGTCATCAGATCGAAGCTGTAGCCCAGCTCAACCTGTTGTATATTTGAGGCATAGAATCCGGATTCAGGATTATCGAGACTATAGGTGGAAACTTCCTGTTTCCGTTTTGAATCGGGACGAAGTGACAATCCACGTTTCAACAGGAGTTTCGACTGCGGCTTCACTCGGTTAACAAAATCGGCAAAGCCCTGAATAAGGGTCTCATAGTCGCCGTAAATATCCAGATGATCGGGATCCATCGAAGTTACGCAAGCCATAAACGGGTTAAGTTGCAGGAACGACCGGTCGAACTCATCGGCCTCCACAACGGCCCAGCGTGAAGTTTCTGATAACACGAGATTACTGTTGATGCTCTTGCTGATAGCGCCCAGAAAAGCGGTGCAGCCCTCGCCTGATTCGATCAGGATCTGAGCGATCATGGCGGTGACGGTCGACTTGCCATGGGTACCTGCAACAGCCAGACTGTCGTATGAACGGGTGATCAGTCCAAGAATTTCCGACCGTTTATGCAGGAGATATTCATTATCGATGAAATAATTGAGCTCAGGTGATTCCTTGGGGATAGCCGGAGTAAATATTATAAGTGTTTCAGGTTCAAAAGGATGTGTTCGAACTGTAAAGGGTATAAGATCAGGATTATCGGTATAATGTATGTTGATACCTTCGGATTCAAGAGCCTTGGTAAGTGGGGTTTGTGTACGGTCGTACCCTGCCACGGCGATGCCGCGACTGCGGAAGAATCGGGCCAGGGAGCTCATGCCAATGCCTCCGATGCCTAGAAAATATACGCGTTGAATACGGTCGAGCAGCATGGTTATATAGATTCGTGGTTAGGGACGGGGTCCCGACTTTCGTCGGGATGACAAAGGAGGTTGAGTGCCACCTGGGCAATTTCGGTGACGGCATCGGGTTTGGCGAAGCGTATCATATTAGCGGCCATATCAGTTAGCCGGGGAGCATCGGTAATAAGGAGGAGCATGGCAGTAACCAGCTGTGCGTGGGCTTCCTGGTCTGTAACGAGCAGAGCAGCACCATGATCGACATACGTCTGTGCATTTTTTGCCTGATGATTTTCCGCAGCGCTGGGCAGCGGCACCAGGATAGCCGGTTTGCCAAGCAGGGCGAGTTCCGACAGGGTGATAGCGCCGGAGCGGCTGACTACCAAGCTTGCCAGGGCATAAGCAAAATTCATTTCATGGATAAATTCCATGACACGGATATTTTCGACGCCCTGCATCTCGACTTCTTCTTTTGCAGTCTGATAGAAGGTGGTTCCGGTTTGCCAGATAATATCCACAGGCGCCTGCGATATCTGTCGGATATTGGCATAGAGGCTCTGATTGAGAGTCCGGGCGCCCTGACTTCCGCCGAACACCAAGATTACCGGGTTTTTTCCTGAGATATTAAAACAGGCTTTTGCCTCGGCTATCCTACTTTCAGGTATCCGCAGGTCTTTGCGAACCGGATTTCCGGTAATTTTAATCTTTTCAGCCGGGAACCAGCGATCCATATCAGGATAAGCGACACAAATAGCGCCTATTTTCTTCGCCAGCAAACGGTTAGTGACACCCGGGAATGAGTTTTGTTCCTGTATCAGGGTTGGAATGCCTTTTCTGGTTGCCACGCGCAGGACAGGTCCACTGGCAAATCCGCCGGTTCCGATCACGAGGTCGGGCTTAAAATCGTTCACCACACGCGATGCTTTAATCATACTAGCCAGCAGACGGAATGGGAACAGCAGGTTTTTGGCCGATAGTCCCCGATGAAAGGCTGACACTGGCAAGCCGACAATTTTATATCCTGCGTGAGGAACTTTATCCATCTCCATTTTCCCGAGAGCTCCAACGAAGAGGATATCCACCGATGGGATCATTGTTTTGATCTCGTTAGCAATGGCGATAGCCGGGAAAATGTGCCCGCCTGTGCCGCCGCCGCTTAATATGATGCGATATGTTTTATTCTTCTGCACCGACAACCTCCTCTTCTACTGACCGGCTTACGCCCAAAATGATACCAATGGCTATGGCAGTGAAAATGATCGATGTCCCCCCGCGGCTCACCCACGGCAGCGGCTGACCGGTTACCGGAAGCAACCCTGATGAAACACCCATGTTAACCATGGCCTGAATAACCAGGCCCACGGTGAGTCCGACTACCAGGAATGCCGGGAACGAGCGCGAGCATTTTCGCACCGTCACCCCCGCCCGGTAGAGTAAAATCAGGTAAATGAACATAAGGGGTAATGCCCCGAACAAGAATCCGTATTCTTCAATGACAATGGCAAATATAAAATCGGAGTAAGCCTGTGGGAGTGATCTGCGCTGGGTGCTGTGACCGGCGAATTTGCCGAACCATCCCCCGTTTGCAATAGCGATTTTTGCTTTATCCGACTGGAATTTTTCATCCGGATTGGAATCCTTGGAAAAATGCTGAGTGATCCTGTTTTCCCAGGTTTGGCCACGTCCGCTGGTGGTTGAAGTTTTTCCAATGAGTACCACGAAAGCGAGCATCATTACACCAGCTACCACGAGTCCAAAAAGATACAGCACCTTAACACGGCCAATAAACATCATCACGAGACAGGTAACGAACAATATGGCTGCCGTCGACAGGTTTTCCGGCGCAATCAGTCCGCAGATAATGCCAATGAACGCCAGTACAGGTAAAAATCCTTTCTTAAAATCCTGTATCTCCGTTTGATTGCGGCTAAGAAAGCGTGCCACAAAAATGATCAGGGCAAGCTTAGCAAAATCGGAAGTCTGAAACGTTCCGCCGATCACCGGTATCCTCAGTGAACGGGTAGCTTCGTTAACATGAACACCGAAAAGCAGAGTAAATACCAGCAGCACGCCGGCCACGACCAAAATCAGGTTTGCCCCTGCGTTATAGAATTTAAACGGCACTTTGTGCACAACAAACAGCACCACCCAGCCGAAAGCGAGGTAGAGGATATGCCTTACGATATGCGTGGTAACATTTCCGCCGTTATGAAAGGCCAAAGCGGCTACCGAGCTCGACACGGCCAATCCTGAATAAATTGTCAGGAAAACCATGAGCACCCAGATCACCCGATCACCTTTAAAACCAAGCAGAAAATTGCGCATCTATAAATGAGGTTAAGTAGTTATAAATCAAAGATTACGTACAGCATTTTTAAACTGACGGCCGCGATCTTCATAATTCTCAAACAGGTCGAAACTGGCACAGCAGGGTGAGAGAAGCACAATGTTTCCCTCCTCGGCCAGGTAGTATGCAGTACGGACGGCTTCTTCCATATTATCCGAATCAACGACAGTGTCGATCATGTTATCGAATGCCTCATGGATCTTGGTATTATCCTTACCCAGGCAAACAATTGATTTGACCTTTTCGCGGACGAGCGAATCGAGGATCGAGTAATCGTTTCCTTTGTCGATCCCACCGACGATCCAGACGACCTTCCCCTTCATCGATTCCATAGCATACCAGGTAGAGTTTACGTTGGTAGCCTTGGAATCATTAATAAATTCGATACCGTGCACTTTGATTACCGGTTCAAGGCGATGTTCCACCCCCTGAAAATCGGTGAGGCACTCACGAATCGTGTCTTTTCTGATATCAAGCACGCGGGAAGCAATTCCTGAAGCCATGGAATTGTAAGCGTTGTGCTTACCCTGCATGGAAAGATCAAATATTGACATATTGAAAGGATTAGTATTAATGACTATGTTGAGTTGATCGCCCTCCACCCAGGCGCCCGGGTTATAAACTTTATCGAAGCCGAAAGGCAGTTGCTGAGGAATAATCTGCCGTTTGGAAATTTCTTCACGGATGACAGGATCATCACCGCAATAAATAAAATGATCCTCAGGCCGCATGTTCTGAATTACCCTGAACTTACTATCGACATAATTCTGAAATACATAATTATACCGGTCGAGATGATCGGGTGTAATATTCATGAGGATAGCAATATCAGCCCTGAAATCATACATGCCATCGAGCTGAAAACTAGATATTTCCAATACATAATATTCGAAATCCTGTTCAGCCACCTGGCGGGCATAGCTCTGACCGATATTCCCGGCCAGCCCGACATTCAGCCCTGCAGTCTTAAGAATATGGTAAGTCATCAGGGTGGTAGTGGTTTTGCCGTTGGCGCCAGTGATACAAACATGTTTTGCTTTTGAATACCGTCCGCCAAATTCCAGTTCCGAGATCACAGGGATACCTTTTTCATGCAGCAGCTTGATCATCGGGGCCTTATCAGGAATTCCCGGACTTTTTATCACCGTGGTGGCTTCGAGAATCCTGGATTCGGTATGACCGCCCTCCTCGAACGCGAAGTTCATATCCTGCAGGGTTTGCCTGTATTCCGGCTTAATTTTCCCGGCATCCGATACCAGGACTGAAAAGCCCTGTTTCCGTGCCAGGATCGCTGATCCGACTCCGCTTTCGCCTGCTCCCAATATGACGATCCTGCCTGCCAAGGTTATCTGAGTTTAAGGGTGGCTATTGTGACTACTGCGAGTAAGAGGCCGAAGATGAGGAAGCGTATCACGATTTTTGGTTCGGGATAGCCTTTCTTCTGATAATGATGATGCAGCGGTGACATCAGGAAAATTCTGCGTCCGGTTCCGAACCGTATGCGGGTATATTTGAACCAGCCAACCTGGAGGATGACCGAAACATTTTCAATAATAAATACGCCGCAAAGGATTGGAATGAAAAGTTCTTTACGGATCAGGATAGCAAATACTGCGATGATGCCGCCCAGTGCCAGGCTCCCGGTATCACCCATGAACACTTGGGCCGGATAGGAATTATACCAAAGGAACCCTACGGTGGCCCCGATAAAGGCCGAAACGAATACGGCCAGTTCACCGGAGTCTGGGATATACATAATATTCAGATAGTGCGACAACTCATAGTTACCCGACAAATAAGCGAGTATGCCCAATGTCGCCCCGATAATTGCCGATGTCCCGGTGGCCAGGCCATCGAGGCCGTCGGTGAGGTTAGCGCCATTGCTGATAAAAGTGAGGATCAGTATTACAGCAATTACAAAAACCAGCCAGGCCAAATGACCGGCTTCCTTACCCATCCAACCGACCAGCCAGTGATAATTGAATTCATTATTTTTCAGGAAAGGGATGGTGGTGGTTGCACCCCTGTGTGTAACATATTTATAAGTGAGCCCGCCTTGGTTAGCCGAAGTCACCACACTGTCACCGGCAGCAATTTCGCTGGCCCGAATGGGGATTTTATCACCAACCTTAACATCCTTATGGAAAAACATGATGAGGCCGATAATGATCCCGAGGATGACCTGACCAACAATCTTGAACTTTGCAGCCAGGCCAGCCTTATTCTTTTTAAATACCTTGATATAATCATCCATGAACCCCAGAAGTCCCAACCATACTGTGGTCAGGAGCATCATGATAATATATATGTTGTCGAGTTTTGCGAAAAGCAGGGTTGGTATCAGAATGGCGGCCAGGATGATGATACCGCCCATCGTTGGGGTGCCAGCTTTGCTCATCTGACCCTCGAGACCCAGGTCGCGCACTGATTCACCCACTTGCTTTATCCGGAGATAGTCAATGATCCGCTTCCCAAACAGCATGGATACGATCAAAGCCGTGATCAATGCCATTGCCGACCGGAACGAGATATATTGAAACACCCCGGCACCCGGGAAGTGCAGCTTTTCTAACCATGTAAATAGGGTGTATAACATTGGGTTTCAAGTATCAGGTTTCGGGTATCGGGTTAAGAGTACTTAGGGAGGTGAGTTCTTCGAGGTCATCAAAGTGGTGTTTTACGCCATTGATTTCCTGATACGTTTCGTGTCCTTTGCCGGCTAACAGAACCATATCGCCTTTGCGGGCGAGGGCCACAGCTGCTTTTATGGCTTCGTGACGGCTGATAATGGTCAGGACCCGGGACTCGGCTCCTGCGGGGATTCCCTTTTGTATTTCACCGATGATCATTTCGGGGTTTTCCGTTCTGGGATTATCCGAGGTAATGATCACCTGATCGCTCAAGCGGCAGGCAACTTCGGCCATGAGGGGCCGCTTACCACGATCGCGGTCGCCACCTGCGCCAAAAACAGTAATGATTTTATTGTCGCCGGTTTTTAGCTCGACGAGTGTACTAAGCACATTTTCAAGTGCATCCGGGGTATGAGCATAATCAACAATGCCGATCCTATCGTTACCCAGGAGTACAGTTTCCAGTCGGCCTTCCACAGGTTCCAGCATGCTCAGACTTGTGAGAATCTCCGTTTGCTCCTGTCCGAGCAGCCTTGCGGTACTATAAACTGCCAGCAGGTTCGATACATTATATCTTCCAATAAACTTGATCCACACTTCCTGGGCATCGAATGAAACCAGCATTCCTTCGACATGTTGTTCAATCAACCGGGCCTCAAAATCGGCAGAACCACGCGTTGTATAAGTGAACTTGCGGGCAGGGCTATTCTGAAGCATGATAAACCCGTTGCGGTCTTCGGTATTGGTCAGGGCAAATGCCCGTGAATCAAGCTGATCGAAGAAAGATTTCTTTGCCTGCAGATATGACTGAAAATCATGATGATAATCGAGATGATCGCGGGTAAGATTTGTAAAGATGCCTCCGGCAAACTGAACCCCTTCCACGCGATGCTGATCCATGGCATGCGACGATACCTCAACGAAAGCATATTGGCATCCGGCTTCAACCATTTCGGCCAGGTGCCGCTGAAAAGTTATTGCGTCGGGTGTGGTGTGGGTTGCGACAGTGGAATCAAGGTGAACGCAGACCTTGATGGTAGAAATCAAACCCGACGGATATCCGAGGCTTTCAAAAAGTTTATACAGTAAAGTAGCGATGGTCGTTTTGCCATTTGTGCCGGTAACACCCACCACTTTAATCGATTCTGAAGGAAAATCATAATATGCCGATGCCAGTGGTCCAATGACCTGTCCGGCATTTTTGGTTTGAATAATGGTGGTTTTTCCGGTATCGAAAGTGGGAAGTTCCTCGCATAGGATTGCTGCAGCGCCGTTATCAATAGCCTGAGCAATATAATTATGGCCATCGGCATGAGTACCCTTGATTGCAGCAAAGAGCATTCCGGGTTTTACTTCCTTTGAATTCAACGTAAGGCCGGTAATACAGGCATCAGGATTTCCGAGGAGCCTGTCCATTGAAATATTACCGGTTATTTCGCTAATCTTTTTCATAGTGAAGCGAGTTGAAATTCAATCGTTCCATCGGGGCTCCGGTAAGTTCCGGCTGCCGGTGTTTGGGTAATTATCCGTCCCGATCCTTTTACCCGAACTTTATATCCCATATTTTCCAGTACAGGCAGTACATCCTTGAGTCCCATGCCAATGAAGCTAGGCCACAACGAATCTTTTAGATTCACCGTCTGAGCCTGTAACTGGTCACCTTTGCGGATAACCTGAGCCCAGGTATCAGTCTGTTTTACACCGGTATATGGAATATTTAATGTTTTCAGAAGGTTGCTGGCATCGGCCCAGTATCCGGGGGTAACCACAGGTATGCGTTCCAGGGAAGAATCTTTAGAGGCAGTGAGGCTTTTCTGCAGATCAAGGTTTGTAGCATAAACCTTATCTGAAATGGCCTTGAAGACTGTTCCCGAAACCACAGCGCCAAAATAGGAAGGACCTGTTGGCCGCGATACGACGACAATGCAGCTGTACTTAGGGTTATTGGCCGGAAAATATCCAACGAAAGAGGCACGGTAATCCTTATGGCCGCCATCGTTTTTATACCCTTTGGCACCCTGGGAAATTACAGCAGTACCGGTTTTTCCGGCTATCTGATACAAATCGTTTTTAAGATTTTTTGCCGTTCCTTCCTGAACCACACCCTCGAGCATGCTTTTTACGATGGTGAGTGTTTCTTTTGAGCAGATAGAGGATTTCATAACCTCTGTCTTGAAGGGCTTAACGATCTGGCTATGTGATTTTAGACATTTCACCAGCCTTGGCCTGACCATTGTACCATTATTAGCGATGGCATTATAGAAGGTAAGTATCTGAAGGGGTGTTACTTCCACTTCGTATCCGAAAGCCATCCAAGCGACAGTAGCAGCCGACCATGTTTTGCTGGCAGGGGTTTTAATGCGCGGATCCTGTCCCCCCTCGATCTCGAGATTGAGCGGTTTATTTATGCCCATGGAGTATATCCGTTCCAGATAATGCTCCGGATTGGAGCCGTAAAATTTATCAATGATGATAGCCATTCCGATGTTAGACGATTCTTCCACTACCTGCTGTACGCTAAGCAATCCGTGACCCCCAGTTTTCGCATCAGTAATCGGCTGATTATGTAGGGTATATTTGCCATTACCAGTCTGATACATGTCAGTTGGCTTCACATATCCATCCTCGAGAGCAGCCATTATGGAGGGCACTTTAAAGGTTGATCCCGGCTCGAGGCAATCATTGATCGCGTAGTTTTTTATCTCATAATAGTTGCCATCGTCGGCCTTTCCGAGGTTTGCCATAGCAAGAATTTCACCCGTTGCCACCTCCATCAAAACTGCGCATCCATATTCGGCCTGGTAGTTTACCAGACAATCATTCAAGGCGCTTTCGGCAACATCCTGGTAATTAACGTCGAGGGTGGTTACGACATCGAGGCCATCCACGGGGTCCACTTCATTTTCGGTATTGAGTGGCATCCAGGTACCGCCACCAATTCTTTGTTCGAGACGCTGGCCATCGGTTCCTTTAAGGAAATAATCGAATGAACCCTCGATACCGACGACTGTTTCACCCTCGCTGACGTAACCAATTGTTCTGCTAGCCAGGTTTTTGTATGGCATTTCGCGTTTACTCGCCTGGGTAAGGATCAGTCCTCCTTTATATTGACCAAGGTTAAACAGCGGCATTGTTTTTACCATGCGGGCCTCATCGAACGAAGCATCCTTATGAAGCAATACATATTGTTTCCGGTCGCTGCGGGCCTTACGGATCATCTGGACATACTGCGAAGAAGTTTTATCAGGGAAAAGTCCGCTTAATGCTGATGCCAGGGCAGGCAGTGTTTTGTCGAACAGGCCCTGATCCATGCCCGAGCTATTAGGGTCCATCGCCACATCGAATCGTGGAAGCGAGCTGGCGAGGGCGCTTTCGTCGCGGGCGAGGATATTACCGCGGCTTGAAGGTATCGGTCGGTGAGTTTCGCTGAATTCGGCAGCTTCGATCCGAAGTTGGTCACCACTTACCAGCTGGATATAAAGCACCTGCCCCAGGATAGCCAGTGCCACCACGAAGGATCCCACATAAACGAGACCAAGACGGGCCAATATGGGTTTCTTTATTTCCAATTTACTCTTCAATTACAATTTTATAAGGTGGCGTTTTCGCTTCCTGCAATGGCAATCCCTGTTGAATAATCATGTGGGTGACTTCCGACTGCCGGCTGATTTCCTGCAGTTCGAACGCAGTTGAAACCGATTCGGAGCGCATTTCGCGAACCCGCTTTTCCAGTGTCATGATCTGCCGCATGATATTTTCGCCCCGATATTGATTGAAAATGTATAAAAGGATGGCGGTGGTAATAAACAGCAGAAACGGGATCTGCCTGGTAACCACTTCCTTCGACAAAACATTGCCTCCCAGGAGATCCTTCACGGAGAACTTCGAAGATTCCTTGATCTCCTGCCGTACCGGGATAAACTCCTGATTTGTTTTAGTCTTTTTATTCCTTTTAAACATTGGCCTGATATTCTGTTCTTTCAGCAATTCTCAGCCTGGCGCTTCGGGCCCTGCTGTTTCTTTCGTTTTCCTCGTCGCTGGGGACGATCACCTTACGGTTAACCGGCTTGAAAGGGGTTAGGGTTTGACCGAAAAGATCGGTATGGATGGTTCCCTCGGCATTTCCACCTTTCATGAAATTTTTTACCAGACGGTCCTCGAGCGAATGGTAGCTGATCACCACTAAGCGTCCGCCGGGATTCAGAAAACCAGCAATCTGACTAAGCATTTCCTGCAAACTCTCGATTTCGTGATTAACAGCGATTCGCAGGGCCTGAAATACCTGAGCCAGCATTTTATTCTCCTTATTCGACGGGAAAAGGGGGCGCAGGCAATCGGCCAGTGAAAATGTTGATTCGAGGGGGCTTATCTGGCGAAATTCAACAATGCGACGGGCTATCCGGTGTGCGTTTTCCACTTCACCGTATTCCCGGAAAATTCTTTTCAGTTCCTGCTCGTCTGATTCCCCAAGTATATCAGCTGCTGATTTCTTAAGGCCGGGGCTCATTCGCATATCCAGGCTGGCATTTGAGCGGAAGGAGAATCCTCTTTCAGGATTATCCAGATGTTCCGACGAAACGCCAAGGTCGGCAAGTATGCCATCAACCTTTTCGTAACCCAAATAATTCAGGTAGTTACCGAAATAGCGAAAATTATGCTGGACGAATTCGAAGCGGCTGTCGTCGATCAGGCGTTCATTAACTGCGGGGTCCTGATCAAAAGCGATCAGTTTGCCTTTCCGGATTTGTTTAAGGATTTCGCGTGAGTGGCCGCCACCTCCGTAGGTAAGATCGACGTAGATGCCATCAGGTTTGACAGCCAGTCCTGATACGCTCTCTGAAAGTAGTACAGGTATGTGGTATTCTATTGCAACCATCAGTCTTCATCATCCCACTTAAAATCACCCATAACTTCAGCAGAAAGGGACTTACGGTCTTCGCTGCTCATCTCCGTTCCGAGGTACAAGGTTTTAGCCATAAGTTCAACGCGGTCGCCCTGACCGGCGAGAACTACATCGCCACCTTCACCGGGAGTAAGCTGCAGTACATCCAGGAACCTGCGTGGCAACAAAATGCGTCCCGACGAATCAAATTCAAGCTCGACTACGTCCCTGAAAAAGTCGCGTCTGAAGAGATCATGTTTCGCATTGTAAGGATTAAGTTGTTTTAATGTCCTCTTTACCAACTGGTTCCAAACATTCTCGGGATAAAGCACGAGGCTTTTTTCAAAGGCGCTCAGTTTTCCGACAAAGACTTCACCTGCTTCCTGCGGCGTCTGCTTTTTCAGCTTTGCCGGGAACAGGATCCTTCCTTTCGAATCCACCTTGCAATAATGATCACCCTTGAACCGAGACATCTTGATTATGATTTTGCGTAAAAATAAACACATCTTCCCACTTCCCCCCAATTTTCGACACCGATTTTTATCTCATGTTGATAACTTTTTGGGATAGCACACCTTTAAGGTTTATTCGTACCTTTATATCAGATAAAGAATTGATTGATTATGACTGAAGAATCCAGCCGTAACCAGCTCCAACTCATTGATGTGGAGAAGGTTTTTGCCTCAAAGGATGCCAACCTTCTTAAGCGGATACCAAATTTTATTATTCGTTATCTAAAGAGGATAGTCCATCAGGATGAGATCAATGAATTTCTTAAGGAGACCGAAGGGATTGATGGAATTGAATTTGTCCGGCGGAGTATTAAATGGATCGATATTAAGGTTGATGTTATTGGTGTTGAGAATGTTCCAAAAGATTCACGATTAATTTTCGCATCCAATCACCCGCTCGGAGGAATCGATGGAATGTGCTTAATCCAGACCATACACGACCATATTCAGCCCAATCCCAAAAGTTTATCCAATGATTTGCTCATGAACGTAAGACCATTGCGGAGCTTCATGATCGGAGTAAATAAGCATGGTGGCAACTCAAAAGACAGTGTCACAGAGATGCAGCGGGTATTTGAAGGTAATGATCCGGTAGTTTTTTTTGCATCCGGACTGGTGAGTCGCCGTACCTGGTTTAAAATTGAGGATGTTGCATGGAAAAGCACCTTTGTCAAGAAGTCCTTTTTACATGAGCGTGATGTAATTCCGGTGTTTATCAGCGGAAGGGTTTCGGGATTTTTTTACCGGCTGGCCAACCTCAGGAAGTTCCTGGGAATCAAGGCTAACATAGAAATGATATATCTTCCTAATGAGATGTTTAAACAAAGAGGGATGCATATTGTAATAAAATTTGGAAAGCCTATTCCGTGGCGATCGTTTAATTCCAGCCGCAGCGCAGATGAATGGGCCGCGGACGTAAAAAAACAGGTTTATGAGATGGGCCGTACCCTTTGAATAACTAATTTTAACCTCAGAAGAACTACCCAATGAAACCCATCGCAGCCCGCGTTAGCAGGCATAAGCTTCTGAGTGAACTGACTCCTGAGAGATATCTTTGCGAGACGAATTATTCCCACAATCTCATTTACAGCTTTACCGGTGCCGAATGTCCGAACCTGATGCAGGAAATCGGGCGCCTGCGAGAGATATCATTCCGGGAAGCCGGTGGAGGAACGGGTGAATCCGTGGATATTGACAAGTACGATTTATCGGAAAACCCTTATCATCAATTGATTGTGTGGGACCCAAAGGAGGTTGAGATTCTGGGAGGGTACCGATATATCAATTGTGCTTCGCTCAATTTCGAGGAGAATGCCGTAGAAAATCTCGCTACATCGCACCTATTTAATTTTTCGCCAAAGTTCATCAAGGAGTACATGCCCTATACCATTGAGCTTGGACGATCATTTGTTCAACCATTATATCAATCTACGAGGTTGATACGCAAAGGCATGTATGCCCTCGACAATTTATGGGACGGCTTAGGGGCATTAATCCTGCAATACCATGAGGCCAAGTACTATTTTGGCAAGGTCACCATGTATACGGATTATAACCCGCATGGCAGAAATCTCATACTCAGTTTTCTGGAAAAATATTTCCCTGACCCGGAGAATCTTGTTACCCCTGTTAACCGGCTGATCAATAAAGAGGACCTCGCAGAAGTTGCCAAGATCTTCAATAGCGGGAATTACACCGACGATTATAAGATCCTCTCGAAAGAGATACGATCGCTGGGTCTGCGTGTTCCGCCGCTGATCAATTCTTACATGAACCTCACCCCAACGATGAAAACGTTTGGAACGGCCATCAATGATGAATTCGGTATGGTTGAGGAAACGGGGATCCTGATCACGATCAGCGATATCTATGAAGAGAAGGCTCAGCGGCACTTCATTGCCTATATACGTGATATGCTGCGCCTTAAGCCGTATACATTACGTCACATCCGCATTCGTTACCCGCAGCTTTTCAGGGAAGGCCTCCGTCAGGCACGGAAACGCAAAGAAGAGAATGGTGAGGTTAGCCCAAGACGTAGGAGACGACGGTCGACGCCTAATTTAGGCTAATAGCTCCGTTGGTTTTTCCCCTCGTAGTAATTAATAAATGACTGATTGGCAACCTTATTCCCGCCGGGAGTAGGATAGTTTCCGGTAAAATACCAGTCGCCCAGGTCGTTCGGACAAGCCAGGTGCAGATTTTCGACTGTTTGGTAAATGATCCGGATTTCAGCATTTATTTTATCGGTATGCATCATTGCAGCGATGCGTGCAGAAATTTCCTCGAAGGTGAAGGGAGCGTAAATCTCTTTAACGTGATTTTCGATTTCCTCTTTTGGTTTCATCTGGGCTGATTTGCACCTGCGGTATACCTGATGAACAATCTCCCATAATCCGCGCTCATTGAGCAATTCAATGGCTGCTTTAAAGGCAATGAAATCTCCGAGTTTGGCCATATCGATACCATAACAGTCGGGGTAACGGATCTGTGGCGATGAGGACACCACCAGAATGCGTTTTGGACCCAGCCGGTCGAGGATCCTGACAATACTTTTCTTAAGTGTGGTGCCTCTGACGATCGAATCATCGATTACCACCAGGTTGTCGATACCCCGTTTAACCGTACCGTAAGTAATATCATAGACGTGTGTTACGAGGTCGTCACGGTCCTGATCCTGGGTAATGAATGTGCGTAATTTGGCATCCTTGATAGCAATTTTCTCCACTCTCGGGCGCAAGCTGAGCAGGTGGTCAAGCTCCTCCGGGGTAACGCCGGCAAGAATTTTTTCTTTGGTGATCTGTGCAACATGGTTTTGAAGCCCTTCCACCATTCCATAGAAGGCAGATTCCGCGGTATTGGGGATATAGGAAAAAACAGAATTTTCCAGGTCATGGTCTACCTGATTCAAAATCTCAGGCACCAGCAGGCGGCCAAGCATTTTTCGCTCGCGGTAGATAGTTTCATCCGATCCACGCGAGAAATAGATCCTCTCGAAAGAGCAGGATTTTCTTTCCTGGGGCACTCTTACCTCCACATCGCTCACCTGACCGTTACGTTTGGCTATGATGGCATGTCCCGGGCTGACTTCATTTATCAGTTCCGAAGCAACATTAAAAACAGTTTGAATCACAGGACGTTCCGAAGCAGCCACAAGAACTTCATCATCACAATACCAGAAGGCAGGTCGGATACCCCAGGGATCGCGCATGATAAAAGAATCACCCTGGCCGGTCATCCCGGTAATGACGTAACCCCCATCCCACTTTTTGCTTGCCCGGATAAGAATTTTTGAAAGTTCCAGATTATCAGCGATAAGTGGAGTAATCTGGGATTTTTCGTAACCATCGGCTTTAAATTTCCGGTACAGGCTTTCCACTTCAACATCAAGGAAATGCCCCACCCTCTCGAGAATAGTAACCGTATCTGAATAATTTACAGGATGTTGTCCGATTCTAAGCAGCGATTCATATAATTCATCGACATTCGTCAGATTGAAATTCCCGGCGAGCACCAGGCTGCGCGATTTCCAGTTATTGGCACGCATCACGGGGTGAACAGTTTCCAGACTATTCCGACCGAAAGTTCCGTAACGCAGGTGTCCGATAAATACTTCGCCTGTATAAGGAACGTGATCATAAGCAAAAGCAGGGTCCATCTCTTTCCCTGGAAATTCAGCCAACACTTTTGAGATATTTTCGAAGATGGTTTCAAAGACCTGCCTGATCGGTTCGCGATCGTTCGACCGTTGACGGTAGATATATGGATTTCCCGGTCCGAGGTTAAGCTTGAGATTTGCCACCCCGGCGCCATCCTGGCCCCGGTTGTGTTGTTTCTCAAGCAGGAGGTACAGCTTATTCAGACCGTACTTCCAGGTACCATACTTTTCCTGATAAAAGGATATGGGTTTAAGTAGCCTGATATAGGCTATCCCGCATTCATGTTTAATTGGTTCACTCATTGATCAATCCAGTGTAATTCGCGCCGGTGTCAGATATGCCTGAGGAAATTTTATGCTCACTTTTTGTTTAATACGGAAAGCGTCTTCTTTTGTTTTGAAAGCGCCTATCAAAGTTGAAAAGTCGGGTTCGTTATATTCAATGAAAACCTTCAGTCCAAGTTGACTGAATGACTCCTCGAAATCAGCTTTAACCTGATTAGCGCGCGACATTTCGCGCCCCTTGTAAATCAGTATTCTCCAACCAGGTACGCTGCTATTTTTATTAAATTCAATATGTTTTCTCAGAATTCCGTACAGGCGGGGATCCTGAATCACTTTAACTTTTCCGGCCAGGGTCCCTGATTCAAGCTTATTGATAATAAGATTTGCCGAATCGGCGGCTGTGAGCGCGGATTTAACTTCCTGGGCAAAGAGGGAAATCGGCAAGATCAAGATAATCAGTAATATGAACCCCGATTTTTTCATCATTTCCTGAATTTACTGATCGAATTTAGACGCCGCAAATGTACTAATTTATCCTATATCTTTGCAGCCAATCAAAACGCTGACTCTCATGCCCAAAGTATATATAGAGACCTATGGCTGTCAAATGAATGTTGCCGACAGTGAGACGGTCGCATCAATATTAGCTAAAAGCGGTTATGAATTAACGGACAACATGCATACTGCCGACGTTGTGCTGGTAAATACCTGCTCTGTCAGGGAGAATGCTGAGACCCGGGTTTACGGCAGGCTGGCCGTATTTCGCCAGTTACGCAAGGCAAATCCTGATGTGATCGTTGGAGTTTTGGGTTGCATGGCCGAACGGGTTAAGGAGAATCTGATCACAAAACAAGGGGTTGACCTGGTTGCGGGACCTGATTCCTACCGTACCTTGCCTGAGCTTCTCTCAAAAACATCATCAGGAGGTAAAGCTATTGATGTTGAACTCAGTACAGAAGAGACTTACGCTGGTATATGCCCGACAAGGCTCGAAAGCAATGGAATATCAGGATTTGTGTCCATTACCAGGGGTTGCAATAATTTTTGCACCTATTGTATTGTGCCATATACCCGTGGCCGGGAGCGCAGCCGCGATCCGAAGGATATAATTACGGAAGCGCTGGACCTTCAATCCAGAGGGTATAAAGAGCTTACGTTGTTGGGACAGAATGTTAATTCTTACGCCTTTAATGAGACGAGACACGAGACACGAGACACGAGACACGAAACCCAAAACCCGATACCCGATACCCGAAACCTGACACCCGATACCTGGAGCTTTCCGAGGTTATTGGAGGAGGTTGCGCTGGCGGTGCCGGGCATGCGAATCCGGTTTACGACATCACATCCGAAGGACATGTCGGACGAAACGCTACGGGTGATTGCCCGGAATTCAAATATCTGCAGACATATTCACCTGCCTGTCCAATCGGGCAGCAATCGGATACTGAAATTGATGAACCGCAAGTACGATCGCGACTGGTATTTGAGCAGGATACGCATGATCCGGGAGGTACTTCCGGACTGTGGAATCACGACAGATGTCTTTTGCGGGTTCCCGAGTGAGACCGACGACGATCATCAGGATAGCCTTGCTTTAATGAAAGAGGTAAGATTTGATTTTGCCTTTATGTTTAAATATTCTGAGAGGCCAGGCACCTATGCAGCTGATCATCTGCCTGATGATGTTGACGAGGAGGTTAAATCGGCCCGTTTGCAGGAAATCATATCCCTTCAGGGGGAGATCGGATTGGCCAGTAACCGGAGTGATATCGGAAAAGTTTTTGATGTTTTGGCTGAGGGAACTTCCAAGAAATCAAAGGTTCAGCTTTATGGCCGGAATCAGCAGAATAAGGTGATTGTTTTCCCGATGGAAGATAAAAAACCCGGCGATATTGTCCGGGTTGTTGTTACCGATTGCACCGGTGCGACGCTAAAGGGCGATCGGGTATAGGTAAAAAGACAAAGGGCGGAAATTATCCGCCCATTCGTCAACAAAACAACAATGAAATCTTATTTTTTCTGATAGATCATAGAGGCTGACCTATATCCGGGAAGGTTTTTATACCAATCAGGATATTGTGTACCGGCGCTCTGAACCCAATCGGCAAAGTGCAGGTAAGCTTTCAGGATCGATGCTTTTTCAATCGGATAATCGAAGTTTTCGTACAGGCTCAATGCCCATGGGGCGTTGTTTGAAGTCCTGTAGTAACGGCCCTGAGCTGGGTTCGAGTTATCTTCGAGGGTTCCGAACAAACTCATATCAGCTAAGCTGGTAGGAGCGTAATCAGGTAGATGTACTTCTTTTCCTCTGACCATGTTTACGATGATGAACGGATTGAAGTGTTCAAGATCCAAGGCTTCAGCTGAATAAGTATTAGGAGTATATACGATGTGAATATTGATCGTGGTCGGCTGAACATAATTAGCGCCTGGGGTGGTATTGAAACCTGAACCTGACAGCGGGTTAGCGAAGAGATCAAATGCATTGTCAAATACGATAACAACCGGTTTTGCCTGATTGGCTTCCAAACCGTTTTCAGCCAGGGTAATATAGTGCTGGGTCAGATCGCTTCCGGTAACGGTGATTGCAGATGACGGGATAATGCTATTGGCAAACTGGAAACCGAATCCGTTGTGTAAAGCAGCACCTGAAGCACGCAACACGAAAGTTGCAAAGGTTTCGACCAGCTGGTTTGCTCCGTTGGTAACCGTTTTGAAGGAGTAGTCAACAACGACGTCATTCATGTCATAGTCACCTTTTGCAGGCCAGAGATCTTCGAAGGCGACAGTACCATTGCCGGTAGCTGGCATAAAGGTGTTAAAGGCCCGTGTAGGATCGGTAGGATATTCATCTTCAGGATCAACAACGCCGTCACCATCGGTATCAGGACTGGTAAGAGTATAAGCTGCAACTCCGGTATCGCTATTTGTATATCCGGTTTTGAAGGCAATAGCTTTCAGTGTTTGTCCGGTATTTACCTGAACAGGTGTTGAATAGATGATTCCGGTTGCCTGAGTCGGTTCTGAACCATCGGTAGTGTAACGAACTACTGTTCCGGTAGTTGACTCGCTGATAGTAATCCGCTGCGGGCGATCGATGTTGCTTGCCGGTGGGTTAAATGAAGGAGTGGCACATTTCAGAACATAGTTGTCGGAAGCTACGCCGCTATCCAGGAGACCATCTTTGTAAGCAATAGCTTTCAGATTGGTGGTTGCTGACAGAGTAACTGCGGCACTGTAAACTGTTCCGGTTGTTGCTGTCGGTAAGGTACCGTCGGTTGTGTAACGGATGGATGCGCCTGCAGTTGCGGAAGCGATAGTTACAGACTGGTCATTGTTAAAGGTTCCACCTGCGGGAGTGAAAGTCGGGGTAGCAACAGTGACCAATTGAATATTAAAGGTACCTGATAAGATAATACTGTTTGTCAATCCGGTTTTGATTGCGATTGCCTTAATAGTGGCAGTCGAAGCAAGAGTGACCGGAGTGGTGTAAACAGTTGAAGATGCAGAAGGAGTGGAACCATCGGTAGTATAATAGATAGTAGCTCCGCTGGTTGTAGTAGTGATAGTAATATTCTGGATGGTTGTGAAAGTACCAGGAATCGGGCTGAAAGCAGGGGTTGCAACGCGGATAGCATAAACTGCGGTTGAAACTCCACTATCAAGCATACCTGATTTGTAAGCGATTGCTTTGAGAGTTTCGTTTGCACTTACGGTTACTGCACCGGTATAAATTGTTCCTGCAGAAGCACTCGGGGTAGTTCCATCGGTGGTAAAGCGGATCGTTGCTCCACTTGTTGCTGAGCTGATTTCCACTGACTGATCGCCGGTATAGGTACCAGCAGCCGGGGTGAAGGAAGGAGTTTCAACGGTGAGCAGGTTGATCGTGAAGGTTGCTGTAGCAACATCGCTATCGGTTAAGCCTGATTTGTAAGCCATTGCTTTAACGGTAGCGGTTGCGCCAACTTCGAAGGCGGTGCTGTAAACGTTACCATTTGAGGAAGTTGGTGTGCTGCCATCGGTGGTATAACGGATGGTTGCGCCAACAGTAGTGGTAGATAATGACACGCTCTGAACCGTGTTATAAGTTCCGGCACTCGGAGTGATTACCGGGGTGGCAACTTTGATAGTATAAGCAGCTGAAGCCACATTACTATCGAGCATACCTGATTTGGTAGCGATTGCTTTCAGTGTGGTATTTGAGTTAACAGTAACTGCACTTGAATAAACTGTTCCGTTTGAAGCAGTCGGGGTGGTACCGTCGGTGGTGTAACGGATAGTTGCACCGGTTGTGTTTGAAGTGATTGCTACAGACTGAGCTGAAGTATAAGTTCCAGCTGCAGGGGTGAATGAAGGATCAGCAACGGTAAGAAGATTGATGGTATAGGTGGCAGAGGAGACATCGCTGTCGTTCATGCCGGTTTTATATGCGATAGCTTTGATCGTTGTTGTTGCGTTAACTGCTATAGCAGCACTGTAGATAGTTCCGGTTGAAGCGGTCGGCGTGCTGCCATCAGTAGTGTAGCGGATAGTTGCACCGGTAGTGGTTGAAGCCAGTGTCACACTTTGT
>CAINOB010000093.1 GCA_903851365.1 uncultured Bacteroidota bacterium
ATCCACGCACCCGCGCGGGGTGCGACCAACGCTCGATGGTATAAGTGGACTGATTAAAGGGTTTCAATCCACGCACCCGCGCGGGGTGCGACCCTGTATGGGATATACTGCCATTATTCGTTAGCGTTTCAATCCACGCACCCGCGCGGGGTGCGACTTTAACGGTACGAATAGTAGTATTGCTTTTTCAGGTTTCAATCCACGCACCCGCGCGGGGTGCGACTGCGCGCATGCTAAAGTACTTATTATTAGCAAATTTGCACTACAAATCCGCGTACGTCATATTTCAAAGAACTTTCGTTTTCAATAGTCAGCAAAATTGTTTGTAATGTGATGATTTTGAGCAACCGCGGGCGCACAGGGAAAATGCACATAGCAGGAGGTTCGCGGAGTCAGATAAGCATTATACCTTCAGGATCATAAGATTCCTTAATTCCTATATGCTCAATCTTTGTTCTCCAACTATTTCCAAGAGAATAAAAACGAAGGCTGTCCTTCTCTTTATCAATGATATCAATTAGTCCGTGTTTGAGAACAGCGAATTGAGCCGGGTCAACAACGCATTCGAACACTGAATTCTGCACCCGTTGACCGAAATTTACACATTTCTTAGCCACTTTACGCAATCTTTTCTTTCCCGCGGGAGTAGTAGTTTCAACATCATAGGTAATCAGCACCATCATATTTCATCTATTTTACAACATGTACCGGGTAATTATTGAGATCGCCACGGATAAATCTTGCCAACAGAAGAGCTTGAACATACGGAAGTAACCCTATCGGAATCTTCTCATTTAGAAAGGGATGGATTATTTCTTCTTGTTTTCGCTTTTGCCAGGCAGCAATAACTTCTTTTCTGGTTGGATCATCCATAAGGACACCTCCCATTTCGCGTTTAGTAAAACCTTTGTAATTCACCTGCTTTCGGTTTATTAAGGATAAAACCATTCTGTCGGCAAAATACGGCCTCAATTCTTCCATCATATCCAGAGCCAGACTTTGACGGCCGGGACGATCAACATGCAAGAACCCTACACATGGGTCCAGACCAACACTTTCAAGGGCGGCCCGAACTTCGTGCATAAGTAAAACATAAGTAAATGACAATAATGCATTTACGTTATCAAGTGGTGGTCGTCGATTTCTGCCTTCCAGGTAAAAATGATCTTTCTGAGTAACAATCATTTGGTCAAATACACCAAAATAAGCTTGTGCAGCCTCCCCTTCGATCCCTCTTAAATAATTCATTTCATGCGCGATAATTACTTGACCCTGCTTTATCGCAAGATTAGCAATTACTTGAGTTATCTGAGAAGAGTCAATATTGCCGGAATGATCACGGACCGCTCGCTGCAACACATTTCTACAGTTGGCAATTTTACCGGCAATAAATAATCGGGCCAGGTTCAATGATGCTTCCGGACTGTCAGCCATTCGATATTGCTTTCTTCGTAATAGAACATTTCCTGAAACAGGACCAGTAACCTTACCAAGGAAAAATCCATTCTCGGTTAGAAAGCTTAACGCTACATCTCTCTCAGTGCATAATGACATTAAAGAAGGACTCATTCCCAGAAATCCAAAGCAGACGATTCCTTCAAGATTATGAATAGGTAACCGGAGTTGCTCGTGATTTTCAACTTTGACAACAACATTCTCTCCATCCCTGGACAAATAAGCCCCGGGGATAGTAACATATAAAGTATTGAGCAGCTTCCTCATAATAACTCAATCTATGGGTTTAAACTCATTTGTCAGAAACTGATTAACATCCCGTATACGCTGAATAGACTTGGGTAAACAGATATCTATCAGGGAACATGATTTACAATGACTTTTGAATACCGGTAAGGGTGTTTGCCCCTGCCGGAACAATTCATGCATTCGTATTGCAAGTTCATTAACCCGATTACGCAAACCGGCACTGAATTCAACAGTCTCTCTATGACGAGTCTCGCCATAGAAAAGAGCTCCCTTATGGATTTGTATGTTGAACATTTCCTCCAAACAGGTTGCCTGGGCACAAAGTTGAACCTGATCCCGATCGTCGGATTTTGGTTTACCACGCTTATATTCTACCGGATGAGGTATCCATTTTCCAGTATACCCGGTTAACATGACACCTTCGCCATCAGTACGAATAAACTCAATTACATCAGCCGTACCAGATAATCCAAGCTGATATGAAATAATTGTTGCGGCTCGTAGAATGGCTAAATCTTTCCTGGCTTCGGATGCATAAGGGTCATCAACCCGCTCATGCAGATGATGACCCTCAACGGTTCGAGAATTTTCTGCCCATTGCTGCTCAATGTGGATTAATCCCCACTGCCGTTCACAGAAAGCAATGTGCTGAATACCGGACAACATCAAAAGATCGTCGTCGGAGTATTCATTTTTTCTCATACAATTTCTATTAATTCAACTCCTTGAGGAAGACTACTTTCTATGTCATGCTTGTCAGAAATCGTATAATCGAAAAATGCACGTGTGGGTTTTGATTTATCTTTGCGAATTATTTTAATTAAATCGAACAGCTGATGAGCAGGAGCATTTCCCAATGCACTACTGTGTTTAAACACCAATAGTTTACGGGTACTCATCATCCCACGGGCTGCTGAATGGTCATGATCAAACATCGATTTCAATGCATCCCAAAAGAGCTTAAGATCGTCTTCGTTAAAACCGGTTTGCTCGGCAAGGTGAGCGGAGATAAATCCATGAGCGCGGTAAAGTCCATAAGGAACAGTGAACTTGCGACCCATTGTACGATTATCTCCACTCTGCTTTTCAGCTTCGGCCTCAGTTGCAACTGCCATACGGGTAATGCTATGCTCAAGAGCAACTACCGGATCAATAGAACGTCCAAAAGTCAATTGAACAGGACCACGAACCTGACCGGCATTTTTTCCTGTACTTAATACTGCACCGAAAGTTCTGATGTCATAATAATTGGAACACATCCACCTGCGAGCAGCCTCAGTCTTGTCACCTGCCTTTTCCTTCGATTTAACCTCTTCTTGCTCATGAGATTCATCAATCAATCTGTTCAATACCGCCTTTTCTTTAATAAAAATGTCGAATGGCTTTTCAGCCTTTTTTACTATTTGAACATAATTTCTAACCTTGCGTTTTAAGCAAACATCAGTAATTAAACCCATTCCCGTTTCGGCATCCACTCGAGGTAGATTTCCTGCATCTGGGTCGCCGTTTGGATTGCCGTCGGTTACATCAAATAGAAGTACAAAGTCATAACGGTTTTTAATCATTTCGGACATAATATTCTCTCTTTCTTTTTAGTTTTTATTTTCTTTACTAATGAATAAATCCTGACGTTGGTGATAATACCCAATAGCAAAACGACTCTGGTCATCGAGCGATAAGTGGGCAGGCATGCCGCTACTATTCATATTTGCAATTACTTCCTGAATTAGCTTTTCGAGATTTATTTTTCTTCCGGGATTCAATTTGGCTAGATGATGATTAGTAAGGTTTAAAAGCCTTCCGAAAACGGTAACCGGTGTACTTGAAGCCGCACCGTAGTATCTGTCTTTAATATTTGTATTGATTCCTGGTTGCGCTTCCTCCTGAATTTTCTCGAGAACAGCAAACAGGCGGCCACATAGGTAGCCCTGATTTGAATTTTCTAAATCTAATGCCATGGTTATTGTTTTTTCGTTATTGGAATAAGTTCTGTCTTTTCTGTTTAAACAGGCTTTCAGCATTGCAGCGCGGATAAGGCTCACATGCCGGTCCGCATGAATACGGCGAATACATTGTTGTTGCAAGGTTAATGGATATGGTGACCCATCGAGAATGCTTTCTATCACTTTCCCGGCAAGGTTAGGAGGCACATTTTCCACCTTGTACTCAAAAGCTATATTAGTGAGTAAATTAAACAGTGAGAAATATTCTCTGTCATCATTTTGTCCATGAACGATTTCCAAATCCGAGAAGTGTAAGGCGATTTTACCTGCTATATCTTTTACCTTTCCGGTTTTCCAAAAACGAACCGATATAC
Source organism: uncultured Bacteroidota bacterium (assembly GCA_903851365.1). GTDB lineage: Bacteria > Bacteroidota > Bacteroidia > Bacteroidales > UBA12481 > UBA12481. Next base: position 4,022 of record CAINOB010000093.1, read on the forward strand.
GGGCTGCATTTGGAGATATGCCAAGAATATAAAATTGGGTGTCGCCATCAGAGTTCAACTTTCCTGAATGAATTGATTCAAATAATACTTTTACTTCTCTGGAATTTCGGTCTGGGTCATCTTTTTGAGGGGAAGCAAAAAAGAAAGCGAACTGACCTTCAAAATCAATTTGCTTCGATGCCCAAAATAACACAGTAGTATCAGAAAGCTTGAATTTGTTGGTTGAGTCCTTCCCAACCAAAACATTTAGAGCAGTTGTATAACCAGCTTCAGCTTTTTTTGACACTGGCGCATTTGTACCCTGTTCTTTGTAATACGAATCGTATCCAGAATTCTTTTGAAAGCCTACCAGTTTTCCGCCACTCTTGCCCCCTGGCAAAGATGTTGCTGTATGGAGCACAGCTATTGGCCCGCGTTCGCCGGTAATTAAACAAACTCTATCAGCCTTTAAATTGGATATTCCGTCCAATTCTTCAATTTCTGATAGATCACCGGTTATCTGAGAATTCAAATCATTATGTTCTGCAACTATTTTAGTTTCCCCAACCACCCGGAAAGACATATTACACCCTGGGATTTTACAACAATCTTTCCAATAGTCATTATCCAACACCTTTTCCAATTGGTCTTGTTGGTCGTAGAATTTCTTTACAGCTGCAAATTCCTTATTATCAGGATATTCATCAGCAATGTTTTTAACCAAAGTGACAAAAGTATTATGCTGTTTTTGCGCATCTCCTACAAGTTGTTCCCTTGTCTTCTTATCGCTTTTCTCTTTCGGATGAGCTAAAACAAAGCCATAATGGTCCCAAAAAACATTTGCGATCTGATAAGAATTTGCGCCGGGTCTGCTTTTAGTTTTAATTACTAAAAATGTCTTCGCTCTAAGACTTTTTCCTTCACCAGTTCTGGTATCCTCAAGTCCTATAAATGTGCCTTCATTATCAATAACTATTATGAACGGAATCTCTTTCCATTCGTAACCTTGTGGCGCAAGATCACCTTTTCGTGTATAGTATTCGTATAATGCTTGTAGTATCATTTTCGAACCTCCTCACTATCTCTTTGCGGAACAATAATTACCCCGTTGTTCATTTGTACTCTAAAAAACATGGCGCCAGGATTTTTTTCGTCCGAGAAATCCATATCGTAAAGCATGAAACCTAGATCATAAGATTCGCCAATCGTATGATTCTTTTCCTTTTCCGGGTCTTCGATCAATCGAAAATGTGCCGAAAATTCACGACAACCCAGATAAGGCTGATTGAAACATTGACCTTTACGGGCTCTCCGTTCAAACATAGCATTGTATTTACCTGGATTCTCGTCTTTCCCGATCAATAATTGCTCCTCAGGCTCAACCAGTTCAATAGGTACTTCCAGCCGATTTGGTTTTCGATTCACGGGACTAATAAATTCCAATTCTGCAAATATCCTATAACGGACATCCCGTAGAAACAATCCTGCTCTTTGTTGCCGATCTTCTTCAATAAAGATCTGCTTCGTTTGTGGACTCATGACTTTGCCGATTTCATTACGCCGAACGGAAATCCACTTAATAGGTTGTAGTATTTCGATTTTAGTAACATTCCATCGAATGGCAGGTTTCCAAAAGATAGCTTCAAATACTGCCCGCGCTGCCGAAGGTGTTATTACATCGTAACTTACCCTTTCCACCTTCATTTCTGGCCGGGTAAAACATGCATAATCTCCCCAAACTTCAATGCAAAACTCTTTGTTGTAAAATTCCATACGGAATCTCCTTTATATATTATTAAATGATATGAATTTCTTCCAGCCATTTCCCATTACTCATAATTCCCGCTTTTGAATTATAAAGCTTTTCATAAGTCTGTATCCAACACCCATGAACTTCCTCGATAAGCCCGGCGTCTTTTATTTCTTCAAAATCACGGACATTTACCGAAACGGAATACCGCTGTAATTTCCGCATTAACCATGGTTCAGGCCCTTTTCTTTTCAAAATAGCCATCAAATCAGCACCTTGCTTATAATCTACCAAAATACTTTGTGCCCCTTTATCATCAATTAACCTGAAATCCCGAGCAGCTGTCGCAAACTGGAATTTCATTTGTTGTGCATCTTGTACAAGGAGGTTTTCAATTCTTGGTTTGTCAAAATCATTGACCTTACTATAAAACAGGTTAAAGTATTTTTGAAACATGTCTGGTTCCAGGAAATCTTGTTCTTTATACAAAACTGATAATTCCACAAGTGCATTGGCACCACTACGTATAAAACCGGGTGGGATGCCATTAATGGAGCAAAATACTTTGGTCAAACCCAATTTCCCTTGTTCATTAAGTTTTCCTTCCCGATTGCACCGGCCAGCACTTTGGGCGATTGAGTCAAGTCCTGCTAACGCACGGTATACCACCGGAAAATCAATATCCACGCCCGCTTCAATTAGTTGTGTACTAACAACATGTATCGATTCTCCCTTTGCCAGTAATTGTTTTATTTCAGAAATACAATCCATAATATGAGCAGAGCACATCATGCGCGAAAGGTGGATAGTCCCTTCAGGCATCAAGTTAAAAAGCTCGCGACAATCCTTCCTGGTATTGACAATGCACAGAACTTGCTTCTCCTTTTGCAATTCATTTGCAATTTCTTCCCACTCAGTTGGTACATTGGTATCCTGGGGCATCTGTACTTTTACCCGCTTCAGTTCATACGCCAATTCTTGAAAATTTGGTACAATTTCACGAACAGATTCAGCTTCAATGATTTTGAAAGAATTTATGCCAGATCCGCCGATTCTCCCCGTCAATACAGGTTGAGTGGCTGTAGAAAACAAAACAGTCACTCCAAAATTCTTGACCAACCCATTTAATACCGAAAGAATTGGATTTAAAAAATCAGGTGGCAACATCTGTGCTTCGTCCAGAATTATTATGCTATTTGCCAAATTATGAAGCTTCCGGCAACGAGAACTTCTATTAGCAAATAATGATTCGAAAAGTTGGACATTTGTGGTGACGATAACCGGCGCATCCCAATTCTCAGTTGCGAGCTTTCTCTCTTGTGAAAGAGCTAGTTCATCAATATTACTATGGTGCTCAATAACATTATCTTCGCCAAGAATATTTCGATAAACTTGCGCGGTTTGAGTAATAATGCTTGTATAAGGTATCGCAAAAACAATACGTTTTTTATTATATTTCACTGCATGTTCTAATGCCCAGGCCATTGATGACAAGGTCTTGCCACCACCAGTTGGCACATTTATCGAGAAAAAACCTGGCTCCAATTCTCCATTGCAAACACAATTCTTGAGTATCTCATTACGAATATCATTAACATGAGATGTTGGTGCAGATTTTGACAACTTTACTATATGATCATCAAGAAGCAACCTAAGAGCTTCGATCCCTTTGTATTTACCTCGCAAGGAATAGCTTACGGGGTTCATAAAACGCTCTGTATCTAAATAATCAGCATCAACTAAACAGGAGAACAACATCCGAATCCACAAATGGATTTGGTCCGGAGGCAAGGGTTTCCCGGTTGGAGAGTTAAATTTGCTAATTTCGATAGGATTGGATGGTATTTCACTTCTGACAGCCTCGAGGAACTCCTGCTTTCTAAGTCTAGCCGTTAAATCACCTGAAACCCCAATTTCAGGAAGCCAATTGTGTAAACCGGCATGATGACCAGCAATACAATAAGCTAGTGGTTGCCAGAAAAAATTGGGAAGCGTTTCCTTAATTAAAATTGCACCAGCTGAGGTATGGTCAGTTTTCGGCTTCTTTTGGTCATCTTCTTCATATCCAGAGTTTATCTTTATGTATTCTTGAAAATCTTTGGAGAATTTCCCTAAATCATGATATGATCCCAAAACCCACCCCCAATATGGGTTCTTAAATTCATCAGCAAAACTCTCAGCCAACTTTGCTGTGCCAAATAAATGATCAGCTAATGTCTGAATTTCAAAATCACCGGAATTCTGCTTGATATGAGCAATCATGTTAACCGCTTAAATTTTTTAATAAAATCTGATTGAAAATTAGAAACAATAACTGCCAACTTCTGTCAGCAGACTTTGCTATTTATAAATTCTTCTGCTTTGGCTAAAAGAAAGGTTTTAAAAACCTTAGGTGACACTACTTTTATCTCTCCGCATAACCCCATTACAAATCTTCCTATGCCTTCCCAGGAGGTAGCCCAACCATCAAACAAGTACTGCTGGTCATTGACTTTTCTGATAAATGTTGCTGACAAAGGGAACTCTTCAATCAACAGGTTATATGCGGTTAATGTCAATTGAAGTTTAACCGGTAATTTTGAAATACCATAATTCCGGAATACATCACAAGGCTCTTTTTCATGCTGATCAGCGAACTGCCAAAGATTGTCAGTCACCTCAACCGCCCGAATTCTGGAGGTTCGGAAAACCTTGTTTTTCCTGCTCTCCGGATCGAAGGCCCAGGTGCAACTATAATTTATCGTCAAATCGAACGGTTCCACCAATCGATCCCTGATCAGGTTTCCATGCGATGAATGATAATCACGAATGATCACCTGGTGCTTCTCCCGAATGGCTTTGATCAGATTTTTTATCACTGGTAAACGATCTGGAAGCACCACTGTATCTGCGACCCTGTCGAAATCATACAGTGAGTAGAGTTTACGGATCAGATTGGATTTTAATTCATTGTTGTCGTCCACTGCGTGTATGGCTTCTTTCAGTATCATGGCTTCTTCCTCCGAAAAATGGAGCAGATCAGACAGCTCCCGTATGCGAGGCTCAATCTTCCGGATTCGGTAACCTCCATTTTGAACATCAATTATTAAACCCGCCTTACGCATAGCAGCCAGATAGCGGTAAACAGATCGTTCAGAGAGACCTAGCTTTTCACCAAGCTCTTTAAGTTGGTACCATCTTCCGCTACTTACCAATAGAAGAAGCTTTAGTAATCTTTCTATTTTATTTATTTCAGATAATGGCATAAGTAGGTTGTTAAAGGATTTCTCTCAAGATTACGTAAAGAGCACTTCCTATTTAACCTCTTGCGAACCGGGCGGTTCAGGTTTTGCCGTTAACAATGTAAGAATTTTTTTCTATTCCCTGATTACCAATAAGTGATCAGGGTAAGAATTTTCAAAAAACAGTACTTTCCAACTTTTGGGGATCCTGCCGGCAATCAAAAACGGTTGCAATGGTTATTAAATCTCCATCAACCCAATATACAATCTTGTAATTCCTGCAGATCAAATACCGTATGTCTAGATGCATATGCCTCAATAGCTCCTCAACCTGTCCTATTTGTGGTGATTTCTCAAGTAACTGAGTTTGATCAACTATTGAGTTGGTTAACTTTTCTGCAACTCTTTTAGTAGCTTTAAAACAATGATAATCATATATGTAACGCTATTCTTCTATAGCTTTTTCCGACCAAATAACAACTACTTCCATGTTGCTATTTCCTTCTTCAAATTTCTGACGCTCGTAACTCTGTTATTCTTAACATCGTCAATAGCTTGTGTAATGCGTTTTTCATACTCATTAAGAGTCATTGGCTTGATTTCTTTTTCCACTGCCAGCTCACGTTCTCTTTTTAACATTTCTTCAAATTTCGTTAGCATAGTGGGGTTGGCATATTTCAAAAACTCGTGAATAAACTGGATTTTTCTGGACTCTAGATTCATGACGCATTATTTTATAAAAATATGAATTTTTCATCTTAAAAGTGAGATGCAAGAATGTATATCAATTTGCTAATCTTTATTAAAGAACTTATCTCAATACAGATTAACTTGTTGGCCGATCAGAAATTTATAAAAAATGAACAGCTCCTTAACCTTGATTAGCAGAGCAATAATCAGTTGTTTGGTTATTATTGGTTCCCAGGCATGTAAGAATGAAATGGTACCAGTTGGTTTTCCTCCTCTTTCCGAAAAGCAATTTCGTAATCCTCCGCTGGAGGCCAGGCCGGGTGTTTTATGGCCTTGGCTGAAAGGTTATGTCGATCGCAAACAACTCGTGTTTGAGCTGGAACAGTTGAAGGCAAAAGGTCTGCGTGGAGCGATAATCTGGGATATAGGTAGCCTGGTGGATCCGCTCAAAATGATTCCCGTGGGACCTGCATTTTTAGGCGGAGAATCACTGAAATCCATTCATCTGGCAATGGACGAGAGCAATCGCCTCGGTCTCGACCTGGGGATTGTCGCATCAAGCAGCTGGAACGCCGGAGGGGCTTGGATCAAACCAGAGGATGCCAGTAAAGCCATAATCTCAGCGGAGATTAATATGCATGGCCCGGTTAATTATTCTGATACAATACCTGCACCTAAAGGAATAACAAAATATTTCAGTGAGGTTTCTGTCTTTGCAGTCCCGATAAAATCAGGCCAATTGCCAGTAAAACAATCAGATATAATTAATATTTCAAATAAATTTGACGGTAAGAAATTAAAATGGGAGGTTCCGCCAGGCGATTGGAAAATCATTCGCTTTATCTGCAACAATACCGGGCAGCCTCTGGTATGCCCAAGCCCTAATTCCTCCGGCCCGATCCTCGACCACCTGAGCTCAGTTGCGGCTGAAAAACATATCTCATACATGATCAATACCATTCTTGATGGACGTAAGGATTTTGGCGGATTAAAAACCTTCATGTTCGATAGTTTTGAGGTGGACCCTGCCAACGATTGGACACCCGACTTTCTTGCTGAGTTTAAGAAAAGCTTTGGTTACGATGCGTTACCATTTTTACCCGCACTTAATGGATTAATTATAGATAATCAGGATATTACACAGAGATTTCTATTCGATTACCATAAGGCCGTCGGTGCGGTTATGGTCGACAATCATTTTATTAAATCCAGGGATGTACTTAATAAATCGGGACTGAAACTTATTGCGGAGGCTGGTCATGGCGGATATGCCCGTGTCGATCCGTTAAAAGGCTTGGGTGAGGCGGATGTTGCCATGGGGGAATTCTGGAATGGCAGTGAATTCTGGGTAACCAAAGAAGCTGCCAGCGCTGCTCACATCTATGGAAAAACCTTGGTGAATGCTGAAACATTAACCGGTTGGCGTGCCTGGAAAGACGGTCCGGCCAATTATAAAAGACTTTTCGATGTTGCCTTATGCGAGGGTCTGAATCAGGTTACTTTTCATACTTTCACACATAACCCGCCGGAAGCTGGCTTGCCAGGGTATGTTTATCATGCCGGTGAGCATTTTAATGTCAATTCAACCTGGTGGGAATATGCCGGCCCGATGGTTAAATATATGTCGAGGGCCTGCTATATGCTTCAGCAAGGTCAGTTTGTCGGCGACCTGTGTCTCTACTATGGCGACCAGGCTCCAAACCTTGTCCCTCCCCGCAGAATCGATCCCAACCTCATAAATAAATACGATTCCTCACAATGCGGTCACTGCGATCAGAAAAAACCTGTCAATACAACCGGATTGGGTAGGGGCTATGATTATGATTATGTAAATGAGGATATTGTGTTAAATAAAATGACATTCGAAAATGGAAAAATCAGCCTTCCAAGAGACTTAAATTATAGGATTATGGTCATCCCTGATAAAACAGCCATCTCATTGAAAGTGCTGCGAAAATTGGAAAAACTGATAGATGCCGGTGCTGTTGTTTTTGGTCCCAAACCAACACAGTCGAACAGCCTGGTTGGTTTTCCGGCTGCTGATAAAGAGATCAGGAAGCTTGGTGAAAAGATATGGGGCGACTGCGATGGCGTAAAAATCACTTCTCATAATTACGGGAAAGGAAAGGTTTATTATGGACTTCCGTTATGGAAAGTGATGAAGGCTGAGGGTATTGGACGGGATTTTGATCCACTCGGAGTTGAAAATACCGATCAGCATATCGACTATATTCATAGGCGCAATGGAGGTGACGATATATATTTTGTGTCAAACAGCGACCTCAATACCCAAATATTTACCGCGCGTTTCAGAATATCGTCGGAGAAAGTTCCAACACTTTGGATGGCTGACAATGGCACTATTCAGCCTTGTAAAGTTCTTAGCTCTGACAACGAATTTACTACGCTCGAACTTACTTTGCCTCCGGTTGGATCAGTATTCGTTGTGTTTCAATTAAAGGGCCAAGAGGTTAGCCCTGATAAAGCCAATGTAATCCTTAATTCTACGGAAAATCAAACCACCCCGGTTGCATATCCTGATAAACCATGGACGGTGAGCTTCCCTGAAGGACGTGGCGCACCGAAAGAAATGCTCATGGATGAGCTATCGGATTGGACAACCTCCTCGGTCGAAGGAGTGAAATATTTTTCAGGAACTGCCACTTATACTACAACTTTTACCATGCCTGAGGCTGTTGGTAAATCAGTAAAGGACGTGATTCTGGATCTTGGAATGGTTAAGGAAGTTGCTGTCATTATGATCAATGGGGTAGCTGCTGATACACTTTGGAAGCAACCTTATGCAACAACGATTTCAAAATTTGTAAAACCGGGAAAGAACCAGATTGAAATAAAAATCACAAATCTTTGGCATAATCGACTGGTTGGTGACGCTGGAAAACCTGTTTCGGCACGGATAACACGGACAAATATTCAGGATCGTTATCGGAATAATATGCCTTTACTTTCATCGGGTTTACTTGGACCAGTGGTTATTAGGTAAAAAACAGGGAAGCCATGACTGCGATAAAACTTAACCAGACTTAATTATCAGGAAATTATGAATAAGTATAAATGCGCTATTGTTTTAGGGTTGATTTTAACGTTACCGGTATTCTCCCAAGTGCCTGTAAAATCAACTTTTACAGTACCGGAAAGAGGGTTTGTCAGTGTAACCCCCGCTGAAACCTGGGAACAGGGACTAATCAGCGGCAACGGAAACATGGGTGCCAATGTCATGAGCCGCCCGATTGATGAGACTATCATTTTTACTCACTCCGGACTGTTTCTTCCGCAGGGGCCCCCTACCATGCCACGCGATCAGTCGTCCAGACTTTTCGAAATTCGCAGGCTGATCGACCAGGGTCTGTATAAACAAGCCACTCAGCTGCAATTTGACCTTTCTGGCCAGGAGGATTTTATGTATCCCGATCCTTTTGTCCCTGCCTTTGATATGGGCATTAAAATGAACAGCGATAAGGAAATAGGCGATTATGTGAGGTCGGTGAATTTTCAAAATGGTGAATCAACGGTCCATTGGTCGGATAGCAAGGGAAGCTACGAAAGGAAATTATTCGTTTCTAGGGCCGACGGAATTGTCGTACTCCAAATTAAAGGCGCCAAAAAAGGAATCCTGAATTGCGAGCTCAAACTAAAGCGCACGATACCTTCCGATAAATTGAACTATAACTACGTGCAAGGATCAATGGAAGCGGCTTCTTCACACATTTCGAATGTTAAGATTGCTGCTGATGCGGATTATCTGAGTTATACAAACAGCTATACCAAGGCATACCCCGGAAGTATTCATGCCTTGGAAGGTTTGGCACGCGTTATCGTGAAAGGTGGGACTAAATCTAACACACGTGAAAATATCAATGTTACAGGTGCCGATGAGATACTGGTGCTTCTGGATATCGAACTGTTGTATGATCCTGATAAATCGATGATGGATACCATGAAGAAGACTTTAGAGTCGGCAGGCGTTGATTATCAAAAACTGCTCGATCGTCACGCCCTGATCCATGGCGGTTTGTTTAACCGGATGAAGCTTGATCTGGGAGGCATGAAAGATCATTCCCTGACTACCGAAAAGCTCTTTGAACTTTCGACCAATGACCACCTGAATGAAGCCCTGATAGAAAAGGAATTCGATGCCGGCAGATACAATATCATTTCCTGCACAGGTAAGTATCCACCTGTATTGCAGGGAATCTGGGCCGGTACTTTTGTCCCCGACTGGGCCAGTGATTTTACCCATAATGGCAACGTTCCGTCCGCAATTTCCAGCATGCTCATGGGCAATTATCCTGAATTGATGCTTGCTTATACTTCTTATATTGAGTCGATAGTTCCTTGGCTGGAGATCAATGCGAAGAACATGTTTGGCGCGAGGGGAGTTGTATTGCCTTCAAGATCAACGACAACTGGTTATAATAATGCACTGGTCGGCGATTTCGCGGGAGGTTTCTGGGTGGCTGGGGCCGGCTGGGCTGCTCACTTTTTCTATGATTACTACCTCTATACAGGAGATAAAAAATTCCTCGCCGAGCATGCCCTGCCATATATGCAGAAATGTGGCTTGTTTTTCGAGGATTACCTTTATGAGGGAGCCGATGGAAAATATGTGTTTTCTCCCTGCCAGTCGCCGGAGAACACTCCCGGAAACTCTAATTCACAGGGTACTTTTAATGCAACAATGGATGTTGCCGTTGCCAAGGAATTATTCAATAACCTGATATCAGCCTCAAAGGAGCTCGGTGTGAATAAGGAAAAGATTCCTTTGTGGCAGAAGATGCTTTCTAAAATGCCTGATTATATGATTGATGAAAACGGGATGATCAAAGAATGGCTGACTCCAAAACTGACCAATAATGATGCGCACAGGCATTCATCCCAGTTATACGCACTTTTCGACGGAATGCCGGAAGAGATTGCATCCAATCCGAAGCTTATTGAGGCATTCAGAAAGAGTATTAATTATAAACTGGAGAAGCACTGGAAAGGAAAAGCATCTGGATTCATGTCCTTTGGTTTGGTCCAACTTGGCGAGGCTGGTGCCAGCTTAGGCGATTCCGCCATCGTTTACGAATCACTTAAACATATGGTTAACCGCTTCTGGCTGAATAATCTTGCTTCCATGCATAACCACAAATCCTTGTTTAACATGGATATAAGCGGAGGCATGCCAACGGTGATCATCAAAATGCTCGTGGCTTCTGACCCAGGTCGTATTAAATTACTTCCTGCTTTACCTTCAGCATGGCCATCAGGGGAGATTAATGGAGTTCTTTGCCGAGGGCAAATCGAGATATCCAGCCTGAAATGGGATAAAAGCGGGATCGCTGTAACCTTAATCTCTGGCAAGGACCAGTCCATTAACCTTGAATCACCGGGTGGAAGCCGAAAGGTGACACTTTATGCGGGTAAAGAAAATAAAATCGAAATTAAAAAGTGACAATACCATGAAACGAACACTTATCCTGTCTTTTACTGTCTTGTTTTGTTCGATCCTATCTGGCCTGGGTCAGATTCCGGATATTTCGAAAAGCATCAATAATAAATCATTCGACCCTGCAACTTTATTGTGGTACCAGGCACCGGCAAAAGCCTGGGAGGAAGCTCTGCCAGTCGGCAATGGACGTCTCGGCGCCATGGTTTTCGGTAAAAACGGTGAGGAAAGAATACAGCTGAACGAAGAAACCTATTGGTCGGGCGGACCGTATTCCACCGTGGTAAAAGGCGGTTATAAAGTATTGCCGGAGATTCAGAAAATGATTTTTGAGGGAAATCCGGTCGGAGCCCACAAATTATTCGGCCGCTACATGATGGGATATCCGGTTGAACAGCAAAAATATCAGCCTATTGGGGACCTGCACCTTTTCTTCGATAATGAAAAGGAGGTCACCGGTTATAAAAGGTGGCTCGATCTGGCAACCGGAACAGTTGGAACTGAATATACAGTGAATGGTATCACCTATCGGCGTGAGGTTTTATCATCGGTGCCTGATCAGGTAATTGCTGTCCGTTTGACTGCCAATAAGCCGGGAAGCATCTCATTTACTGCAAGCTTGAGAGGTTGTAGAAATTCGGCTCATTCAAATTATGCAACTGATTATTTCAGGATGGATGGCGTGGGTAAAGATGGATTGGTGATTGAAGGCAAATCTGCAGATTATATGGGTATAAAGGGTGCCCTGAAATATAGGGTGCAGCTTAAGGCCATCGTCGAAGGAGGTTCGATGAAGATTGATGATACTGATATGATTATTGCAAAAGCAGATGCTGTAACGATTTATGTGGTGGCAGCAACAAATTTCGTCAACTATAAAGATGTCAGTGCCGATCAGGACGCCAGGGTTGCAAAATATCTTGGTCATCTGGAAGGGAAATCCTATCAGACGGTTCACGATGCAGCAGTGTCTGATTACAAGGGATTATTTAACAGGGTTCGATTGGATCTTCCGGTTACGGATAATTCCTGGTTACCTACCGATAAAAGGATGACAGGCTTTGCAACATCTTCAGATCCTTGTCTTGCTTCTTTATGTTATCATTTTGGTCGCTATCTTCTGATATCATCTTCGCGTCCGGGAACACAGCCGGCTAATCTGCAAGGTATCTGGAACGACAATATGAACCCCAGCTGGGATTCAAAATACACGACAAATATCAATACCGAAATGAACTACTGGCCTGTGGAATCAGGGAATCTGTCTGATTGCGCGGAACCTCTGATCAAGATGGTAAAAGAGCTTACCGATCAGGGTGCTCAGGTGGCTAAGGAGAATTACGGTGCCAGAGGTTGGGTTTTTCATCAGAATACCGATATCTGGCGGGTTGCCGCCCCGATGGATGGACCAACCTGGGGCACCTTCACTGTGGGCGGAGCCTGGCTGACTACACACCTGTGGGAGCATTATCTGTATACTATGGACAAGAATTACTTGAAGGATATTTATCCGGTGATTAAGGGATCCGTGGAGTTTTTTATGGATTTTCTGGTTGAGCATCCAAATGGTAAGTGGCTGGTGACAAACCCCTCAAATTCGCCTGAAAACCCTCCCAAAGGTCCGGGATACAGGTACTTCTATGATGAGGTTACCGGTATGTACTATTTCACAACTATCTGCTATGGATCATCAATGGATATGCAGATTCTTACTGACCTTTTTGGCTATTATGGTGAGGCATCAAAAATTCTTGGGCTGGATCAGGAATTTGCGGCAAAAGTCGCAACCGCAAGGTCAAGGCTGGTTCCACCTCAGATTGGGAAAAACGGAAGCTTACAAGAGTGGACCGAAGATTATGCTCAGATGGAAGAAAAGCATCGTCATTTTTCGCATATGTATGGTCTGTATCCCGGAAATGTTTTGTCGGCGAAAAGGACCCCTCAGTTCGTTGATGCCTGCAAAGCGGTGTTGGAACAACGTGGCGATGGTGGCACAGGGTTCTCCCGTGGTTGGAAAATGGCGCTTTGGGCCAGGTTGTATGATGGCGACAGAGCTAACAGTATTTTTAAGGGATATATTAAGGAACAAGCCTATCCACAGCTGTTTGCAAAATGTTATACCCCCCTTCAGGTCGACGGATCACTGGGTGTCACTGCTGGAATTACTGAAATGCTGATGCAGTCGCATGAGGGCGTCATTGATCTGCTTCCTGCTTTGCCTAAAGAATGGTCGAATGGTGAATTTAATGGGGTATGTGCGAGGGGTGCCTTTGAACTCGATCTGAAATGGACTGGGAATAAAGTCATAAGTGTTACAGTACTTTCTAAAGAAGGCCAGATTTGCCGTATTAAGCCAGGTTTTAAAGCAAAAGTTAAATCTGAAGGGAAAGCGGTAAAAACTAAGACCTTGCCTGATGGATCACTTGAATTCGCTACCGTTAAAGGAGTAAAGTATCTTATCAGTTAAATAATGGAATCCAGCAGCTATCAGCGGGTTATTGATGCGTTGGAACACCGCGAGCCGGATCATATTCCTTTTGATCTGGGTGCTTCTGCTGTAACGGGCATTAATATCAGGGCATTACGAAATCTTAAAAAATATCTTGGTATTGATAGCGAATCGACTATTCAGGATGAAATAACCCAGTTGGCCGACTTTGATCCTTTTATGGCCGGAATTTTTAAAACAGATGTCGGAAAGGTAAGCCCACAGCCACCGGCAATTGCACCTCTCAGAAAACTTCCATGGTGGGAAGGCCAGTATTCCCGTTTGATCGATGAATTTGGTATTGGCTGGCAAATGCCGATGGAAGGAGGGTTGTATTATGACCAGTATCTCCATCCATTGTCAAACGCCGAGACTATAAAGGATATTGAGAATTTCCCCTGGCCTGATCCTCTGGCCCCTGAAAGGTTTGAAGGGATACTGGATCAGGTTAACCAAGTGATTGACGTTGAGCAAAAAGGCTGTTTTGTGGAGAGAATGAGCTCTGGGATGTGGGAGCATGCCATGTGGATGACCGGCTATGAGAAATTTTTCATGGATATGCTCGGTAATGAGAAAATGATTGAAGCTCTGATGGAAAAAATCCTGGAGCTTAAGATGAAATATTGGGGCAGGGTTTTAGAAATCATCGGCAATCGGACGGTGATCATTTCCTGTGCAGATGATCTGGGGACCCAGGATAGCCTGCTGATTTCGCTTGATCTTTACAAAATGATGATCTGGCCTTTCCATTGCAGGCTCTTCAGATTTATTAAGGAGAGTGCCAAAGGAAAGGCCTATATTTTCTTTCATAATGATGGGGCCATCATGGAGACTATTCCGCTGCTGATTGAGGCTGGTGTTGATATTCTGAATCCCTTTCAAGTGAATTGCCGGGGCATGGATACCGCTAATTTCAAGAAGGATTTCGGACGCCAAATAACGATCTGGGGCGGCAGCTGCGATTCACAATACGTCTTGCCAAAGGGTACTGCCCGTGAAGTGAGAGAGGAAACCAGGCGGAGGATTGAAGACCTTGCCCCGGGTGGAGGGTTTATTTTTGCACCGATTCACGTAATTCAGGGAGATGTTCCACCGGAAAATATCATGGCCTGGTGGGAAACACTAAACGAATACCGGAAGTAAAATTAATCAGGCAAACTGAGCCACCTGAGGTTTTTTTAGCACCTGGTCTTTATATTCAGATGGCGTGAGTCCGGTATGTTGTCTGAAATGTCTGTGAAAGTTCGAACTGTTATTGTAACCGCAGGAGAAAAATGTTTCGGTTACATTGAAATTTCCATTGGATAACATTTTGCATGCCTGATTGATACGTACTTCTATCAGGAATTGTGAAAATGTTTTGTTCGTCCTCAATTTAAAAAACCTGCAAAAGGCTGTTGGGGTCAGGTTAATCAAGCCGGCTACCTCTTGCAGTGTAATGCGCTTTTCGTAATTCTTTGTGATATAGTCAAATATCTTCTCAAGCTTGTGATTATCTTCCCTGTCGCTGACGTGTGGAATGCTGGAGCAAATGAAATCAAAGTCAAGTTTTCTGGAGATCTGATCCAGGATCTTCATGAAAAGAATAATTCTGGGAACCTGACGCAGCTTGACCAATTGCTTCATGTCATCGCCAATATTCTTGGCTTGATTATTTTTAATGCGAATGCCATACTGAGCCTGGTCCAGAAATTCTTCAATTTGAATCGTTTCCGGAAACTGATTGAATGCATGATCAAACGTGTCTTTCGAAAAGAAAACCGAAATCGCACGAACACGGTGCGAACTGTTCGCATCATATTGTTTTTTATCATGCAATAAAACGTGAGGAGTGTTTTTCCCAATCAGGAGCAGGTCTCCTTCCTGAAATTCTTCCAGCCTGTCCACCACCATTACCAATCCGTGACCTTCCAAAATATAGGTCAACTGGCATTCTTCGTGGTAATGAACCGAATCATAAAAGAAAGGCAGATCCCAGGATTCCACTCGCACGGTCTCTTCACGCAGACGGGGTACCTTGAAACATATAGGATCCATTTCTCTCATTATCTAATAATTTTATATACAGTACTATAAAATCGATATTTCAAAGATATATTCTTTTTAATTTCATTACAAAATTAAATCGGGATTTTTTTTGCCGACTTGTACTGAAGCCGGGAATCTCTGGTGTATTATTTACGAATAGTCAGGCTTAAGTTCAGGATTTCCTGAAGAACCATGGCGAGGGCGCCATAAATTGCCGACTTATCAGGATGACTCGATGGGAGTATATGATACTTCGTTGACCGATGGTCGAACACGTTTTCCTCAATAACAGGCTTAAGGTTATCCCAAAAAATTGAACCATTCAGACTGACTCCGCCGCCCAGCACTATTGCCTGTGGATTGAAAATATTCAGCAATCCGGCAATGGCCCTGCCCAGATAACCCATGGCTTCTGCAAATACGGCATTTGCCAGTGGATCACCGTTTTTGGCCGCCTCGGCAACATGTTTTGCATCCAGGTCTTTGGGGGCGATCTGGTTTAAAATGCTCGACTTGTCAGTAATCAATCCGATTTTAGCCCGCTGAGCTATTGCATCACCTGATGCATAGGCTGTTAAACAATTTTTTTTGCCACAGGTGCAGAATACCTGTTCATCCCCCTTTACCGGAAAATGGCCGAATTCACCTGCCATGCCATCAGTTCCATAAAAGAGTTTCCTCCCGATAACTATGCCTGCGCCGATTCCGTATCCAACGTTTATGCAGACCAAATCCTCGAATCCGGGTTTATTGCCAAAAGTGATCTCGCCTAGTGCCATTGCCCTGCTAACGTTATCGAAAAACACGGGGTAGGGGACATGAGAATTCATGAATTCCCTTAATTCGATATTCCGCCAGTTAAAAGCCGGAGAGTATTCGACGATCCCGGTGTTCAGGTTGATGATTCCAGCAACAGCTATTCCAACCCCGATGATTTTGGTAGGATCAACCAGGTTGGTGCTGGCTAAATTCATGATGACCTGGACAACCTTATTTAAAACATATTCAGGGTCCTTATGCGATTCGGTGACGACCTCAATCTCCTTGATTGGCTCAATCGAAAGATTAGTCAAAACACCTCTGATATAGGTTGTTCCAAGGTCGATACCTATCAGGTAATGTCCCTCGGCTTTGAAACAAACCGGTTTCATGGGGCGCCCTTTGGGAGCAGCCATAGGTTGTTGCTCCATCAAAAGTTCGTCCTGGATCAGTGAATCGACTAGTCGGGATACCGTAGCCGTGCTTAACCGGGTAATATTGCTGATTTCAAGCCTTGATATTCCGTTATTATTCCATACCGACCTTAATACCAGTGACTTGTTGTGCTTGGTTTGAGCTGCATTGCTCAGTTTTTCAGCGGTATTTCGATTCATCTAAGGTCTTTTATTTCATTATAAAATTAATACAAAGAGGCCGCCTGTCAACGCGGCCTCATTTTTGCCAATCTTAAAACGTTTAACCAAAACGGATGAAAAGATTTATGGTTAAAACTAACCCCAAAATTAAACAAATCGCCTAAGAATTTTATCACAATTGGATTGTATCTTATCTGTAAAATATCTTGGATAAGATAAATGCTACATAAGTTAATTTGATGTTGCAGTAAGATCAAATTGTATTCTACTTTTAAAATTATCATCTAAAATAATATGGACACTGCTAAAATCTTGTCAGCTAACCAGAATGAAGTAAGAGTGCTGAATGCCTCCTTTATTAAAACTTATGTCCCGATGAAAAAGGCTATCGACCTGATGGAAGAGGCCTTCCGGATATTATCGGAGAAATCTGCAAGCATTCCTCAAAGGGTGGTAATGTCGACCCCTGACGATAAAATGTCCATTTTCTTTAAGCCAGCATTTCTGAGCCGTTATAACAGAATGAGTATTAAAATTCTGACTCAGATTCATGAAAATGTAAGCCAGGAAATGCCGACTATAAAAGGCACCGTTCTGCTCATTGATATGATCAGCGGGCAAATCATTTCCATTTCTGATGGTAATTATACTACCGCTCTGAGAACAGGGGCAGCTTCCGGTATCGCAACGAAATATCTGGCAAATCCTGATGCCTCTTCAGTGGCAATCTTTGGTTGTGGAGCTCAGGGTTTGACTCAGCTGGAAGCAGTTTTGGCTGTCAGGCCAATCCGCAATATTTACCTGTTTGAACAATCAGAAAGTAAGGCTTTAAGGCTCGCTGAACAGCTAAATCTGAAGAATAATTTCGATTTCGAAATTAATCCGGATCTTAAGTCACTAAAAGAAGTTGATGTTATTTGTACAGCAACGCCAAGCCATCACCCGCTTTTCAGCATAAATCAACTGAAGCCTGGCGTGCACATTAATGCTATTGGATCCTATCGTGCGGATATGAATGAGATTGATCCGGAAATCCTTAGGAAAGGCCTGACTTATCTCGATGATGCACCAGCCTGCCTTAATGAATCAGGCGACCTGCTAATCCCTTTGCATTCAGGCGCAATTAAGGAAAGTGACATAAAAGGCGAACTTGGTGAATTAATTGCAGGGTCAATAAGTGGACGGCAAAACCACAATGATATCACTCTTTTTAAAAGCGTCGGAAATGCTATTCAGGACTTCTTTATTGCAAACGAAGCTTATGAACAATCGATTTCAACCGATAAAGCCCAAATAATAAAACTTACAGATTGATCCTCTGATTAATTCATTTATTTTACCTTGAAGGACCAAAATCTGAAATTAGCATGAAACGTGTTATTGTTGCCCTGCTTGCCTTCTGCTTCATCTTGTCTTGCTCATTTGCTCAGGGAACCCCCAAAAATGCCCTCTCACGCCAGAGGTTGAATTTCGATGAAGGCTGGCACTTCCATCTAGGAAATGCCGCTGACCCCAAAAATGATTTCAACTATAAAACTGATTTGATCTTTGCCAAGACAGGAATGGCTGAATCATCACCCATAAACCCTGCTTTTATCGATTCTTCCTGGCGCCGGATCAACCTTCCCCACGACTGGGCCGTAGAATTGCCATTCAGGGAGTCTGGCGATTTTAATCTGATGGCACATGGGTATAAAGCTATCGGTGGAATGTACCCCGAAAACTCAGTCGGCTGGTACCGGAAAAGTTTTAAAATTGCCGCCGCAGATTCCGGAAATTTGTTTTCACTCACTTTCGATGGAGTCTATCGGGATGCGAAGTTCTGGCTAAACGGATTCTACCTGGGAACCAATGAGAGCGGCTACATCGGCGCTACCTTTCCAATAACGGACATTATCCGTTTTAATAAGGAAAATGTGCTGGTGGTAAGGGTGGACGCTACGCAATTCGAAGGCTGGTTTTATGAAGGTGCCGGAATTTACCGGCATACCTGGCTTAATTGCACTCCCGTAACTCATATTAAGGAGAACAGCGTTTTCATCTATTCCGATATTAAAGGGAATAAGGCTGATGTTACTGTGGAGGTTTCGTTGGACGGCAAAGGCCAGGAAACCAATGGAACAAGCCTTAAAACGGTGATAACAGATCGGTCTGGAATTGTAGTGGCGGAAAAATCAGGCAACCTGAATCAAATACTGCAGGTTAGCAATCCCCGCCTGTGGTCGGTAGATGACCCATACCTTTACCGCGCAACAACTACCCTTTACCGGGAAGGCGCACCAGTCGACCAGTTGATAACCCGGTTCGGAATAAGAACCATAACTATTGATGCTCAAAAGGGTTTGTTACTTAATGGACAAAGGATTAAAATTCAAGGGACCAATAATCATCAGGATCATGCTGGTTTGGGTAGCGCCCTGCCGGATTATATGCAATATTATAGGATCAGGCAGCTCAAAAATATCGGTGTAAATGCTTATCGGACAAGTCACAATCCACCTGCCCCGGAATTATTGGATGCTTGCGATAGTCTGGGTATGCTGGTCCTCGACGAAACCCGATTATTGAATACCAGTCCTGAATATATGAGCCAGTTTGAACGGCTTATCCGTCGCGATAGAAATCATCCGAGCGTATTTCTATGGTCGATTGGCAATGAAGAACAGGGCGTGCAAACTACATCTCAAGGCAAACGCATGGCATTGACCATGATACAGCGGCTTAGTGAGCTTGATCCTACGCGTCTCTGCACCTACGCTGCCGATTTGGGCAACCAGTTTAAAGGCATTAACAGCGTGATCCCGGTAAGGGGCTTTAATTACCATCATAAGGCAATGAAGGATTATCATAGCGACCATCCTGGGCAGCCTGTGGTTGGGACCGAAATGGGCAGCACCGTTTCAACACGTGGAATTTATCTGGTGGATTCTGTGAATTGTTATTTGCCCGATGAGGATATGAATGCTCCGTATTGGGCTTCCCTGGCTGAGGCCTGGTGGCCAATTGCAGCTGGCAACGACTGGGTTATGGGCGGATTTGTCTGGACGGGTTTTGATTACCGGGGGGAGCCAACACCTTTCAAATGGCCGAATATCAATTCGCATTTTGGGATTCTTGATGTATGCGGATTCCCGAAAAACCTTGCCTGGTACTACAAATCCTGGTGGAGCACCGATGATGTGTTAAATATATCCCCCCACTGGAACTGGCCCGGTAAGGAAGGGAAAACCATACCAGTTTGGGTGAACAGTAACGCTGATGCAGTGGAACTTTTCCTGAACGGCACATCATTGGGCAAGAAAACCATGCTGAGGAATAGCCATTTGAATTGGGATGTTCCTTATAGTCCGGGGAAATTGGAAGCAATAGGATGGCGCGACGGACGCAAAATCCGCTCTTCGGCTGAAACAACAGGAAAAGCAGCTGAAATTGCACTAATGGTTTCTAAAACAACACTTTTCGCTGATGGAAAAGAGGCGACTGTTATTAATATCCGGGCTCTGGATAAGGAGGGCCGATGGGTTCCCGATGCTCAAAACCTGATTCGGTTTTCTGTTGAAGGCGATGCTTTGATTATCGGCAGTGGCAACGGTGATCCAAGCAGTCATGAGCTGGATAAATGTGCTCCAGGTGAATGGCAGCGCCATCTGTTTAATGGCTATTGCCAGGTTATCCTGCAGGCAGGCAAAACAGCGGGTATTATCAAGTTTAAAGCAATCTCTGACGGACTTTGGCCAGGAGAATCAGAAATACATTCCATTGCTGTTTATCCAAGGTTGAACAATGAAATCAGTCCTTTTACAACCGAATCAGTTAATGTGGCGGACCAGGAGAAAATGGTTGGCGCTGATATTTCTTTCCTGCCTCAGCTGGAAAAGAAAGGCATGAAATTTTTTGATAAAAGGGTTGCAAAGGATCCAATTCAAATCCTCCATGATCATGGCTTTAATTATATAAGGCTGCGCATCTTTAATAATCCTGAGAATAAAGAAGGCTATGCTCCCGGAGAGGGTTGGTGCAACCTTAAAAACACCCTTTTAATGGCAAAACGGATAAAGGCTCAGGGAATGAAGATCCTCCTGGATTTTCATTATTCGGATACCTGGGCAGATCCGCAAAAACAATTTAAACCCAAATCCTGGACTGGCCTCGATTTTAATCAGCTGAAAACTTCACTCCGTCAGTATACCCAAAAAGTGATCGAAGCGCTTGTAAAGCAGGGCACTCCTCCTGATATGGTCCAGGTAGGTAATGAGATAAACCATGGTATGGTTTGGCCCGAAGGTCATATTTCGCACCCCGATCAGCTTGCCTCACTTATACAGGCCGGCATTCAGGGAGTAAAAGCAGTGGATCCCACGATAAAGATCATGTTACACGTGGCCCTGGGCGGGCAGAATGATGAAACTGTTTTGTGGGTCGATCAGATGATGGCCAGGGGATGCCGTTTTGATATCCTGGGACTTTCTTTTTATCCAAAGTGGCATGGCACACTTACCGATCTGACCAATAATTTGAGCAATTTGATCAGGAGATATCCGCAACCCATTTGTATTGTCGAATATTCACAGATGAAAGAGGAGGTGAATGATCTGGCATTCTCCCAATTTAAGAACAGGGTTATGGGTACCTGCATTTGGGAACCATTGAATACCTGGGAAAAAGTTTTCGATCAGGATGGCAACAGCAACGATAAACTCGTAATCTACGACCAATACAAAAATCAAAACAGCAGATAATCAACTTAATTATGAAAAAGAGTTTTCTATTTATTACAATCATGTTGGCTCTGGCCCTGTTAAATAATGTACGGGCCCAGCAGGAGCTAAAGTTCGACGATATTTTTAATGGTACTTTTTCTGCCAAAGGATTCGGTCCTGCCCGCTGGACCGATGGTGGCAAGGGTTACACCACGCTCGAAAGTTCAAAAGAAAATAAGGGGCGCGATATTGTTCGCTATGAATCAGCAACCGGAGTGAGAACAATTCTTGTTAAATCCTCTGAGCTTATCCCGGAAGGGAAAACCACTCCACTTGCCATATCCGATTATATCTGGTCGGCCGATGCTGCTAAACTCCTGATCTTTACTAATACACAAAGGGTATGGCGCTATAATACCAAAGGCGATTACTGGGTCATGGATCTAAAGACCAGGAAATTGCATCAATTGGGTAATGGTTTGAAACCGGCTTCCCTGATGTTTGCGAAATTTTCACCTGATGGAATCTATGTCGCTTATGTGAGCGAGCAGAATATCTATGTTGAACATCTTGAAAAAGCTAATGTCAGACCCCTGACAAGCGATGGCGGCGGCCATATCATTAACGGAACTTTCGATTGGGTTTATGAGGAAGAGCTCGATTGCCGCGATGGTTTCCGTTGGAGTCCGGATAGTAAGAATATTGCTTTCTGGCAATTGGATACTGAGGGTATCGGCACTTTTTATATGATCAATAACCTGGATTCTATATATCCTAAAATCATTCCAATTCCTTATCCAAAAGTGGGTACTACCAATCCAGCCGCCAAGGTGGGTGTGGTTTCTGTTCTCGGTGGCGCTCCGCGTTTTTTTAATATTCCCGGTGATGCCCGGAATAACTATCTGCCTCGCATGGATTTTGCCGTAAATAGTGATGAGGTTATGATTCAGCAACTTAACAGGCTACAAAACACCAATAAAGTGATGCTGGGTAACATTCATACCATGGCTATTAAAAATATCCTTACTGAAACCGACAAGGCATTTCTTGATATTCACGATGATACACAGTGGATGCAGGGTGGCAAGTCCTTTACCTGGAGCAGCGAGCGCGATGGCTGGCTTCATCTATATGTGATATCCCGTGATGGCGCCCAGATCAGGGATGTGACTCCTGGTAATTTTGACGTGGTGGATATACAGTGCATCGATGAAAAAGGGGGCTATGTATATTTTATCGCATCTCCTGATAATCCCATTCAGCGCTATCTCTATCGCAGTAAACTCGACGGGAAGGGAACTCCCGAAAGAATAAGCCCATCAAATCAGCCCGGACAGCATGCCTATCAGGTATCACCCGATGCAAAATTCGCCATCCAGACCTATTCAAATGTGACAACCCCTAATACGATAAATCTGGTCTCTTTGCCGTCACATAAGCTCGTCAGGGTTCTGGAAAATAATGACCAGCTGAAAACCCGTTTTGCTGCCCTGAAAATACGGCCGAAAGAATTCTTCAGGGTGCCAGTGGATAAGGGTGTTGAACTCGACTGTTTTATGATAAAGCCTAATGACTTTGATCCTTCGAAAAAGTACCCCGTGATATTTAATATTTATGGGGAGCCTGCAGGTGCCACGGTACAGGACAACTGGGGCGGGGGAGACTTGTATAACCAATACCTGGCACAAAAGGGCTATATCATTATGAGCGTCGATAACCGGGGAACCAAAACCCCTCGTGGACGCGAATGGCGGAAAAGCATTTATCGCCAGATAGGAATTCTAGCCTCAAAGGACCAGGCTGATGCAGCTAAAGCTATTATAAACAAGTTTCCTTTCGTCGATGCATCGCGTATCGGCGTATATGGCTGGAGTGGTGGAGGTTCCATGACACTCAATTGCATGTTCAGGAACCCGGGAATTTACAAAACCGGTATCGCAGTAGCTTTTATTAGTAATCAGAAGTTTTATGACACCATCTATCAGGAGCGATATATGGGCTTGCCGGATGACAATGAGGATGGCTACCGCGATGGTTCTCCTCTTACCTATGCTAAAAATCTTGAAGGAAATTTATTGCTGATTCATGGGTCGGGCGACGATAATTGCCATTACCAGAATTGCGAAGTTCTTGTAAATGAACTGATCAAACAGCAGAAAATATTTTCAATGATGGAATATCCAATGCGTTCACATGGTATTTATGAGCGCGAAGGAACATCAACTCAATTAAGGAAAATATGGACCGCATGGTGGTTGGATAAATTGCCGGCAGGACCAAAGTAAGATCGAAGAAGAACACCGATAGACATGACGCGTAACGCGGAAGAACTTTATCAATAGACCCGGGTTTCAACCCGGGGTGAAATAATGAAGATCGTGAAACGGAAAAGAAAATCGAAAGACGTGACACGCGGAGCCTTGTCCATTGCCCTGGCAGGTGGGCTCAGCCTGGCCTTTGTGCCGGCTGGGGATTCGAAAGATATCAAACAGGTACCCGTTGGCAGCCCTAAACTCCCAAACTTTATAATCTTTCTCACTGATGATCTGGGATATGGCGATCTTGGCTGTTACGGAAGTGTTATTAATTCAACTCCGAACTTCGACAGGTTTGCGCTTGAAGGCGTGAGATTAACAAACTGCCATTCTGCAGGAACCGTATGTTCCCCGTCACGTGCCGGAATTCTGACCGGCAGAAATCCTTATCGTTCAGGCTTTAATTATATCGCTGGAGGAAAAACCTACTTAAGGGATAGTGAGATTACCATCGCGGAATTGCTTAAGCAGAAAGGCTATCAGACCGGATTCTTTGGTAAGTGGCACCTTTCAAATCTTGAAGATTCCACGCAGCCTGATCCCGGGGACCAGGGATTTGATTATTGGCTTTCCACCTCAGTCAATGCGTTCGAAGGACCTGAAAATCCCCTGCATTTTATCAGGAACGGCAAGAAAACCGGAACTCTGCCAGGCTGGTATTGTGATATCGTTGTCCGGGAAAGTCTCGAATGGCTTAACAGGATTGATAAGAACAAGCCCTTTCTATTGGTTATCTGCACTCATGAGCCACATGCTCCTTTGAACCCACCTGATTCGCTGAGCGCTCCATTTCTGAAACCGGGCTTACTGGAGGTAATCAAGGGTATAAATTATGGAGGAGTTGATCGGGAAGGAAAATTCGATCAATCGAAAGCCTCTAAATATTATGGAACGATAAAACAATTGGATAATGCGTTCGGTCATTTTATCGAAGGTATTGATAATAAGGGGTTAAAAGATAATTCATTAGTTTTCCTGACTAGCGATAACGGACCCGAACATCCGGTAAATCTCGAAGAATCCAAAGGTGCATGGACTGATCCTCCACGTGATTATTGTTACGGAACTCCCGGGCAGTACCGGGGTATGAAGAGGTATCCTTACGAAGGCGGCCATAGAGTTCCGGGGTTGGTAAGGTGGCCCGGAAAGATTAACCCTGGCACCCTGTCAAATGAATTATTTAATGGAACGGATTTTCTTCCGGTATTTTGCCGGTTAGCTGGAATGAATGTGCCAACTGACCGAAAAATTGATGGAGTTGATGCTTTTAATGCTTTTGTCGGTAAAGAAGTTAAACGCAGTGAACCTTGCCTGTGGATTTTTCCCGCCCATGAAGATTCCTGGTTCAGAATGCCGCATATGGCCATGCAAAACGGCGATTTTGTTTTGCTCGGTTGGTTTCCTCCCAAAAAAGAGGATCAGGGGATTGTTCCATGGGTTAAACAATCGGTTCCTGTGCGTTTCGAACTTTTCGATATAAAGATAGATCCCGGTCAGAAATTCGATTTATTGTCCTCCTTGCCTGATAAATCAAAAAAGCTGTCGAAAATAATGATCGACCAGTGGCTCGATATCCGTCAGGATTTCATTAAAACTACCAATTGATAATAAGTACTTATGAATAACCTCAAATTCTTAATTCTGCTCTGCCTGATCCCGGGTCTGGCGGTAAATCTCTCTGGTCAGAATCTCAAGCCGGTGTTTCATTGGAGCTTTGATACTGTCCTGAATCATAAAACGACAGAGGTGGTTTCCGGTGCAAACGACTCTATTCAAGGTAAATTCAAGGAGGTGGCCGGAGTAGCTGGAAAGGCCATCAGGCTCGATGGCTTCACCTGTCTGGTCAGCCATCCGGCAGATAAATCGCTGGTGGGTTCGACCGCACTGACTGTTGAAGCCTGGGTGGCTTTAGGTGCCTATCCCTGGAATTGGTGCCCCGTAATTACGCAATACAAGGAAGTGGAAGGTGGTTTTTCGTTCGAAATTGGACCTCGCGGTGAGCTGGGAATGAAACAGCAGATTGGTGGAAATGTATTATCCTGCATTTCGGAAGCTCAGATACCACTGAATACCTGGACGCATATCGCAGCAACGGTCGAATCTGGCAAAGGGCTCAGGATTTTTATCAATGGCCGGGAATCGGGAAAATATGAAACTGTAAAAAAGCCTGATTTTACTGCCAATGCCGAGATCCGCATCGGTATGAATTATTCAGATGTATATCCTGCCTATCGCATAGGAACTGAAGGCGGCGATACTCCTTATTGGTTTTCCCTCGATGGAATAATCGACGAAATAAAGGTTTATAAAGGACTTTTGAACGATGAAAACCTGCTTGGTGATTACAAAGCCGCACTTCCATTGGCAAAACCTGATCTTCCTTTGCGGCAATTTCCCAGGATCAAGCCGACCGGAAAGTTTAAAGCCTTTTATACCAATCTTAAGTATTATGAGGAGTGGGACGAACAATGGCCGGTGGCAGCCGATCCCGATATCGTTGTGACATTTGCCGATTCCCCTGTAAAATATGTTTTCTGGCGCGGAACACGCTTTTCACCAGCATGGGTAACCGACAATAATTTGTGGATGGCTGATCAGAGTATTGAAACCTGGAGCGGTCCCGAAGGATGTCTCGAGCATATGCAGGATCGTCATTGCAAATATTCGCACGTTCGGATTATCGAGAATACCGACGCCCGGATTGTTGTCCATTGGCGATATGCCCCCGTCAGCGCCTATGATAAACTAAGGCTTGCCAATGAGAAAACGGGCTGGGAGCTTTGGATCGATGAGTATTATTATATCTATCCCGATGCTACCGCCATCAGGAAGGTGACCTGGAAAACTGAGTATATGTGTGATCCAGTTCAATATCAGGAAACACTACCATTAACCGAGGAAGGTCAGCTTCAGGGAGATGTTATAGAATCTGATTATCTGCGGATTGCAAACCTTAAAGGCGATAAACAGGAATATGATTACGTAGAAAATCCTGCTGCAGGAAATAGTAAGAAAGTACCTGAAAAACCAAATATTCAGCAACATAACTTCAAATCGCTTTATGATCCCTTCATAATTTTCGAACCTGGAAACAGCATGGAATACATGTCCGACCGGAATCTTAGCAACCTCAAATCACCTGGTTCCTGCAACCACTGGCCGGTAGGTCAGGCATATTGTGATGGCCGTCGTGCCGTTGCTGCCGACCGTCCGACGCATTTCCTGGGTTTCCCGATCTCTTATCCGGTATTGCACAAAGGAAACGACGGAAGAAGCTGGCTTAATTCACTTTATGGAATGAAGAACCTGACAATAGACGATCTTGTTGTACTTGGAAGAAGCTGGGCAACAGCTCCTGCACTAACCATTGATGGATCCGGCAGTTTCGTAAGCAAGGGATATGATATGAGCGAAAAAACATACAGAATAACGTATACCGGCCCTGACGCCAAAAAAAAACTGAGCCTTCATATTGATGCAACCGAGACCGCACCACTGTTTAATCCTTCAATTTTGGTGGAAAACTGGGGAGATCAACCGGTAAAAGTTTTGGCTAATGGACAGCAACTTTTAGAAAATAAGGATTTTAGAGTCGGTAGGATTGAAAGACTTGAAGGAACACACCTGATAATCTGGATTAACCGAAAATCAACAACGACAACGAAACTGGAGGTACTATGAAAAATAAAATTTCCGGCAATCTGATCCTGATGGCAGGGTTGACGGGTTTGACCGCCGGTTGCACCAAGGAACCGCCCAGGCGGCCAAATATCATTTTCATTCTTACCGATGATCAACGCTGGGATGCCATGCATTGCGCCGGCAACGGAATCATTTACACTCCTAATATGGATCGCTTAGCCAGCGAGGGTATCCGTTTTCCAAATGCCTTTGTCACCACCCCGATCTGCGCAGCCAGCCGGGCCAGTATTTTTACAGGTCTATACGAACGCACTCATACTTATACATTTACCAAGCCACCTATTAAACCTGAATTTCTTAAGGAATCCTATCCATACCTCCTGAAGAAATCAGGGTATCATACCGGTTTCATTGGTAAATTCGGCGTTTCAGTCGACAAGGGATGGACAGATTCTCTCTTCGACTATTCGAAGATCACCGCCTATCCTTACTGGAAAGAAGTAAATGGGAAAAAGATACACCTGACGGATCTCCACGGTGAATACGCCAACAGTTTTCTGGATTCCTGCTCATCTGATAAGCCTTTCTGCCTGTCGATCAGTTTCTGGGCACCTCACGCTGTGGACGAAAGTAAGGAGCAATATTTCTGGCCTGAATGGTGCGATACTTTGTACAAAAATGATATTATTCCGTTGCCCCGCACCTCAACAAAAGAAGTCTTTGACAGTCATCCTGATTTTATCCGAAATTCTTTCAGCCGCGAGCGATGGTTCTGGCGCTTTGATACACCGGAAAAGTTTCAGGAAATGGTGAAAGGGTATTACCGCATGATAAGCGGGGTGGATGCAGTAATTGGACGAATCAGAAATAAGCTGAAGGAGAAGGGATTGGCCGATAATACCATCATTATCTTTATGGGTGATAATGGTTATTTTCTGAGCGATCGCCAGCTGGCGGATAAATGGCTGATGTATGAACAATCACTGAGGGTGCCTATGATTATTTATGATCCGCGGGTTTCCGGGGATAAACGGGGTAAAACTCCTGAGATTCCCAGTTTGAATATCGATATTGATCCGACAATTCTGGATTTTGCCGGTGTTAAAATTCCAGCTTCCAGTCAGGGGCAAAGTCTTGTACCTGTGGTCAACGGTCAATCCGTTAAACCCAGGGAATTTATTCTTTTCGAGCATCTGTGGGATTTTGTGAGTATTCCCCAATCGGAATGCGTTCGGTCGACCCGCTATAAATTAATCAGGTATCCTCAGCATCCGGGGTTCGAAGAGTTTTATGATATGAAAAATGATCCCGATGAAGTGCATAGCCTGATAAAAGATCCAGCCTCACAACCGCTTATCAGTGACTATACGAAAAAGCTTGATTCACTGATTGTTGTTAATAAGAAGAAATTGTGACCGGTGACTGGTGACGAGTGACAGAAGAAAAAGAGCGGTGGTCGAAGAAGAAGATCGATGGACGGAAGGCCACTGCCTACTGCCTTCTGCCAACGGCCTACTGAAGCCCGACCTTTATACTTCAACTTTAACCTTCGGCCCCCCTTCAGGCAAATCCAGTAAAAAGCTCTTCAGCTCCTGCGGCTTATTTGTGGTGATCGATATCATCCTGCCGCTGGTCAGCCTGAAGGTTACGAGGTATTTGCCTCCAAAGTTCATTTCTGTACGATTAAGGCTGCGATGAGTGCCAACCCCTTGAAACGACCTGAATCCCTTGGGTTTTGTCAGCTCTATCTCAGAGATTTTGTTGAATGGAATAACCTTGAATGCTCTGCGAAAAGGGTAAACCTTATATTCAAATGTTTCTGGGGTTATTCTGATATCCAGCCGGATAAAGAAAATGACCAATGTGGAAATGGGTGCGATCAGGACAGTGATCATTGAAAATTTATCCTTATCAGGCATCGTATTCCATTCCGTGAGGAATACCATTAATGCTATAAAACCGACCATCAGGGTAACCCCTCCGAAAATCAACAGGCGCCATAATTGTGGCATGGTCTGCTCCTCGGAAAAATAGATTTTTGACATAACTGATTTTTGTAGAATGATTGGCTTTAGCAAAGATAGAATTATTAGATTCGAAGACCAATTCCAAGATTCCAAATCGAATTTTGAATGATGAATTTTCAGAATGATTATAATTGAAGCCTCCAATACCCCATACCCGAAACCTGATACCCAATACCATGAAATACCTAATTTCCCTTTTTCTCGCCCTTACGGTCATTGCGTGTAAAAGTCCCGATTCCCTCTGGATCATCCAGGCTCCTGCCGGTGAGCAATATACTAAGCTCGATACCACTGGAATCTCAGTTATTCCCAATGGTAGGTTCATAAAGCCAGTCGGGCATACTTTTCGCACCGCACCTCATCCGTACGGTCTATGCCTCAGCCCGGATGGAAAGATAGCAGTTACAGCAAACTCAGGTACCAGCCCGCTCTCGATCACCATTCTGAGAAATATACAGTCTGATTATCCTGAAATTCAGCAGGTCCCACCGGGGGCTCAAACCGATAAAGGTGTTTTGGCAAGCGTTTTCATGGGCCTGGCCATTTCGCCAGATAATGAAACAGTGTATGTCTCAGGCGGACAGGAGAATAAGATTTATCTGTTCGATCTCAAAACCGGGAAGAATAAGGGGTTTATTCCTTGCGGAGCAATGATCGGTGGTCGCGACTTTTCGCATGGATATATCGGTGATATGCGCTTGAACAAAGCTGGTGATCGGTTATATGTGGTGGATCAGATTAATTTTATTCTCCTCATCATTGATCCGGTTAAAAAGGAAGTCCTTCACCGCATTAATACGGGCAGGTACCCATTTGGCCTTTGCTTGTCGCCTGACGAAAAGAAAGTTTATGTAGCCAATGTCGGGATGTATGAGTATACCCGCATTGCCAGTCTTAATCCTGACAGCCTGAATCAAACATCGTTAGCCTATCCGGCTTTTGCCTATTTATCAAAAGAAGCCGAGGAGGGTATTCATAATGATTCATTAAATATCCCGGGACTGGGAAAACCAAATACAACCGAATCATTTTCTGTATGGACCATTGATATTGCCGATCAGGTAAATCCTAGGGTGACTGCAAAGGCAAAAACAGGTAATCTGGTTGGCCAGATGCTTGAGGATTTTCCAGCGGTTGGCGGATCAAGCCCAAATTCGGTGATTGCTACTGACCATTTCGTTTTCGTAAGCAATGGAACGAATGATAATATTTCGATACTCGATACCCGCACAGACACTGTATTTCAAACTATTCCACTAGTTCTTGACCAGCGCCTGCGTAGTTTTCGTGGAATCATTCCATTCGGTTTGGCTGTTTCACCGGACCAGAAACGCCTGTTCGTGGCTGAATCAGGCATTAATGCTGTTGCGGTGATCGATATTTCATCAAAAGAAATAATTGGTCATATCCCAGTTGGTTGGTTCCCGGCAAAAATCCAGATAACCCCTGACGGAAAGAAATTGATTGTTTCAAATGCCAAAGGTTACGGCTCCGGTCCTAATGGTGGTCTCGACTACATCAAGCGTCCTGAAGGTACTTATATCGGCAGTCTGATGAAGGGTTCAGTTTCTGTATTGGATATTCCTTCAGACCGTCAGTTGAAAAAACTTACCAAAGAGGTTGTAGCCTTAAACTTTCTAATTAAGAAGTCCTCCGATCATTCGTTTTCTTCACGAATAGATAACCCGGTTCCACTGTATCCTGGATATTCAAAATCTCCGATAAAATATATCGTTTTTGTTTCCAAGGAAAATCGCACGTATGATGAAATTTTCGGACAGGTAAAGGCCGGCCGCGGTGATCCCTCCATGGCCCGTTACGGTGCTGCAGCTTCTTTTACAAATAGGGCCAGGGACAAAGTTGTGGATAAGGCTGATATCATGATAAATCACCTTGCCCTGGCTAACAGGTTTTCTATTTCTGACAACTTCTATGTCGATTCCGATGTTTCTGCAGATGGACATCGTTGGTT
Organism: uncultured Bacteroidota bacterium; assembly: GCA_903851365.1. Classification (GTDB taxonomy): domain Bacteria; phylum Bacteroidota; class Bacteroidia; order Bacteroidales; family UBA12481; genus UBA12481. The sequence goes on from CAINOB010000093.1 coordinate 35,641, forward strand.
GGTGAACACCTATCCGAATGAATGGGTGGAGGCCTCTGTTCCTGCCAGTTATGGAGGTAACCGTGAGTATAAGCCCAAATCCAGGGCTCCGGGAAATCTTGGTTTTAATGGATCTGCAGGGGCTATTTACCCAGAGGATTATAATGAAGCAGGATCGCTTTGGGATCATCTTGACCGGAATAAAATCCCCTTCTATAATTTCGGTTTTTCGATCATGTTTGAACCCGGGGCTTATCAGGATGATTATAAGTATACCGGCATAAGGCATCTTGCGAATTTTCCGATGCCCGGACCACTGTTTAATAATACCTGCAAGGTTTATCCGACCTTCAATATGGCCATCCCTGATCAGTTCAGGATCGATCAGTTTATCAAGGTATTCAATGAACGGTGGGCAAAACCGATAACCGATAACCAACCACAGTCAACCATTGGCTCCAGTCCGGAATTGCCCTCTGTAATTACCATCATTGTTCCTCAAGATCATGGCGCAGGTGAACGCCCCGAAGCCGGATATCCTTTCAGAGAAAGCTATATGTGCGATAATGATCTCGCAATTGGCCGATTGGTCGAATTTCTGAGCCATACGCCCTATTGGAAAAACATGGCAATTGTGATAACTGAGGATGATGCCCAGGGTGGTGCCGACCACGTGGATGCACACCGCAGCGTTCTCATGGTGATCTCTCCCTATGCAAAGAAAAATTATGTGTCGCATTCGCATGTGAGCTTCGGTAGTATTTTTAAAACCTTTTGGAATATACAGGGTACCCCTTACTTGAATCAATACGATGCGGGGGCAACTGACCTTTCCGATTTGTTTACCTCAACTCCCGATTTTACTCCATATCAGGCTATTCCTGCTGATATTAGGGTATTTGATCCGATAAAGGCACTTAACCCCTTTGATGAAAAATTCAACTGGAAAGCGCTGAGTGAATCCCCATCCATCGATAATGTAAAGGATATGTTACGGGAGAGCAAGGAAGTTGAGGGTTGGAGGAAATAAAATGATGTTTGTTTTTTCGTATTGCACCTTGCAGAAATGAAAAATTCGTGTACATTTGCACCTCGAACAATTGAGGTCGTGTAGTTCAGTTGGGTAGAATATCGGCCTGTCACGCCGAGGGTCGCGGGTTCGAGTCCCGTCGCGACCGCCTCAAAAATCGAAAACCCCTGTAGGTTATAAACTTACAGGGGTTCTTTTTTTAGTTCGGCGTCAGCGGGAAAGCTGTCCACTCATCCTCAGCAGCTCCGTTTCACTTGCCTTACTCCTGAACTGTGCAGTCAGAAAGCGGTTCTCAGCATCCATCAGCTTTTTCTGGGTCTCCCTCAATTCAATATCGTTCGCTGAACCTATGCGGTATTTCTCCTGGGCGATCGAAAGGTTACGTTGGGCCAAAGCAACATTCTCCTTCTCAAAAGTGGCCAACTGAAGATTGGTTTCATAGTCATTGAAAATTCGCTGAAGATGAGCCTTGGAATTCAACTCCGATTGCTCAACCTCTAATTTCGCCGATTCAACACGGATCTGTGTCTTGCTTCGGTTATGATTCTCGTTTAGCCCGTCAAAAATGGTATATGATGCATTTAGTCCAAAGTTATAACCGTTTCTCTGGCTGAGTGAGGTGATGGCAACATCAGATACTGACTTGTTATAATTATACCCTGAAGTGAAATTCAAACGCGGATAAAGCGTTGAATTTGCCATCTTTCGTTCCAGCAATGCAATACTAAGGTTGGTGCGCGCCATGCGGATTTCAGGATTCTCTTCCTTTATCAGCACCCACAGCTTCTCAAACAAAAGACCCGTTTGTACCGGGATATCATTGGTAACGTTAAATGGTTCAAATAAATCACGGCATAATAACCTGTTTAGCTCAACCTTGTTATTTTGTAGCATTTTAACCTGTTGGATAAATGCAGAACTGTCTGCATTATAATCCACACTGGCTTGCAAAAAGGAGAGTTCTGAACTGGATCCGAAAGTCACTCCGGCCTTTGCAATCCTTTTACGTTCCGATGTGATAGCCATAGCTTCCCTGTACACATCAACCAATTTTTGCTGCGTAATTATAGAGTAATAGGCCAATATAACATCTGTAACAGTGTTCTCAACAACCGATTGCAACTGCAGATCAGTCATGTATTTCAAATCACCCAGCCGGCTTTTTTGAATAAACATATTGAAACCATCAAAGAGGGTCCAGGCCAGAGTAACTCCTCCACTCAAATTATTACTCTTGGCATTCGGACTTTGCTTCTCCCTTCCGTCGTTGTATTGTTCAAATGTTTTACTGACCGCAACACTTCGTGCCCCTGCCAGACTGAGCTTAGGCAGCATGCCGGCTGCTCCTGCAGTATTATTCAAATCAGCAATCTTCGTTTCCTTCGCCGCCAAAGCAATGTCGAAGTTTTTTTGAATTGCAATAACAATAGCCTGATCAAGTAATAGGGTGTCCTGAGCAATCAGTGTGCCCCCGAGAAAGATCTGGGCAAAAATTATCAGCTTAATGACTTTCTTGTTCATAGTCCTTGGATTCGATTTTCTTTTTACTTCCTGAAATGTAAGTGTATAACGATGGGATAACAAATAACGTGAGGATAAGCGCAAAAAGGAGTCCCCCAATGATAACGATACCCATTGACACACGACTTTTTGCGCCTGCTCCCAATGCGAGGGCAATAGGCAATGCACCTAAGACAGTGGCCAGACTCGTCATCAGAATGGGCCTGAAACGCTGGGTTGCGGCTTCAAGTGCAGATGTTCTCAGATCCAACCCTGTCTCTTTTTTCTGATTGGCGAACTCGACAATTAATATTCCGTTTTTCGTCACGATACCAATTAACATGATCATGCCGATCTCACTGAAAATATTCAGCGTCTGACCGAAAAGTAAAAGCGAAATAATAGCTCCGGCGATAGCCAGTGGCACAGTAAGCATAATCACCATGGGGTCCCGGAAACTTTCAAATTGGGCCGACAGGATCAGATAAATGAGTACCAAAGCCAATAGGAATGCAAATATCAGCGTGTTTGAACTTTCAGCATAATCTCTTGATACTCCTGTGAGCGAAGTGGTGAAAGTATCGTCTAGCGACTCGTCGGCAATCTTTTGCATAGCCGCAATTCCCTGGCCCAGCGTATATCCTTTTGCCGGCGATGCAGAGATAGTAGCTGAAATGTATCGGTTGAAACGGTAAAGGGTAGGGAGGTTAACCGGGTAATCAATTTTGACAATGTTATCAAGCTGGATCATAACTCCCTGCTTGTTTCTGATGTAAATAGTGCTCAGGTCAATAGGCTGATCCCTGAATTGACGGTCGGCCTGACAGATTATCTGGTATTGTTTGCTGTTGAGAATGAAAAATCCCATTCGTTGTCCACCGAAATATAATTGAAGGGTTTCGGCGATGTCTCGTAAGGTTAATCCTAATGTCCGGGCCCTGTCACGGTCGATCTTTAAGGTCATTTCCGGTTTGTTGAATTTAAGGTTTAGGTCGACAACCTGAAAAGCCGGACTCGTTTGCGCCTTTTCCATGAAGGCTGGAATCGCAGCACGCAATTTTTCCAAACTGGTAGCCTGGATAACAAACTGAACCGGTAACCCAGAGTTACGCCCGCCACCGATAGTTTGTTCCTGAGTAACAAAACTTTTGGCAAATGTCATTGGCCTTAATACCCGGGTCAGATCATCTGCAATCTGTTGCTGCGAACGTTTGCGATCTTCCGCTGGGACTAAGGTAATCCTGATATTTCCGGTATTCGACCCCGACCCGCCTCCCATGGCGGTCATTCCCATGTAAGAGTCCTTTTCCTGGAGGGTATCGACTATGGCAACTACTTTCTGCATATAAGCATCCATTTTCTCGAAAGCAATCCCTTCAGGTGCGGTGGAAGAGATGGATAGCCGTCCCTTATCCTCGAGCGGGGCAAGCTCCCCCGGGATCTTTGGCATCAGTAATGCCACCAACCCAATCGAGATGCCCATAACGATGAATGCAAGCCAGCGGTACTTCAGAAATACTTTTAATGAACGATTGTACCAGCCAATCAGTCCGACAAAGAAAGGCTCGGTAGCCCTGTAAAATGGATTGTGATGTTCTGAATGCTTTAACCAGTTTGCAGCCAGCATCGGCGTCAGTGTCAGCGATACGAATGCTGAGATCAATACGGCACCCGCCATAACGACTCCAAATTCCCGGAACAATTTACCGGTTAATCCTTGCAGGAAAATAATCGGAAGAAAAACGGCAGCGAGCGTGATGGTTGTCGATAAAATAGCAAAGAAAATCTCCTTCGACCCTTTAAAACCCGCCTCCATCGGCGTCATCCCCTTCTCGATTTTTGTATAAATATTCTCCAGAACCACAATGGCATCATCTACCACAAGCCCCGTTGCAAGTACGATGCTAAGCAGAGTGAGTATATTGATGCTAAATCCGGCCAGGTACATAATAAAGAAGGAACCAACCAGGGAAATCGGTATCGCAATAACCGGAATGATCGTAGTCCTCCATTCCCTGAAGAAGAGGAAAATGATCAGGGCAACTAGAGAAAACGCAATCAGGATAGTCTCTTCAACTTCGGTAATGGCTTTTCTGATTGATAAGGTGGTGTCGCTTGATACCCCTACTGTAATATCTTCAGGCATCTCCCGTTTGATTTCCTCCAATCGCTTCTTTATTTCATCAACGATGGCAATCTGATTTGAACCCGGTTGCGGGATGATAGCCAGACCAACCATTGGGATTTTACCGTTACCACGCATGACAGTTTTTTCGTTCTCCGGCATGAGTTCAGCATGCCCGATATCTTTAAACTTGACCAGCGTGCCCTGGGATTCCCTGATAATAAGGTTGTCAAATTGTTCCTTGGTGCTGATCCGTCCTATGGTTCTCACAGAAAGTTCAGTTCCATAACCTTCAACCCGGCCCGAAGGAAGCTCGATATTTTCTCGGGAAACAGCATCTCGGATATCTGCCGGTGTAATACCATATCCTGCTAATTTTAAAGGATCGATAAAAAGCTTGATTGAGTATCTTTTTTCCCCCCAGATACGAATCTCGCTAACCCCCGGCGTTGTCTGCAGACGTTCCTTGAAAAGGTTGTTTGCAATTTCGGAGAGTTGAAGAAGATTGCGTTTGTCGCTCTGAATGGTTAACCCGAAAATAGGGTTGGAATCTGCGTCGGATTTTACAACCTGGGGAGGATCCACGTCCGGTGGCAACGATCTCAAAGCACGGGATACCCTGTCACGAACATCATTTGCTGCCGCTTCCATGTCGGTCCCGATCTGAAATTCTACCGAGATGCTGCTACCCCCATCTCGCGAAGAGGAGGTTAGTGTCCGGATACCAGCTATCCCGTTGATACTCTCTTCTAATGGCTCAGTGATCTGGCTCTCAATTATTTCAGCGTTGGCCCCTGGATAAGAAGTGCTTACGCTCACAGTAGGAGGATCTACACTCGGATATTCCCTGACACCAAGGAACGAGAATCCAATAATCCCGAAAAGAATTATCAGTATGGAAACCACAAGAGCCAATACAGGCCGCTTGATGAAAATTCCGGAAAAATTCATATTAATACCAGTTTAATTATTTGGTAGTCATCTGTTTGGATTGGCCTTTGCCTCTCACCGACACTGGCGTCCCATCGCTGATCTGAAGAAGACCGGAAACAACCACACTGTCGCCAGCTTGTAATCCTTTGGTGATCTGTACATCTTTTTCGGTTCTGATACCTGCAAAAATTGGCACAGAAGAAGCTTTCCCTCCCTTTACAATGAATACCTTATTTCCTGTTATATCCCCGACCAGAGCCTCCGAAGGAACCTTTATAGCATCTGGAATCTGTTCCAAAACAGCACTGATCCTGGCAAATGTTCCCGGAACCAGAAGCCTTTTTGGATTTGAACAGGTCGCTCTAACCTTGATTGTTCTTGTCGATTCATCAACCCCTGATTCAACGGCGTAAACCTTGCCAGAAAATGGTTCCGGCGTATAATCCATACTAATGCTGATGGGCATCCCGTTTTTGACAAATTGGGTGTATTTTTCCGGCACCGAAAATTCCACTTTAATCGGATCTACCTGTTGCAATGTGGCTATCAGCGTATTCGAAGGGATATAGCTCCCGGGACTGACATTTCTTAACCCGATTTTTCCGGTCAGTGGTGCGAATATTTGAGTTTTAGCTATCTGGGCATCAAGTATTTTGCGCTCTGCCTGTATGGACTGTAACTGATTGGCCACAACATCATATTCTTCCTGACTGACAGCTTTGATGTCCAACAATTGCTTTTTGCGATACTCTTCGGCTTGAGCCATTTTTTCCTGTACCGAATTTTTAAATAGCTGAGCCTGAAGGTCCTGGTCATTGATCTTTAGCAGAAGAGTTCCTTGCTTAACGTCACTCCCTTCACTGAAGAATATCCCGGTAACCCGTCCTGAAACTTCATTTCGTATCTCAACTTTTTCATTAGGCAGTAAAGTACCTGTTGAGTAAATAATATTTACCATGGTATCCGGCTTGATAACCAAAACCTCGATATTAACGGTGCCCGATCTTTTACCGGCCGGTCCAGCAACAACTTTTGGCTTTTCTTTGCAGGAAATGATCGTAGCGAAAATTACCAGGGAAATAATGAGAATTGGTGCCCGCTTAACAATTGCATGTCTCTTTGTGCGGATTGGCTGATAAATAGTCATAAAATATTTAGTATTATCTTGATATTCAATAGCTGAAGCAAATTGGTTTTAAGTGGGTAAAGCTACCAAATAGTGGAGGGAGTACCTTCATCTCAAAAGTTAATAAATCCTAAAAATATCGGGATCATTAGAGCAAACATTATCATGGCCGGCCGGTATTCGGCGAACGTATTCTGAAAAAATATATTTAGTACATTCAGCCTTTGAAAAATCATTCAATAGCTGTGAAATACCTTCCTCAAAGTATTGCTGGCCTTGCTTTCCTCGGACTTTTCCAGGGATGCGAAAAGAAGGCTGATTTGTCAAGCCCGAATGTCGTTCTGATCTTCATGGACGATATGGGATACGGCGACCTTACCTGTTTTGGAGCACCTTCAGGCTACCGGACCCCCAATATTGATCGGCTGGCAGCCGGTGGATTGCGTTTCACTCAGTTTTATTCAGCTCAGGCAGTTTCAACTGCTTCCCGGGCAGGCCTGATGACCGGCTGTTACCCGAACCGTATCGGTCTGGTGGGAGCAATAAACCATACCGCTAAGCATGGCATCAACCAAAATGAAATGACAATGGCTGAATTGTTGAAGCAAAAAGGCTATGCTACAGGAATGGTTGGGAAATGGCATTTAGGTCATCATAAACAATTTCTTCCTCTGCAAAATGGCTTTGATGATTTTCTTGGCTTGCCATATTCCAATGATATGTGGCCGGTGCGTTACGAAGGGTATGGGTATGATCCCGAATCTGCGCCGGTAAGGCCCGGTGACAATCCTCCGCTTCCTCTGATTGATTGCAACGATACAATAAGGTACTTAAAGACACTGACGGATCAGGATCAGTTGACCACTCTTTATACCGAAAGGGCAATCAGTTTTATCAAAAAAAACCAAAAGGCTCCATTCTTTCTGTATTTCGCCCATTCGATGGTACACACTCCATTGGCAGTATCAAAAAAGTTTCAGGGGAAAAGCAAGCAGGGACGATTTGGCGATGTTATGATGGAGGTGGACTGGTCCGTTGGGGAAATCATGAAAACTCTTGATGACCTTAGACTGACATCGAATACACTGGTAATTTTTACCAGTGATAATGGGCCCTGGCTGAATTTCGGCGCTCATGCAGGAAACGCTGGCGGGCTCAGGGAAGGGAAAGGCGTGAGTTTTGAAGGCGGCCAAAAGGTTCCCTGCATCATGCGATGGCCGGCTGTTATCCCTGCCGGAACAGTAACCGGGCAACTGGCTTCCACAATTGACATTTTTCCAACCCTGGCAAGCATCACTGGAACTTCAATGCCAGTCCATATTATAGATGGTGTTGATATTTCACCGATTTTGAGAGGCGATTTCGAATGTGCTCCCCGGGTGAACTTTTATTATTACTACAATAGCAACAGTCTGGAAGGAGTCAGGATAGGAACCTGGAAATTGGTTCTCCCACACACCTACCGTTCCTATGTGGGCGTACTTCCACGCGATGATGGAAAACCAGGGCCTTATGCGAAAGATTCCTGCGGTGAGTTACTGTTTGACCTGCGTCGTGATCCGGGTGAACAATATGATGTTAAAGAAATGTATCCTGATATCCTTTTAAAATTGCATAAGCTTGCCGATGAAGCCCGTTTGGATCTTGGCGATGATCTTACGGGAGCTCCGGGTGCAAACCGTCGTCCCCCTGGTAAACTTGTCGGAACGAATTAATGATGGGCGGCATCATTTTTGTTAGAAATTCGGAAAATTTGTCATTATGAAAAAGTCGATATATTTTGTGTTGATGCTCTTGGTTTCGATGGCTATGGCAGGCTGTATGAAAGAAAACTGCGGATGCGAGCCTAAAACAGATCCACCTGTGCTCTTTCAATACGAATATTACAATTATGCCTGGGGGTTCCGCCACTTCGGTTTCATGATCGATGGCGAGGGCCGGGTCAACGGTTTCCGTCAGCCAAAAAATTGGACTGCCCCCGATTCTATGGGAATGATAAGTAGGTCTGACCTGGAATATAATCTCTATCAGTGCGATACAGTGTATACAAGGATTGACAGGTCAAAACTGAACCAACATTATTCGAAAGTTGAAGATATACGATCCGGAAAAATCATTGACTATGGAATGGTAATGGCTGATGCCGGAACAGGTGAATTGTCAGCCTGGTACTGGAACAGGAAAGCCGGAAAATATGAGAATGTTTTCCTGATGTCAAATGGAGATATTTACAGGGTGAACAGCCATCCTGACGTTAAAGAAATGGTTGAATATCTCAAGGAAATAGGCAAAAAGACGAATAACTTTTACTGGTACGACGGAAAATAGGAAGTCACCAGAAATGACCCTCGGAGCGTTGTCATCCCGTTGAAAAACGGGATCTCGTCCCTAACCGCGAATTTCGCCAGAACTACATTATACTTAAGAAATGCACTACAAGAAATTACTCGTATTAATCGCTGCGTTCGTAACAGGCCTTACAGTCTATTCCCAAAAGACCATATGGTGGAATCCCGCACAATCTGCTTTCCCTGTTATTGAAGGCCAGGCATGGCCAGGTGAGGTGAAGTCTTTTTATGACCGTCTTCCCGCACGTGCCGAAAAAACGGTACGGCCGGATGTCTGGAACCTGTCCCAAAACTCAGCCGGTTTGATCATCCGTTTTCGCACAAATGCCGCTAAAATATCTGTACGTTACAAGGTTATTGGCAACCTGAACATGCCGCACATGCCCTCAACCGGCGTAAGCGGACTGGATCTGTATGCGAAAAACAGCGATGGAACATGGCTCTGGGCAGCCGGGCGATATTCTTTTGGCGATACGGTTTCCTATCAGTTTACAGTAGATCCTAAAGATGCCTACCATGATATGGGACGCGAATACCGGTTGTTTCTTCCTTTATATAATTCCGTGAAATGGATGGAAATTGGTGTTCCTGAAGGAACTCAGTTTTCTGCCCTTCCATTGCGGAAGGAAAAACCAATCGTTGTTTACGGAACCTCAATTGCTCAGGGGGGGTGCGCTTCACGACCAGGAATGGCCTGGACAGCTATTATGGGTCGAGATCTTGACCGGCCTGTTATCAATCTTGCTTTTTCCGGTAATGGCAGGTTGGAAAAAGAATTGGCAGATCTGTTGTGTGAAATAGATCCTGAAATTTATATTCTTGACTGTCTGCCAAATCTTGTCCCGCAAAAGTCCTGGCCAAAGGAGGAAATTATTCGTCGTATCATGCAGACTGTCAAACAACTCAGGGAAAAAAGACCGCATGTTCCGATACTTCTCACCGATCATGATGGTTATACCGACGGGCAAATCAACCCAATTCGTAAGGCAGATTATATCTATGCAAATGAAGCACAGCACGATGCTTTTGCTAAACTTAAAGCCGAAGGATTAAACGAGATTTATTTAATGACTTGCGAAGAGATTGGCCTTTCCCTTGATGGCACCGTCGATGGGACGCATCCCTCCGACCTCGGAATGCAGCAATATGCTTTGGCTTACGAAAAAACTTTAAGGGTGATTCTCAAACAACCGCTAGGAATTTCATCAACTGCCATACCTTGCACGCAATACCGTGAACCCGGTATGTATGATTGGGAAGGACGGCACGAACTACTGCTGGGTATGAATCGCGAAAAACCTCCGAGAACCGTTTTTATTGGTAATTCCATAACCCATTACTGGGCAGGCGAACCTTCAAATCCACTTCATCGCGGCGAGGATTCATGGAAGGCTCTTCTCGACCCTCTGGGAGCCCGGAATTTCGGCTTTGGCTGGGATCGCATTGAGAATGCACTTTGGCGCATTTATCACGATGAATTGACCGGATATCAGGCTGAGCATGTCTTGGTTAATATCGGGACAAATAATCTTCAGTGGAATACCGATCAGGAAATTTTAGAAGGCATGGAGCTTCTCCTGAAGGCCATAAAGAACAGACAGCCCTCGGCAGATATACTTTTACTGGGTTTATATCCCCGCCGTGAACAGGAACAGCGTGTTTCAGCATTGAATCTGAAATACGCTGTTCTCGCGGGTAAAATGAATATCCGCTATGCCGATGTAGGACAGGATCTGCTCAAGCCGGATGCCAAGATCGACGAAACCCTGTTTACTGACGGCCTTCATCCGAACACTGCAGGCTATCGCAAAATTGCAGCGAAACTAGCTGATCTGGTACACTAAAACTGAATCGTCAGTCCAATAGTTGGTAACACCGTTCCTGCTGTCGAAGGGATTCGTACCAACTGATATTGTGTGCCGTTATTAAGAAGTATGTAATTGCCATTTGCATCTTTTGCCCTTACAACATAATCGGGTTGCTGAGCCTTAAATCCATAAGCATTCTGGATATCAAAGTAGGCCATGAGCGACCATTTCTTGAAGTAAAACCTTTTGTCGATGCGGGCATCCAGCTGGTGAAATGACCCCAGCCGTAAAGAGTTGATCTGACTGAAATCCAGTAACGGACCTCCGGTCACATCCCATGCTGCCTTCAACGATGAGGTTGCCAGATCATAAGGGGTATACGGCTGACCACCAACATATCTCCATTTGAATCCTGCACTCCAGTTCTTGCCAAATCCTTTAAATACCGTCAGATTGAAAATATGCTTATTGTCCCAGCTGGTTGAGAGAAATTCACCCTGAAGGTTCTTGTACTGGCTGACCACAAAAGTGTAGGAAACTATGATATTTAGCTTCAGCTTAACGTCAAATTTCGAGCGGTTAAGAATCTCAAATCCATAGGCCCTGCCTTCACCTGTTGAGCGAACCTCTTCATCGCCAACTACACCGAAATCTGCTCCTTTGGAGGCAAGACTGATGGAATCGCGGACCGAGAAAGGGTAATGCCTGTAATATTTGTAAAAACCTTCAACCGAGGTCATCAGATATTCTTTCGGTTGATATTGAACCCCCAGAATAAAATGATCCGACGATATATACTTAAGGTTGTTTTCCTTATTAATAAAATTGCCGGTCAGATTTTTATAACCCAAGGTGGTATAGGCAGGCAGCTGGTAATACCGGCCGGTATTCATATTAAGGGTCCATTTGTCAGATAATGCATACGATGCTGAAAAGCGAGGTGAGAACTGGTCGAGCAGGTTACTCATACTTTTCGAATAGTTGTTAGCATCCATCCTGATTCCTAGAGAAGTGGTTAACCGACTTTTAAAGAAGGATTTACTTGCCTGTCCGAATATTCCCCATTTGAAAAAGCTGATGTCTGTGGAATAATTGATGTTCTCCAACTGACTGTTGGCATAAATCTGCTGTTTGGTGGTATTGTTATACTTAACATATTCACCTGAAAGCCCATAGACCAATTTGAGCGAATTTAGCCTTATGTTATTTTCAAACCTGAACTTGTTTTCGATCTCCTGCGACAAGTAATCCAGAACTTTTGGGCGGGACTCATCGTTGTCGGGATATTTGTAGGCCCGGTTGTTCAGCATGTTCCGGCTCAGAGTGTATGTCTGGAACGACTTGTCCCCGAAATGCTTATATACTGCTCCGATAGCATAGCTCCACTGTTCATTTACAGGAATATTGGTAAGGATATATTCCTGTGTCTGTGTAGGATTTTTAATTCCCAGATTAAGTTTGTTCTGGTCAAGCGCACCGATTGATATAATGGAAATTTCGTTTTTTGAGTCGATTTTACTCTTAACCTTCAGCTGATAATCGTTAAAGGTTGGGAGAAACGGAAGACCAATCAGGTTAAATAAAAATGACAGGTAGCTGCGCCTGGCTGAAAATATCACAGTTGTTTTGTTGCCGACGGGGCCATCTAAAGTCATGCTCACCTCCGATGCACCAAGGGTTCCTCGAAACTTAAGCTTATCTGGATTGCCATCTTGCTGGGTAAATTCAAAAACTCCGCTAAGCGCATTTCCCCGTGATGCCGGGAATGCACCTGAATAGAAGTTTACGCTACTGATGAAATCGGCATTCAAAATACCATTCGAACCACCTGAGGATCCCTGCGTGGCAAAATGATTAAGGTTGGGTATCTCAATTCCGTCGAGATAAAAGCGGCTTTCGTTCGGACCACCGCCGCGGATAATAATGTCGCTTCTGAATGATGGACTTGCTCCGACACCCGGGAATGACCGGATAACTTTTGCAATGTCCCTGTTACTGCCAGGGTTGGTTTCAATCTCGCTCACTCCAATGCGGGTCAGTGAAACCGGACTTTCTTCGGTTTTTCTGAATGGCGAGGCCTGTACAACAACTTCTTTTAGCTTGTTTTCTTTTGGAGTTAACTTGATATCGGAATAAGAGATATTGGCATTCGTAATCTGAATTTCCGATGATAAACCCTCCTCGTAACCGAGAAAAGATGCCTTCAGCGTTACGAAACCCGGAGCCAGACCGGTAATAATGAAATTTCCATCGAGGTCGCTCGTCGCACTGATTTTTGTTCCTTGAACAATAACATTAACAAATGGCAACGCCTGGTTAGTAATCGCATCAATTATTTTTCCCTGAATCTTGCCTGATTTTTGCGCATTGGCCTGGGGTATCGCTATAAATGATATAACGAATAAAAAAAGCAGTGGCCAGATTTTTAATGACTTGATTTTCATGTTATTTCTTATCGTTAATCAATTTAACACTCACATGATCAATAATTTTTAATGCAGTTGTCATGGTCCGCAGATCAGTGTACAACTTTCCGTCCTTGCCAGCAAACTGCCCATGTCCGATCGGGTTAAGGAAATATTCTGCCTCAGGTTTATCAAGATCAATGGATACAGAATAAACAAGAGATGGCTGACAGGAAGTCCGGTAATCAGGATCATCGTATAAATCGTTGGTCCAGTATTCGTTCCAATCCCATGGCTGATTAATCTCCATCATAATCCTAACTTTTCTTGGCATCTGTTCCGGACTATTTGCCTTGATAACAAAGTTGCCGGTCGGTGTAGCCCCGGTATACCCGTCGAGTACAGGATGTGCCGAATCTGGCAATAACGGAAGATGTAGAGTTTCGGACCTTTTGTGAAGCCAGTAGGGTAGTGTGGCCGGCCGTTGCTGCGGGCCAGGCTTAACATCCCAAACTTCTTTCTTAATCGGGCCATGTCCGAATATTCCCGTTGCTATTGATTTCGTAACAAACAAGGTCCGGATATAATTCTGATCCATATCTTCCAGCCAAATGGCGAAAGTTGGATGATTATGTGCCTGGCCCTTGATAAAGTCAATCTCAAAAACAAATCCATTCTTTGAATCGCCTAATCTGAGGGTGTCAGTTTTAACCACCTGCTTCCTCGAATTCTGCTGGGCATCAGAATTTTTAAAAGCAACTGCCTGCAGCAGGAGGGCTGATAAAAATACTGTGGAAACTATTTTCATATCGTAAGTTTATTTAGTTTTTACTAATACAATTATAGAGCTAATATTGTTGAGAAAGGATCAAAAAAAAAGTTGCCGGCTTTCACCGGCAACTTACTTCCTAATTTACACTAACCTAAAACCCAGTATTCTATTTCCAGGTCTGAACAATTTCATACATGCTCAGGTAGCCTAATTGAACTATTTTCAGGAACTTATCCCATACAACCAGTTCGATCTGGTCATTCGGTTTATGATATTCGGGTGGCATTCCTGCCATAAAATAGTAAATTGGAATATCCTTATTGGCGAAGGAAGCATGGTCACTGCCACCGCCCGGTTTGTCGGAACCGGTATATTTGACTTCCAGACCCATATTGTATTCTTTATTGAATTTCTCAGTCAGGTCCTTTGAAATCGGAAATTTGTTGGAGTAATTCATCATGATCTTATTGTCCTGGTTTTCGCCGGGATCGTTCCTCGAGATCATATCAAAGTTGAGGTCGCACAGGATTTTGTCCTTGTATGGATGATCATTGAAGAATTTTGAACCAAGCAATCCTTTTTCTTCACCGGTCCAAGCGCAGAATACCATAGTTTTCTCCGGTTTGATCCCGGTGGCCATCATGGCTTTGGCGATGGTCATTACACCAACGGTACCCGAGCCGTTATCATCAGCTCCGTTATAAACATATCCGTCATATTTACCGAGGTGGTCGTAGTGTCCGCCAATGACAACAATCTCGTCCGGATTCTTACCTTCGATGACACCGATAACGTTTCTGCCCTTTACTATACGGGATTCAACGGTGGTTTTGATTTTGATAAATTTTCCGGTCAGTTCGCGAGATGCCGGCTTGCAGGTTTCGCCTATCTGCTTTTCAATGGCTGCAAAATCCAACCCGGTACCACTAATGATTTCATTGATAACACGCTGGGTTACGGTAAGCCTGATCATCTGGCTGCTCAGCTTGTCGTCCATAATTTGCATGGATTTGTTACTGCGGGTAACCTGCGGAACGTCACCTTCATAGGTGGCCGTATTGTACCGGAACGGAAAATTGGCAACCCATTGGGAAGTAGGATCGGCATTTGGAGAATAAGTAAGAATCGCCAAGACTCCTCTGTCAGTTGCCCATTTTTCCATCCCGAATCCACCTGGACGCATCTGCCTTGGTGCATTGGGATCAACAACTGGAACAACCGGTTTGAATTTTGCAAAAGCTTTGGAATTAATATCCTTTGAACCCGGGGTTCCGCTAAGACGGATCACAATTTTCCCTTTTAGATCGAGGCCTTTAAGATCATCATAACCGTTTTTCTCATCGGTAAAAGCATATCCTACAAATACGACTGGCACTTCGGCTTCCATTCCGACCGCTCCCGGAGCAACCAGAAAATCAGTTTTATAACCGAAATCTACCGATCTGCTGGCGTTGCCGTTTTTGGTGATTACACTCATTTCCTGAGTGGGACCTGCGGAAAACTCAACGAAATTTATGTTCTGGAAATAGGTCCGTTTGGGATCCGGACGAGTTGCAGGTGCTGCTCCTGCAGCCGGCCTTTGACCGCGGCCACCGCCCCGGATTTGTTCTAAATCGCCACCCGGAGTCAAACCATAAAGTTTAAACATGCTGGCAATGTAGTCCGAAGCCATGTATTCTCCTTTGGTTCCGGTTTCACGACCTTCCATCCAGTCAGATGCCAGAAATTCCAGTTGGCCCTGCAGCGCTTCCTTCGTAATGGCATTTAAGCCTTTGTCCCTCGGATTCTCCTGCGCAAATTGCGGTGTCGCAAAACCCAACAGGATACCCGTTAATAGAATAAAGTAAACTTGCTTTTTCATAGTTGTTTATTTAGTTACCAATTTCTTTTTGCTAATTCATAGATATTCAGATAGCCAAGTTTGACAATTTCAGTCATATAAGGCAATACAGCTTTTTCTGAATGATCTGTGTATTGATGATAATCGGGCGTAAACTTTCCATGAATGATGAAAACAGGAATGTCCTTGGCCGAAAATGAGGAAAAATCTGAACCGCCGGAGGGTTTGGGCGATGACTTGTAATCCATATTTAACCTGATGGTATAATCCTTGATATGCTTAACAGTCATTTCCTGAATAAAAGGTGAACCGGAGGAAGAGTTAAAGTCACATTTCAAACCGGTGCTGTCAAGGGGATCCGTCCTGCTTATCATGTCATAGTTCATGTAACATTTGATATCCTTTATCAGTGGATGATTAACATAATACGACGATCCCAGCAACCCTTTCTCTTCCGCCGTCCAGGCACAGAAAACTACCGTAACGTTTGGTTTTTCGCCGGTCGCAATCATCGCACGGGCAATATTTATTACGCCGACCGTCCCAGAGGCATTGTCGTCGGAGCCATTGTAAATAAAGCCCTTAACCTGCCCAAGATGATCGTAATGTGCACCAACTACAATGCAGCTGTTTTTGTCCTTCCCTTCAAGAACTCCGACAACATTTCTGCCCCTGACAATTTTTGTTTCGACTGTGCTGATGAATTTCAGGTACCTGTCATCGGGCAACTGAACCGGCTTCATCGACACATTTGCAGCCTGTTTTTCATACGAATTAAAATCAAGGCCAGAGTTTTCAATCAATTGATTTAATGCACGATTCGATAATAAAATTCGCACAAGGGAGGCTGATCTTACGCTCTGTAATTCAGTTCGGTAACTAACCTCTTGATTAAAAGGAACATCACCCTCGTAAGTATCGCTATTATATCGGAACGGCAGATTTGTCGGGACCTGAACAAATCCAGTCGATCCTGAACGCACTTCAATAATGGCTATAGCACCCTTTTCCAAAGCAATTTTATCTTTGTTTTGGTTCATCTGTGCAATGACATTGGCGTCGGCTGAGAAGAATTTCTTGTAATTCTTCGATTCAGGTTCTTTCCAGCCAGGGTATCCGCTTAATCTTAATAATATCTTGCCCTTAACATCCAAACCTTTAAAATCATGCTGGTTAAGTTTTTTGTCGTCCATACCATATCCGACAAATATTACTTGGGCCTCGGCTTCAATGGATTGACTGCCAGGCGTTATGGAATAATCGGTTTGATAATGGAGATCGATCTGAAAACGGCTGTTCGCACTCTTTCTTAAAATAGAACATTCCTGCCGGTCACCGGGTCGGGTTTGAATGAAATTGATGTTCTGAAAATAACTGGGATTATAACTGATGGTTGTTCCTCCTGGCTTCAATCCAAGTGTTTTATAGATACTGGCAATATAATCTGAAGCCATGAACTCTCCCTTGGTACCGGTTTCGCGACCGGTCATCCAATCGGAGGCAAGAAACTCCAGTGGCCCCTGGATGGAACTGGCGGTTATCGTTTTCAACCCCTTGTCTTTCGGGCTGTCCTGAGCGGGTAATAAAAAGGAAAAAGAAATAAGAAGAAAGGAGAGGAGGGTAGTACGTTTCATAGCTATTCAGATCACCTTAACAAAAATAATCGTTGAGGCCGTTTTACCTAGACCTGAAAAGTTAAAAGTTGTTAATCCATGAAAAAGGAAAAATGCACCTTGCCATACTTCCGAACCTCAGTAAAACCGGGGAAATCTGTAAAAGATTTATCTGGACCATGTTCCAGAATGAATATTCCATCGGCTAGCAATCGGTTTTTCCCGATAATCATTGAGGGCAAGGTGATTAACAATGGATGATCGTAAGGTGGGTCAGCAAAAATCAAATCAAAAGGATGAACCTCCTTCTTGAGAAAGTTGAACGCATCGGTTTCAATTAACCGGATGGTATTGATGTCTAAAAGGTCAAAATTCTTTCTTATCGCGGCACAGTGAAAACGGTCGCGCTCAACACAGGTTATATCCCTGCAACCCAATGAAGCAAACTCAAAACCGATGATTCCAGTACCTGAAAATAAGTCGAGCACCCGTGAATTTTCAAAATCGAGCCGATTTCGTAGGATATTAAACAGGCCTTCACGGGCCTGGTCAGTGGTAGGCCGTGCCAGCAGATTCTTGGGGATCAATGGCCGGCGCCCGCTGAGCTGTCCGCTTATTATTCGCATCTGGAAAGGTTTATTATGGATACAAGATGATGTTGCACTATGTCGCTAAAACAGTTACTGAATGAGTATTCTTTTGGAAACTTACTGATCTCTGCCTGTTTTAAATATTGATTCAACAATTCGATAGCCCCGGGGTACCGCTCGAGAAAACCCGAAAGATTGAGCGCAGTTTCTTCCTGCGATAATCCAAACTGTTCATACAGATAAAGGATAAAAAAGACCAGATCCTCTGTGTTTTTTATCACAAAGCTGTTGTAGAGGATAAGTTTGTTTTGTTTAACAACCAGAAGATCCGCGGAACCCGGATTTATGTGGGCAAATACTTGCGATGAATCCGCTGACCCACTCGTTTCTGCCATGGCTGCCTCAATTTGTGGACATGCCTGATGAAAGAATTGCACTTTATCAAGCATAAAACTGACCTGGTTGATAAGATCCTCTGGCATAGGGAAAAGTACAAACGCATCTATTGACGGAATTTTCCTGTAATGAACCTTTTCTTCTTCCAGCAGATCGGCCGAAAACCTGAAATAGGCTTCTGGATTCTCCTTCCTGAATAAAGCTGATGGAACAAGCACCGACACCGGTGTCTGATAGAGAAATTGAACCGATTTGTACGACCGTGTCAGAAAACTGTCAGCATTTAGGAATCCCCTGATTTGATCAGCCATTTCCTGTTTCTGGACCGGTTTATCGAACCAATGGCTTTTGTAGGCAATGAAGTTCGTACCTGAAGCATCCCGGATGACAAAGGAAAAATTCCGGCTGCAATATTGGATCGAAAGATGATAAGTTGAAGCTAGTTCAATATCGAAGGTATCGTCTATGACCGCAATATTTCTCATGCCTTAAAAATATAGAATCTTATTAAGTTTGATGGTCAATCGAAATTTAAATGTTTAAGGAGGAGTTTCATCAGCATCTGATCCAAAATCTCGGACACGTTCCCACCGAGGGCCAGGAAAGGGTTATTCAGGCCCTCGGTAAATATCTGTTTACCCCGGACGACCGTATTTTGCTGATCAAGGGATATGCAGGAACCGGAAAAACCTCTCTGGTTGCATCCCTGGTAAAAAGTCTCGTCCATTATCGCTTTAAGTCAGTCTTGCTGGCGCCTACAGGTCGCGCAGCAAAAGTGCTTTCGCGTTATTCCGCTTCGGATGCCTATACCATCCACAAAAAGATTTATCGGCAGAAAACTGTAATCGATGGGTTTGGCGAATTTGAGTTGGGCCCGAATCTTCTTAGGAATACTCTCTTCATTGTCGATGAGGCCTCAATGATTTCAAACCAATCGCTTGAACTTTCGATTTTCGGGAGTGGACGGTTGCTTGACGACCTGATATCCTTTGTGTTCAGTGGGTCGGGCTGTAAACTGATCCTCCTGGGCGATGATGCACAGCTCCCACCAGTCGGTTTCGACCAGAGTGATGCCCTGGACCCGAAGTATCTGGAACGCTATGGTTTTCCTGTGGATGAATTTTATCTTGATGAAGTTGTCCGCCAGTCGCTTGATTCCGGAATATTATACAACGCAACTGCTCTCAGAAAGAAGATTAAACCTGATGTTCATGGTTTTCCAGGCCTTATGGCGGAGGACTTTCCTGATTTTGTCAGTGTCACCGGCGAAAATCTGACTGATATGCTGGAAACCAGTTATAGCCGGGTAGGGCAGGAGGAAACTATTGTCCTGTGCCGCTCAAATAAGTTGGCTAACCGCTATAACAAGGGCATCAGGAGTACAATACTTCAGTACGATGAAGATATCAGGATGGGTGACCTGGTAATGGTTGTTAAGAACAATTATCACTGGTTAAAAGATTCCAAGGAAATAGACTTTATTGCTAACGGTGATATTCTGGAAATCAACCGGGTAAGAGGATCCAGGGAATTATACGGATTTGATTTTCGTGATCTGGAGGTACGGTTTACTGATTACCGCGTGATGGAATTTGAGGCTAAGGCATTGCTGGATACTCTTTATACCGATGGTCCCGGGCTGGAAAAGGATCGTAACAGAAAATTTTTTGCTGACGTCTCAGAAGATTACCAGCATATGAAAGGCAAAAAGCATAAGGCTGATGCCATCCGTGATGATCCCTTTTATAATGCACTTCAGTTAAAATTTGCTTATGCTATCACCTGCCATAAAGCCCAGGGTGGCCAGTGGAAACATGTGTATATCGATCAGGGATGGCAGACAGAGGAAAATCTTAACCGCGAATACTATCGTTGGCTATATACTGCTATAACCCGTGCAACAGAAAAGGTTTTTCTGGTAAATTTCAAACCGGAATTCTTATTATAAAGAAGTTGACTATCGACCAACATTCAGATTATTGGTCTCGTTATAAGAATCAATCTGGTTCTGAAGTTCCAGCTTCTGATAATTATTTAAACCATCTGAACTAGTCGTTCCGTCGATACCGTCAATACTATGGTACAACAACTTTGATATAGGTTGATAATAAAAATAGGCCCCGCCTATAATGACTTTGATAAAATCCTTTTCCATGAAAATAAAATTGGAAAACTGTAAGTATTCCTAAATATTTGTAAACCAATAACTTTTAAAGTTACGGTAAATTTCTGAGCCGGGATGTTATTTTGATAACATTAATTTTTCGATAACTGAAAATACTGTAACTTCGTACAGGTATAATAGCACCTAATTTATGTTAGCACAGATTAAGCTTAAATTTACATCCATGGTAAAGCAAAAGCGAAAGAGTGCGAAAGCAAAAGCTCAACTGGTGTTGGAGCTTTTAAGAGGCAAACCGATCGAAG
>CAINOB010000094.1 GCA_903851365.1 uncultured Bacteroidota bacterium
AAAAGCACTTTTTCAGTCAAAATTGACAAAAAACTAGATTTATCAGTCGAGGCACTCCGAAGAAACCTAATTGACCCTTTAGAGTGCATCGTACCACCTTAAAACATCCTTAATGAAAATTTATATTTTGTCTCACCCCCAGTCTGCATTGTTGCTTGCTTTCTATGTAATCAAGCAGTTGCACAGTTCCCCTCCCTGGTTTCAGGGAGGGGCTAGGGGTGGGTACAACTTGGATACATTATTTAAACAACATCCATAAACGAACGTTCAACACGGTTAAAAATAAAGGTCCCGATCAGTAAAACTGCGAGCGTAAACACGGCGCTATAAGCCAATGCACCCCAGGAAAAAGTGCCAGCCCCGAGGAACCCATATTTGAATGTTTCAAGGATTGCAGTAAGGGGATTTGCCTTGATGATCCACATGAATTTGTGATATTTTCCCTCCATCATCGACAATGGATAGATTACCGGGGTGGCATACATCCAAAGCTGAACACCGAAAGTGATAAGGAATCTTAGGTCACGGTACTTTGTCGTCAGCGAGGAAATTATCAATCCGAAACCCAACCCCAGCGCGCCTAATAGGAAAATCAAGACGGGAGACAGGAGACAGAAGACATTAGGACTGACAGACGATGGAGACGAATTAGACAAGAAGAACCAGAGATAAACCGCTGCAAAGAGTATTAATTGAATTCCCATTTTCACCAGCCCGGTAATCGTGATCGACAGCGGTACTATCATGCGTGGAAAATAGACTTTCCCGAAAACCGACTGATTGGAGATAAAAGTATCGGAGGTTTTAGTGAGCGACTCGGAAAAATAATTCCAGAGTGTGATGCCCGCTAAATAAAAAAGCGGCTGGGGAATCCCATCAGTCGGGATGCCGGCCAGGCCGCCAAATACGAACATAAATATTATGGTAGTGAGAATCGGCTGGATAAAGAACCAGAGCGGGCCGAGAATGGTCTGCTTATAGAAGGTAACAATATCCCTCCGGATATACATTCCCAGCAGATCGCGGTATTGCCAGATTTCCGCCAGGTTCAGTCTGAATGCATTCCCGCCGGGCTGAATGATCAGCGCTTTTCTGCCCATTGCTTTCTTGCTTCACCAAGGAAACGGTCAGCCAGAACCCAGACTACTCCAATAACGCCTCCCAGAAATACCCAGATGAGTAAAATCATTTCGGTCTTAGGTTTCGATCTGATGGTAGGAACAACTACTTCTTCAATAACCGAAAAGATTGGAGTATCTTCTTTAACCTGAATTTTAGCCTTCTCCAGCAGCTTAGCCATCTCATTATAAACCGAGAAAGCAATCTGGTATTCACTATTCAGACGATCCTCCTCTGTTTTGGCCATTTCGGAATTCAGGTTTAAATTCTTATCCATGAATTGCGCCAGCCG
Organism: uncultured Bacteroidota bacterium; assembly: GCA_903851365.1. Lineage (GTDB taxonomy): Bacteria > Bacteroidota > Bacteroidia > Bacteroidales > UBA12481 > UBA12481. Next base: position 1,412 of record CAINOB010000094.1, read on the forward strand.
ACCCTGTGCCAAAACAAATTCACTCTTTTTCTCCTCATACAAACTCTTGGTAAATTCAAGGTTTTGCTGAGCCTTATTAATTTTTAGTTCCGTTACCTTTTCCTGCAAAAGTTGTCTGGCCTTCTTAACTATTTGAGCAGCAGCTTTTGCTTCAGGGGCACGGGCCTCCAGTTTTATGAAATTATTTTTCGTATTCAGGGTCAGCTTCAGCTTTTCCGTCAGGATTCCTCTTACCCCCTGTTCAGCACCTGATAAATATTCCAATCCATCATTGGGCGAACCCGATTTTGCTGAGACTCCTGTATTTTCCTTTTTCTTAAACCATCCAATAATTGTCTTGGGCAATCCTATGGTATACTGCCTGAGGACCTGAAAGAAACCGGGTTTAGCATACTTTGAGTAGTAATCAAATATCGTAACCGGTTCCGTGAATTTTTGCCAGCTGATCGGGGTGTACATCAGCGACTTTTGAAAGGAAAGGCTTTGAATAAACTCCGGATAATCCACCGGTGTGAGTTCACTTCCTGCATCCATGGAAGAACCCAGATTAATCCCGACCATCGCTGCCAATCCGCTGAGGTTACTTGAGTTATTAGGTCTTGATTCTGCCCGTGTGACAATGATAGTCTTAGCTGTAAACTCCACAGGACTGACTAGGGCTATGAAAAGTCCCAGTACCCCAAATAAGAGCACAATGATCAGGATTTTGCGGCGGGAGGTCCACAGCGTTCGGGCGACTTGTATGAGGTCGATTTCGTCGTTCATTCTTGGAGGATGGAGAGTTTCAGAGTTTCAGTGTTTCAGAGTTTCAGACCCCCACTATATCTTGCTGAAATTTAAGACCCTCAATTTTCTCGAAATCTTTCATGTTAAGGGTGAGGATGTGCAAGTTATTTACCAGACAAGTGGCAGCAATAAAGGCATCGGGGATTTTAATTTTATGATTCTTCCTGATAGCGATTGTTTTTTCAATTGTTTTATTATCAATTGAATGAATGATCGAATGGTCAATAAGTAAATTGAACTTCTCCTCTTCGATTTTACTCAGGTCCGGATAACCAAGAAGCTCTATTTTATTAATTACTGAAATATGGTATTCACCATTAAAAATTTTGTCCAATTTGTCCATTGACTCAACGCTCAAACTATTCCCAATATAGCCTATAGCAATATTTGTGTCAATCAATATCTTGTGACCCATTCTGCTCTTTCTTTCTCGATAGTATCGATCATTTCAACGGCACGGGAGCTTGAGATGGTCCCTCTTAATCGCTTGGCAAGATTTCTATTCTTGTTTTCTTTTTTCGAAAGAGTGATTAAACCAGCTTGCTCCATCCCTTTCAAAATGGCTAAAGCATCTTGATTAATCACGTTTATCGTTAATGTTTCCATTTTTTTCTGTTTTACTTATGCTTTCTTGAATCTCGACCAGATTATTCGCTTAGCCATTTTTCCACTAACAAATCAGCTTGACTATTCGAAATCGACTTGCCATTCCTAATCTGTTCCTTTGATGCCTCAATTCTTTCTATTTGCCATTCATCTATATTTTCGATGCTTTCATGAAGCAACTGTTTGATTTCCTGAGTACTCATTCCTAATATTTTAAACAAATATACGAACTTCCAGACAAAAAGAACCAATAATGGAGTTTCAGAGTTTCAGAGTTTCAGTTCCCGCCTTCGCGGGAATGACAGAAAAGGGTTCGGTAATTATTTGATGGTTTTATTACTTTTGAGCAAGAATAACCCTTTTATTCTATTTCCTATGAAACTGTTATATCGTTTATTGAGCATATTCACCATAAGTGCCAGCATATTCCCGGGATTGCTAAATGCCCAATCGCTTTCAGTAGGAACTCCGGCCCTTGAAGATTATTATCGCCGGGCACAATTACTGGGTAAAATCGATTCGTCTTTGTCATTTACTTCCCGTCCGTTTTTCCCTCGTGAAACTTTGAAATTAACAGATATTTTCGATCCTGAAAACACCCTTCCAAAAACACGGTGGAATAAATGGGATGGGAAAATGCAATTTGCAAATGGCAAAGGTTCAATTGAACTTTTACCGGTTACATTACAAGTAAAATACAGCCGGCCGGTTCCAATCAGCATGAACGACGGAATGATGATCCCGGCAAAAGGATTTCAACCCTTAATAAGTGCCGGTGTTTATGCCAAACTTGGTCCACTGAGTATTCAGTTGCAACCGGAGTTCTTATATGCCCAGAATTTGCCCTATGCAGGATTCCCAGAGGAACATACCAAAAACTCCTGGGCTACCTATTATTCCATCTATAATTATATCGACCTTCCGGAACAATTCGGCACAGGATCCTATAAAAAAGCATCCTGGGGACAAAGCAGTATAAGGCTAACTTTCGGACCTATTTCATTTGGACTCTCCAATGAGAATCTTTGGTGGGGACCAGGAATGCGGAATTCCTTGCTGATGACCAACTCAGCTCCCGGATTCAAGCACCTGACTCTGAATACCGTAAGGCCAATCAGAACCCCAATCGGTTCATTCGAAGCGCAATTGGTTTCAGGCCGTCTCGAGAATTCCGGGTATCCACCCCCAATTTATCAGCGCGATAGCCTTGGGTACAAATGGATGATTCAGAAAAGAAACGACTGGCGATATTTTAATGGCATTGTCCTGAGCTATCAGCCAAAATGGGTTCCCGGATTATTTTTGGGAGCCACGCGTTCATTCACCGTTTATCATGGAGATATGGATAACCGGTTAAGCAGCTGGTTGCCGGTGATCGTTCCAATGACTGAGAAAAATACCGATATGACAACAGAAAATATCGGGAGGGACCAATTGGCCTCCCTGTTTATCCGTTGGATATGGCCGAAAGAAAATGCCGAACTTTATTTCGAATATGGCCGCGAAGACCGGGCGGCAAACATGCGCGATGTGTTAGTCGACCTTGAACATACCCGTGCCTATATTTTTGGGCTGCGGAGACTGATTCCTTTAAAAAAGCCTGATCAATTTATCTCGGTCAATGCCGAGGTCACTCATCTGGAAGCAAATAATCACCGTAGGGTTGGAGGGTCTTCCTCCTGGTACATTCATTATACCATATTCCACGGATACACGAATGAAGGGCAATTGTTAGGTGCAGGTATAGGACCGGGCAGTAATCTGCAAACTCTGAATATCAGTTGGAACCATGGGATGAAAGTGATCGGCCTGCAGTTTGAGCGTTATGTACACAACAAGGATTTCATGTATCTGGCATGGCTGGATACCCGTTATAACTGGGTAGATTATATCGGTTCACTGGTCGGGGAGTGGAACTATAAAAATTTGATATTCACAGCTAAAATCGATGGGGTTATCTCTTATAGCTATGAATTTTTCTATGATCCCATTCCTGCAAACCCGCCAACTTTCTGGGACCCGGCAAAAAACGTTTATTCCATTCAGGCTTTGCTGGGAGTCATGTACCGGTTTTGAATCCGGCTGATGGAATCCTGTAACGGGTTGCTGCCATATTTCAGGCTGATCTCCCGGTAAATACCACGGTTCTTTTCGCTCTTTCGCGGAGTCAATTCATTATTTAACTCTTGATAAGGAACATAATCATAATCGAACCGGGCATAATCCCCAATATCCACCAGTTTTACGATCGGTACGATCCCATATTGCAGATATTCCGCCAGCTTCGTAGGATTTGCGACACGATTAACCAGAATATCGTCCCGCAGAATAAAACCGTAATGAGCCATTTCATAATAAGTTCCCAGTTCTTCAGGTTTCACCGAGATTACCTCAACCTTACCGGCCGGGAAATTTTTGTGCCTGATCAATTTTTCAAAATGCTTCTTCTGCCCGCTTAGTATTAAAAACTTGATATTCGTAGCCGTTAGCTTCTGCATGGTCTCCAGCATCAGGTCAATATTTTGCCACTTCTGACAATTCCCGGAGTAAATGATTACTACTTCATCCTTCGACTGCTGACTGCTTATTGCCGACTGTGGACTGCCCACTGCCGACTGATTCCCAGAGTTTGTCGCGAAAATGCACTCTTCGCCTCTGAAGGAAGGATATTTGGTGCGAAAATGCGCCTGCATCACTTCGGAAACATGAACATTGATGCTACTGTTCCTGAAGCAGAACTTTTCAATATAGGTATATAACCATGCTTTTAAAAAGTTGCCGGCAAGTTGTTGCTCTTCAATCATCACCCCATGCAAATCGACGGCAAATGGAACCTTTCCCGCCAAAATTTTAAGCTGAAGTAAAATGCCAGGCACTTTAGCAATGGAGTGGATATAAATAATGTTTGATTTTCGGAGAACTGTGCTAATGAGAAAAAAATGCAGAATGGCATTCAAATGCATTACCTGCATGTTTTTGTCCTGGCTCACCATTTTCTTTTTCAGATTTTTCCAGAACCGGATATCAAGATGTATTCTTTTCGTTTCCATAAAAGCCTGATCCACACAATGCACCCGGCGGAAATATCCATCGCGCATATTGGCTTCTGTTGGAAAGGTTGAAACAAAAACGATATAACTCATTGCCTTAAGAAGGATTGAAACATGATTCGTATTCTGCCACAATATTCTTCCAGGTATACCGGCCACAAACTTCCCGCGAGGCAATAAGCAGGCTCAAATCCTCGCCATGATTTAAAAAGGCCTGTACATCTGCAAATGAGCTAAAGAAAAACCCTTCTTCATTTAAGGTGAAACGGTTTTGCGGATTATCGAAAGAGAGAATCGGTCGCTGAGCTATCATCATCTCAACCAATGACGGTGCGGTTCCACATAAAGTATGGGTGTGAATATAGGCTTTGCAATGCCGCCGAACCAAATCAAGCTCAGGCTTATTATACAAACCATCGATAAGAATGATATTCGGGATATTACCGAAATCCTTTTGAATTCCCTGTCCATAAGGTGTACTGGACAAATTGGATATCAATACCAGTGTGTATTCCGAACCGATAAAACTTTCACACAATGTTCCAATCTGGTTATCTTCCAACGATCGGCTTATCGACAGGAAATAATCCGAACGCAGGAAAGGATATTTCTTTTCCAATTCCTTAGTAATACTCAGGGTGGTATCAATCTCCCCTCCATAAGGCAATACCTTAACTTCAGCTTTCACCCTCCCCGGCAGAAATCCAAGATGATAGGGGTTATCCAGAATCACAATATCAGAATAGATCATGCTCAGATTAAAACACCATTTCAGATATTGCCTTTGAAAAAAACCAAACTTGGGTCGGAGCCATTCAATCCCGCCAACATTCGACACAATTCTCACTTTTCTGAATGGTCTGAGAAATTGTATTAGCGGTATTCCCTGAACTCCCAGGAGCAAGATGACATCTAATTTCCAGTAACAGAGTAAAATCGACCAAAAATCATATAAGATACCCTGAAAACCATCAGCCCTTAATCTCATTTGCTTAACGGTTATTCCCTCCGGGACACTTTTACGCGGGGGAGCATCGGCCGAGTTAAAAATAAGATAATGAGTATCTTTCGATTTACGCTCAGCCAGATTATTTACCAATTCATCCCATCCGCCGTAATTGGCATAGAGGCCATGTGAACCAATAATTGCAATAGTTTTAGCCATTACAGACTATGGTAGTAATAGTTATCGAGATAATCTTTCAGAGCAACCTGCCAGCCTCGCATCCCATTCATTCCACGGATACGAAGTTTTCGGTTCTCCAGACGTTCACTCGGTGGCCGCTTGGCAAAATAGGTTTCCCGAAAAAAGTCAGAGGTTACCGGTGACAATTTGATCGTTTTATTCAGATGCAATATTTTGAGCATTTCCTCCGCTACCTCCAACCGGCTGGTCAGGCCTTCGCATGCCATGTTGTAAAGTCCCCAGTATTCCTTTTCCAGAAGAACCTTTACGCTTTTTGCAAAATCATGGGTAAAGGTTGGAGTTCCATTTTTATCGTTTACCACGAACATCTCTGTTACACCATTCTCAATCTGACGCATGAGTTTACCGATGAATTTTTTGTCCTTTCTCGGTCCGCCACCCATCATCCAACCAGCCCGGCAAACCAGATAACGCTTCGCATTCTCCACGACAAATCTCTCTCCCATATATTTCGAACGTGCATATATTCCGATGGGATTTGGCACATCCCAGTCATCATAAACTTCCTGCTGTCCATCGAAGATCCCGGCAGTACTTATATAAAGTATTGGAATATTGAGTTCATTGGCAATATAAACAGCATTCTCAACAGACATCGTATTGGTGCGGTAAGTTTCATCCACATTTTGCTCGCAAAATTCCAGGTCAGTATAAGCACCCAGGTGAAACAGGTAGTCCGGTTTAAAATCCATAACATCCTTCCGATAGGCATCGAAATCACGGAAATCGAGATAGGAAAGCCATGGGCTGTTCAAGTCGATATCCGTACATTTCAGCTCGAAGTCCTTTCGGAAACCTGTATAGAAAGCTTCGCCGAGCATACCGCCGCAACCGGCGATGTAGATTTTCTTCATGATATGATAGTAATAATACTTTTAGTTCATTTCGTGGTAAGGGACGGGGTCCCGACTTTCGTCGGGATGACAAGAGCTCTTATATCCTTTGCTTAAGGACTTTGGCAGGTACGCCGCCGACAATGGCGCCAGGCGGGACATCTTTGGTGACGACTGCGCCGGCAGCAACGATGCTGTTGCGGCCAACAGTGATGCCATCGAGAATCACTGCCCGGGTGCCGATCCATGCACCATCTTCAATGGTTACGCCTTTGCGGGTTTCGCCTTGCAGGTGGACTGGAATATTTGGATCATCAAAATTATGTGTCTCGGAAAAGATGGAAACGTTGGGTCCAAAAATAACATCGTTACCAATTACAACCTTTCCCCTGACCTGGATAAATGCACCCTGTGCAATACCAGTATTATTGCCAATAACTAAGCCTTCTCCAAGGTTTCTGATTACTCCGGTGCATTCAATAATAGTGTTCTTCTGAATAGATACATTGTCTCCAATTCTAACCCCATGTTTCGAAAGGGCGTTGATCTCCACATAGTCTCCCAGGATCAGAGTTCTCCCAACCGAGATTTGGCTCCTGTGAGTTATCCTGCAATGTTTCCCCTTGAAAATAATACCAGACGACTCCTTAAGAGTAATTTTCAATAGGAGCCCTCGTATTAATTGAGAAGACTTAGAGACTAATAAGACAAAGAGACTTAAAGACGTGATTGACGGATCAATCTGGTAGTTGTCGCGACCCAGTTTTTGAATGATCCTGTTTAAAAGTCGCCTCATGCCCGGTTGATCGCTTGTTGGTATATACCCCTTAAGCTTTCGAAATGATATTTCTGATCGAAATGTTTTAAGGCAAAACTGCGACAGGAATCGCTCATTTTTTTGTAGTCTTCAATCGACAGACTGTTAGCCTTTGTCAATGCTTTTGCCAAGGAATAAATATTCCCCATTTCGAACAAAAATCCAGTTTCTTTTGAAACCAGTTCCGGAATGCCTCCGATATCGGATCCAATAACAGGTTTTCCGTAAGAAAAACCTTCCACAACCGTCATTGGATTATTTTCATACCATTCGGAAGGGACGACGACGAAAGCGCAACCCGCAATCAGGTCTTTCAGCGCAGTTCCGGACTTAAAACCGACGAGGGAAATGTTACAGGTTGCGGGTTGTGGGTTGCGGGTTATGGGTTGTGGGTTATCAGTTTTTTGGAGGTATGCCAGCAATTCGGACTCTTGTGGTCCGGAACCGGCGATAACAAGGTTGACATTGGCTTTTTTTGCAGCTGCAATGAGAGTTAGGATTCCCTTTTCGCGGGAAAGGCGGCCGTAATAGAGGAAGTAGTCACCTCGAACTGTGGGTGTTTTGATTATCGGTTCAGCCATGTTGAATAAATGGCTGGAAATGGCAGCGTAACGAGGTTCGAATTGAATGTGTTTGTTTCTTGCAAATTCGCTGACAAAAATAAAATGATCGACCAGCTTTAGTGGCCTTATCAGATATTTTCGCAGATAAGCTTCGAGCATGATCACAGCACTAAAAAAGAGATTGCCTTCTGAACATCTATGAGTTAAGCAGTTGTAATAGCTTTTCCCCTTGCAACGTTCACACACTTTTCCATGACGATCAAGCATTGCATTGACCGGACAAATAAGCCGGTAATCATGCAGGGTCATAACCACCGGAATCCCACATTTTTTTAGCATTCGAAGAACAGAAACTGAAAGCGTTCCGAAGATGAGGTGTATATGGGCGACGTCGGGGCGGAAGTCTTTAATCTTATTATCAAGAGCTAACGCTACCTTTTTATTATATAGATATTCTCTAACCAGTCGCAGCTTGGCCCACCACCCTAATGTTCTGGGATTTACATCGGATAATCCAACATCAGCTCTTGTGAATTTATCGACAAGTATACCCTCACCTGGCTTTATTGTACCCTCCCCCACCCCTCCCTTAGGAAGGGAGGGGAAAGAGGCATTTGCATCCTTTAGTAGGTCGTAGGTATTCAGGAATACGCGGTCGGCGCCACCGTCAATGAAATCGTTGCGGTTGATGAGAAGGACTCTCATTTTGCAGCAACAATTTCAAGGTAATCATTGGAAATTTGTGCAGCCATGGTGTCCCACGACAGGTGGCTCGATCGCCTTGCGGCGCCCTCGCGAAGACCAATTACCAATTCTGATCCCGACTTTTGTCGGGATGACAAGAGAATAGCTTTTATTGCGTTGCGGAAACCAATAACACTTTCATCATAAGATCTTAACGGGATCTTTATTCCACAGGATTCATCTATCGCGATTGACATTCCTGAGATATCGTGACAGATTACCGGCAGACCGCAGGATAAAGCTTCAGCAATTACGTTGGAGGTGGCTTCGCGATAGCTGGTATGAACCAGAACGTCCGAAGATCTCATGTAATTGAATACTTGGTCTCGCGCGAGCAGGCCAGTAAACGTTACCGTTATCGGTTGTCGGTTATCAGTGATCAGTTTGCGCGCAAGCTGCTCGTAATGTTTGTATAATGGTCCATCACCGATTATTGTGATTTCAACATTTTCTTCCAGGAATGGATCACCTGCTAAAGCTTTTAGCAGAATATCAAGTGCTTTCCGTTTTATCAATTGCCCACACCAAAGAATTTTAAGACGGGAAGACGTAGAGACAGGAGAGACAGGAGAGACAGGAAGACCGGAAGACAGGCAGCCGGCATCAAGCATAACCTTCACGTCTGCAGCGCCCTTATTATGGAATCGTTTTTGGTCGTGTATAGAAAAAGAATAAATCAATTTGCTCTTATGGATAGCCTTGCGGATTCTGCCATTGAAAGAAAAGGTTATGCTATTGATAAAAGTCCTTGCTGCTTCAGTGAGCAATGTACCCAGACCCATTTTAGCTGCGAATTTTAAAGGTGCCTTCTCCAGACCACCTGTTGGACCCCAAACAAAAGGGATGGGCAATTTCCACAGGTAGCCGGGCTCACGGAAGGTTATAGAGGTCAAGTGATGTACTAAATCAAAAGGCTCAAGTATGGAAAGGGCTTTGCGGTAGGCAGCTTTTTGCCAAAGACGATACCCAAGGTAGTATAATGGAGGAAAGCCAATGCTGCTATTCCTCTTGGAAATTCGTTTGTTGATGCCGGCAAGCCAAAGGGTTGTTTTTGGCTGGGGTACGGCAATGAATTGAATATTATCGGGGTTGCCCGTTTTGTTAATCCAATTGTTTACGGCTGATTCATAAGCATCGGGTGCAAATTGACTCCCGGATGCGTATAAAACCGTAACATCATGATATTTGGCGATGCGTGTTACCAGGTTCCACCCCTCGGCACATTCGGAGCCTTGCACTGGCGAGAGTTCATGGGCGCTTAACAAGACATTTAGACGGGAGGACATAAAGACAATAAACAGAAGACGGGAAGACGAATAGAGAAAAAGGTTAGGAGTTGAGGAGTCTAGTTTTTAGGCGGGCCAGCGGGGCTTGCCAGGTACGGGGAACCAGAAACAAAAACAACCGGAATCCCTGGTACCGCAACTGAAACCTTATGTTATCCCAATTGGACATGATCCTTAGTTTTCCAGTAGTGCTTAGGTTGAACAGTCTGGCATCTTTCCTTACAATCTTACCGCGGATAACGGTATTGCGATAATAAAAAATGGAATCCAACACCACATAAAACCCTTTATGCTGATCGCTCCGGGCTGACCCTTTTTTCTCAAATTCCCATGCGGTTTCTTCCGGAAGAAGAAGGTTGTCCAGCACCTCGATATCCCACATTGAATACACACAATTTGGCCGGTACAGTGATCCGGACTCAATCAGTCCCAGTAGTTGATTCACTTTTATTGGTTTGTTTTGCCATTGAATCAACTGCAGAAACTGACCACCCAAAGAATGAAAAGAATCCAACACAGATTCCAGGATTCGGCCGTTAACCTCCTCAACTAGAAAAAGATCATCAAACGTAACGAGGACGAAATCATATTCCTTGCGTAAAGTTTCAAGTGCCTTCTTGAGGTTGGCTGACCAGCCAAGGTCATCCCCCGCCTTTATCGTACTTATATCCGACCGGCCGGATTCCTTGTGATTGGTGAGCAGATATTTCGGAAACGGGCAATCGGGCCAAAACTGATCCAGACATCGGAAATGGGCATCCCACAATCCAGAGTAAGCATCGCAGGAAAGAATTAAAAATGCAGTCTTTCCCGCCATATTCAGGCAAATGCAATTTCAGTCTGAACCTGCGGTTTAAGCAGCGCAATACCAGCCATCAGCCAAAAGCAATAGGTAAAAGCTTTCAGGTCCATCACCTGGTTGAAAAGTCCGAGGAACAGTGCCAGTAAAATAAAGGTTTTTACTAAACGGAAATTCTTCTCCGATCTTTCGCGTTTTGCGCTAAACCAAAGCGTAACAAAAATATAACCGGTAACCAATAGCGAAATTAAACCTTGCGCAATCAGAATCGAGAGCCAGTATACATCCTTCAGGTACTTGAGATTATTCTCATTGTTGATCATTACCCAGGGAGTGTTGTGGTAGTTCCCTAATTTTAAATCAACCAGATGGGCATCATATCCCATTCCGAAAATCAGGTCCTTCAAGCCCCCATGCAGAAACTCCGGAAACACCTTGGTGATATAACCCAACCGATTGAATTCCGAAGAAATCTCAATCCAGTATTTTAAATCCATCCCCAGCAAAAGCAGGAAAAAATCGTTAAAGAACCAAATCCCCATTACCAGCAAACCAACCATAAGCAAGGCCATCAAGAGCTTCCGGGTACTTCTTAAATAGAAGACTAAAAGAAGACCCAGGACAGACGCGATTGAGAATGATAAGACGGTTAGGACGAGAGAGATGAGCGAGACGAGAAGACGGGTGCGCGGGTTAGTTTCGTTGTATAAATAGAAGACTGTAAGAGCGACCAAAAAGAAGGAGAATTCTACCGTATTTATAAAAGTGGCACTGATTCCGGGATCTGTGTAAGTGGTTGGCAATACTTCACCAAACACTCCGGATGGAGGAAGAAAGATTCCATTGAACCATTCTTTTCCCAGCAAATTCAATAAGGCCAATCCTGCCAGGATCCAATAGACAATCTTTATATGGCCGAAAAGCGTCTCTTTAAAATCAGGTGTCGTAAATCGTATCAGAACAATCAGGGGAACAAATCGAACGGTTACCCCAATATATTCGGCTACCGTTGACGGATTCCTGCTTTCAAGCAAAAGGGAAAATACAGAAACAATAACTATCGTGAGAAACCCCAATAAAATCTTAAGCTCGCTATCCCTGAATTTTGGATTTAATATCACCATGCTGATTACAAGCAGGACCAGCGGAATAATATCCATCGCATTGCGGACATACTGGATCAGGGTATAGCTGGGAATTCGTGAGACGATGGTCCATTCGAAAGCTACCCAATAAAGATAGAGGATAATCAACCCATCAAACCATAAAGATGGGTTAGAAAGGGTTAGGAGGTTTGAGAGTTTAGTTTTAAAATGGTCCACAGATGACACAGATAAACACAGATAAAGTCAATTTATGCTGAGATGACCGTGGCATTTTTCCAGTGTTTCTTTGCAAAGACAGAAGATACGCCAAGTCCGGCACCGAGGAGGAGGCAAACGGTGAGGATCATCAGTTTGCGTGGTTTCGATGGTTTAACCGGAACAATAACGGATTCGATAACGGAGAAAACCGGGGTGTTTTCCTTGACTGATATTTTTGCGCTCTCGAGTTGCTTGGCCAATTCGGTATATACTGTAAATGCCAGTGTGTACTCACTTTGCAGCCGGTCTTCTTCTGTTTTAAACCGTTTTGATGTCATGGATTGATTACCATCCTGATAACGGGCCAATCGGTCCTGAGCGGTCTCGAATTCTTTCTTTTTGTCATCGAAGCGGCTTTGAATAAAAGCGAGATTCTGCTGCGCCTTTTCAATGCGGAATTGCGTGATGGTGGCCTGAAGCAGATTCTTTGCCTTATCAGCAATCTGTGCCGTAGCCAGCGGCTCCGGACCCATAGCCGTAAGCGTTATAAAACCATTCTTCTTATCCACATTGAGGGTCAGGGTTTCCGACATCTCGTTCCAAATTTCCTGCTCCTCCTGTGTTATCCGGGTCAATGAATCCCCTGCGCCGGCAACTATTGGTCCCGCATCCTTTGTAAACCATGATTTTATGTTACCGGGCAGCCCGAAAAGGCCTTTTTTAATTCCACCAAATAAGCCTGTTTTATTATATTTCATCATATAATCCGCCAGACTAACCTGCTTGTTCAATTTACTCCAGGTAAGAGGTGCATGAATAATCTCCTTCTGAAACATATAACTTCTCACAATCTCCGGATACACCAGCGGAGATAAATCCTCCGAAGTAGTATTCAGATTGCTCAGGTTAATACCTGCCATAGCTGCTATTCCACTTAACCCGCTTAAGTTTCCAAGTCCTGATGTTTTGGACTGCACCTGGGGTACCATCACCGTGCTGGCAGTATAGACCCTGGGACTGGAGAAAGCTATGAGCAAGCCCAGGACCACGAAGGCGGTCGTCACCCAGATTACCGTTTTTCGTTCGGACCAGAGCGTTTTAGCGATGGAGAAGAGATCTATTGAATAGGGTTCCATATACGACTATTTAAGCATGTTCAGGATGGTGACCACCGTAAGAGCGATGCTCGACATGGTACTGGCAACAGCCAGCCAGAAAGCGGATCGATCAGGTTTTGGCCCTTTGTCCGGCTCTTTGGGGATGTAGATGGTGCTGCCTGGTTTAATGTTTGGATAACGATGGAAGAAAAATGTTTTTGTATTGTCGGAACTTCCATCGGGATAAGTTACATAGATGCTTCCTTTGGCAGGCGATTCGGCCCACCCACCGGCATTTTTAACGTAGTACTTAATTCCTTTGTTAGGGATATACGTAGTGGCAAAGGGTTTCTGCACCTGACCAAAAATATTAACCGTCTGTGGTTCTTTAGGAATATTTAATGAATCACCCGGTTCAAGAATCATATCGAGACGACTGCCGGGGCCACTCAAAATTTTCTGTAAATCAATTCCAACCGGAACTGAATCTTTCTTATATAACTTGGCTGCGTCAACATAAGCATCAGGAGTCAGACCGCCCGACCAGCGGATCAGATCGCTGATCCGATTTTTCCTACTCTTGATTCCATAAAATCCTGCATAGAGCACCTCTCCGGTAATGGCCACACTTCCCTGATCCCTGAATCCCTGAGCCTTTCGCACAGAAACCACATCAAAAGGCCGAAGAATAAACCGGGAATCATCGTCTCCCGGTTTCAGGTCGCGGGGAACACTTACGGTAAAAACATGACCCAATGAATCACTCAATATGGCCGCTTCGTCATTGGTCAGGCGCCTGGAAATTTCTATCACATTAACATCCGCATTTTCTTTAAATCCCTCGGCCAGGTATACCAAATCTTGTACGGTCATCCGGTCATAATATGATTTTTTGCCGGGCTTGTTAACCTCCCCCTGAATCTCCACATAATACTCCTCACGCAATTCCTTTACATTTTTTATAGAAACTGAATCTTCCCGATGGAGTTCGATATTGTCAGTTCCGGCCACCACTTTCGACACGTTAAAAGCCAAAGCCAGCGTATCGTTATTCTCTTTTAAACGAAACACCTGCCCCCTATTCAGATAAGCATCCTCGGTAAGGCCTTCTGCCTTTCCAATCAATTCGCGGAGGGTAAGTCCCGGTGTAAGTTCATAGCTACCCGGACGGGATATTGCTCCTCCGATTTTAACCCGGTTTGCATATCGTTCCAATATGGGCCCTGCAGTAACTGAATCGCCACCCTGCAAAATATATTGTGCAAACAAATCCGTCTGAATATCCTTGACCTCCATTTCAGTGGCCGCCCTGCGATGAACAAATACCCTCGATTTAAATGCTTTATCCGTAAACCCACCCGTAAAACTGATCAGGTTCGCTAATGATTCCTGAGCTTTCATCTCAAACACGCCGGTGCGGATAAACTCACCACCCACCATTACCCTTTTCTCATACGTCGGAATAAACACGATATCCTGATCGCGCAACGGAATATTGTCGGAAGCGTCGGCATTCACCAAAAAATTGTAGATATCAATGTTCTTCAACACTTTCCCTTTCCTTATCAGCCGTATATTCCGGAAAGAACCATTTTTATTTGGACCACCTGACATATACAGGGCATTAAACAAAGTTGCCGTGGCAGGAAGGGTAAATGTACCCGGGGTTACCACATCGCCCACAATAGTTACCGTGATACTGCGCAATCCTCCCAAGTTAATTATTGCAAATGTATTTGGATTGGCTCCGCCCAAACCGTTATGGATACTCATGAGTCGTTTCCTGATAAGCGATTCAGCAGCATCGAATGTCAATCCATTCACAAATACCGGACCAATCTGAGGAATCTGGATTGCACCGTTATTATCCACCTTCGACTGATATACCGCCTCCGATGCCCCCCATACATTAATAATCAGTTCATCACCTATGCCAACCACATATTCACGTGGTACCTGAATATTTACACTGGGCTCAAAAGTTATATTCTCATTATTAAACAGATCGAACCCAAAAATCTTTGGCTCTAAGGCTGTGGAATCTTTCAGCTTCTTATCCTTGTCCTTATCTAAATTTTTCTTCTTCTTTGAAAACACATCCTCCTTAAGTTTGGAACCCGATCCCTTTAGCATTTTTGTTGAATCGCTTTCCTTGTCCTTTTCCTTCTTCAGATTCATATCCACCAACCGGCCCATCAGCTCCTTGATCTGTGTTTCCGAAGCCCCACGCAAACGAGCCATTTGGGCCGCCTCCTCCATGGTCATGCCCATCTTATTTACCTCATTCAGCAATTGCTTAACCTGAACATCAGTAAGGTCTTTCACCTGGACAGTGGAGAGCTGCTGAGCCCAAAGGACGGCAGGCGTACTTATTGTTCCAAGGGCAAGGAGGAGAAATAATATAAGTCGGTATTTCATGGTATTCTTTTTATTTCAGAGTTTCAAGGTTTCAAAGTTTCAGAGTTCTTCACCTGATGCCCGAAACCTTATACCCGAAACCTTATTTTAGCATGTTTACAATGGAGATCACTGTGATAGTTAGGGTTGCAGCGGTGCTGCCAATGGCAAGCCACATTTGCGCAAGATCCATGCGAATTATATGCTCGGGTTTCTTTGGCACCACAATCTGTGATCCTGGTTTAACTTTAGGATAAAAAATGAAAACAAAATTTTTGGTCATGTCTGAACTACCGTCTGGATAGGTTACATATAGGTGCCTTTTATCAGGTGTGGCTCCCCATCCCCCTGAGTTCTTAATGTAATATTTCACCGGTTTTCCTGGCACATATACTTTCGCAAAAGGATTCTGTACCTGACCAATAACATTCACCGTTTCAGGTTTCTTGGGTATTGTGAGAGAATCTCCCGGAGTGAGTAGCAGATCGTTAAGCGTGCCCGGGTTGATAATTATTTTTCTCAAATCCAGGCCTACCTTACCGGCATCCACTTTTGAGAATGTAGCCCCTTCCAAATAGGCATCAGGAGTTAATCCACCCGACCAGGTCAGCAAATCGCTTAGACGGTTCTTTTTATTCTGAATAGCATAATATCCGGCATAAACCACTTCACCGCCAATATAAACGCGTCCTTGATCAACATAACCTGGAGCCTTTCTGATATATAAATGATCGTATGGACTCAGTTTAAATGAAGAACTTTTATCGTTAGGATTAAGAATACGAGGAAGCGGAACCGTAAAAACATCTACCAACTTTTCTGTCCAGGATGCAGCCTCTTTATAAGTAAGCCTTCGTGATACCTGAACATAATTACTATCAGCATCTTCTGTAAATCCACCTGCAAGGTATACTGCATCGAGAACAGACATATTCTCCTTAAATTCGAAGGAACCTCCCAGCCGGACCCTGCCATCAACAGTAATGGTAGGCTTATCTTTTAATTGGAAATTTGATTTTATCAGAATCGAGTCTTTGGGTTGCAATAAAACGTCGTTCTTCCCTGCCAATACGTCTTTTATGTTAAAAGATATCTGCCTCAACGAATAATCAGAGTTCTGGCGTGTTATTTGTCCCATTTCGACCATAGCATCGGGCACAATACTGTCAGCTTTTATTATAAGCTCCGAAACTGTCATCTTTTCTTTCCACTCATACTCGCCTGGTCGGAACACTGATCCAGTAATGCTAACTCTATTCTCTAAGGTATTTCGAACCTTTTGTGATACCACCAAATCTCCATTAGTGAGATTTGTTGAAGCAAGAGTTGTGCCGGGAACGTCAAAAATTTTCATGCCGTCCTGGGTTTTGCGATAAACCTTAAGATTAAGAAGATAAGATTCATCTGTGAATCCCCCGGCAAATGCGACCAGCCTGTCAAGATTTTCATTGTCTTTCAATTCAAAAGTTGCATTCCGCTTAAATTCTCCTTTTACTACAACAGTTTTTGCAGCCACTGGAACAAAAATTACATCATCGTTTTTTAGAACGACATTATCCTTCTGGTCGCCATTTAAAAGAAAATCATACATGTCGACGGTTTGTATCAGCACATTATCGCGGTATATTTTAATATTCCGGAATGATCCTATTTTATTGGGACCACCCGAAAGGTATAGGGCATTGAAAACTGTTCCAGTAGCAGGCAATGTATAGGTTCCTGGCATAACAACCTCACCCACAAGGTTGACTTTAATGGAACGCAACCGACCCATGTTGATCTGAGCAAACGTATTCGGTTGTGCACCGCCCATTCCAGCATAAATGGATATTAATCGTTGCTTAATTAATCTTGTAACTTCATCGAATGTTTTTCCGGCAATATAAACCGGCCCAACTTGAGGAATAGAAATCTGTCCGTTTTTATCCACAGTTAGCTGATAATCCTGTACCGAATTGCCCCAAATATTGATTATCAGCTCATCACCAATGTTTACTTCATATTTTTTAGGAGTCTGAATATTCAAGGAGGGCTCGAATGTGAGATTCTTACTATTAAACAGATAAGAGCCAAAAATACCTGAATCAGATGAAGTGCTAATTACAGTTTTCTGCTTTTCTGCAGCTTTTCGCTCTTCCGCCTTATCGAGCGAATCCTTAATTAGGTATAGATTATTGGGTTCACCCCGGTAAATTGTATCGTTGCACTTCTTCTGGCTTGTGCCCTCCATACGTTTAACCATCTCCTGTATTTGGGCTTCGCTGGCACCACGTTTGCGCGCCTCGGTTGCAGCTTGCTGGGGTGTTAGTCCCGAACTTCCCAACGCCTTCTTTGCTTGATTAATTTGATCAGCACTCAACGACTGAACATTGACATTATTCAAATTTTGTGCCCTATTAGGAATGACGCTAAGGAAACAGAAAAAAATACAGAAAAGAAATAAAAATCTGACTTTCATAACGGGGTATTTAGGATAAAAAAATAAAACTGATACAAATTACACATGGATTGGTACAAATAATCAAATTATTTAGGAAGTTAAATTAAACTTTCTAATTCCATTGGCTTTTCGGGCAATCCTCTTAGAATCTTATAAGGTAACTGACTCTTAGTGAAAATAATCACCCAAATAGTAAGAAAAATAAGTTTAAAATCCACCCACATAGACTTGTTTTTAGAGTACCAACCTTCCAAGGTAGCTTTATAAGGGCTAAGCATCTGTCTATAGGTTTGTTCATGATCGAGCTTGCTGTTTGCAAATATTTCCTTTTCCTCTCGGAAAATAATTGCACCAACACCTGTCAACCCAGGGGTCAGTTGCTTAATTACAGCCTGCTGCTCAAGTGTATAATAACTAAAATGTGTCGGCGTTAAAGGTCTGGGTCCCACTATAGACATTTCACCTTTAAGAACATTCAATAGTTGTGGAATTTCATTAATCTTTGTTTTTCGTAAAAACCTTCCAAATGGAAAAACCCTGGGATCTTTCTTGAGAGAAATTTCTCCCGTTCCGATATTTGGACTATTTTTTAGCATTGTTGAAAACTTGATTATTTTGAATTGGGTTCCATTCCTGCCCATTCTCGGTTGTGAATAGAAAATATAATGCTCTCCGGTAAGTTTAAGGATAATGATTATTGGAATCATAAAAGGAATTAAAACCAAAATTGCCAGGCAACTAACAATAAAATCAATTTTTCGCTTCATAAGTACTGTGATTAAGAACACTTACTGTTAATAATGCTTTCTAAGGTATGCTTTAACCCTTCTCTCGAAGACATGGGTAAATGAACTACACCAATAGCAGACTTCAACTTTTGGTTTGAAACCACATACGAATCGGTCAGCTTTTTCATACGCTCATTATTGAGTGGAAGACCTATTGCATCGCCAACTTTAACAGCGGCTTGGACAATCCATTTCGGGATTCGCCAGATTATTGCCTTACGGTTCATAGATTCAGATATCAATTCAATAAGTTCGTTAGTAGATAACGGCTCATCATCAGCAACCTGATAAATACCTGATTCTATATTCTTTTCAATAAGCTCATTAATGATAAATAATAAATTGTCGATTGAAGTAAAGGAACGTAAGTTTTCAAAAGCTCCAAGTGGCCAGGGAAATCTTCTTTTTACGAAACCATATAATAAATTAAGGTTACCTTTGTTACCGGAACCGTGGATCATACAAGGTCGAAGGATATAAACATGTTTTCCTTTGGGGATAGGTCTTGATAGGATGTATTTTTCGGCAGCTAACTTCGACTGTCCATGTGGTGTTAAAGGATTTGGTTC
>CAINOB010000095.1 GCA_903851365.1 uncultured Bacteroidota bacterium
CCTGTTGGTCTTTCTACATGACCTAATTTCGTTGATTATAAAACAATCACAAAATGATCAGGAATTATACACTTCTGGCTCTTGGCCTCCTCTTGGCATTTAACCTGAGCGGACAACAAAAATCAATTAGATTTTCTGACAAATATAAAGACAGCCTGCCAGCAGTAATTCAAAAACGTTTACAGCCAGGCAAATCTGCACCAGTGCTAAAACCAATGAAATTGAAATCGCTGGCTTCCTATAAACAACAAATGGACTCCCTCGAATGGAAAAGAATCAGATCACAGGAGGTTGGCCTGCAAACCATCGAAAAGGGATGGTTTGCCTATGATTCTGAAGGAAGGCGAATTCTGGCCCTGGTATATACCTGCAATACTTCGGATGATGAGTACGAATGGCAAAAAGATACAGCATCCTTTAATGCCGGCGGAAAACCAACCATGGAAGCCTTTTATACCCGTAAATTGAAAACTGATCCCTGGGAACCCTGGTGGGAGAGCAGAATTTTTTACGATTCAAACGGCAATGATACCCTGATTATGGAAGGGGATACTTATAAGGAAGTTAAAACTTGGGAATCCAACAACTGGACCGGCTCAATTTCATATGCATTGAACGACACCACGGGTGTTTGGGAGAAATCTTACAAAACGGAACTGGCTTACGATTCGGATGGAAATCTGCTGAGCAAATCCAGCTTTGACTGGTCCAAAGAAACCGGTGACTGGTTGCAAACCGGCCAGGAAGAATTCTCCTCTGACGCGCAAGGGCATCAAACTTTAAGAGTGAACTATTATTACAATACAGATACCGGTACCTGGGCTTGCAGTAACAGAGAAGAATCTGAATTTGACACTCATGGTAATGAAATCATGCACCTCTATTACGGCTGGAGTTACGCAACCGGTGAATTTGGACCTCAAAGAAAAGTTACCCGGGTATTCGATTCAAAAAATCAGCAGATTGAAGTAGTCAGTTCCATTTGGGATATTGTGAAGAATGCATGGATCAGCAGCTACAAGACAACTCAGGAATTCGACACGAACGGGCACATGACAGTAACAACAAACCTAAGCTGGGATAGCGATAACAATCAATGGACACTCAACTCAAGGAATCAATCTTCCTTTGATCCGTATGGCCATGAAATTCTGATATTGAACTTTTTGCATGATGCTTCCACCGGCAGCTGGATAGAAAACAGCCGGATAGAACAGAAGTTTGAAGCTGACGGTGATATTCTGGAAAGCATTATGATGAATTCAATGGATTCATCGGGACAATACCAGTCTAAATTTAAATTTGAGTACCTGTATAACACGAATTATTATATCGGTGATGCCGCAGTTCCATATGTGTGGTCAGGCAAAATACCTGTTCATATGAGTCTGGGGGCCATAACCTGGAAATGGGATCCCACATCAGCAGTCTGGACAAAATTTCAGACTCATGATTACTGGTACTCCGACTTTAAAGGAAGCACCAGCAGCCACGTTAATCCTTTGGCGTCCATTCACGTATTCCCGAATCCCGTTTCTGACGTGATCTTTGTAGAATCGGACCAGTCAACGAAACCAATCATTTTCGAGATGGTCGACATAACCGGTAAGCAGGTATTATCCAAATCGCTTATTGGTGGACGAAACCAGGTTCCGTTAAGTGAATTACCTGGTGGATTGTATCTTTACAGGGTCATTGTGAATGGTCAATCCTATTATGGCAAGGTGGTAAAAAGATAGCATCCGCTGTTTTCGAAAGGCCTGTGAATTAAATAGCGTGCTCTTTTTTAAACAATCTGTCAAAGAGGTTGTATAAAAGGAAAGCCCGCTATTTTATTTAAAGAATTTTAATCAAAGGCCATGAAAAAACAGGTGAATCCCAAATTGCTCGCATTAGCAATATTATCCGGTATGTTCCTAATTCTCTCCTTCACAAAGGCAGAAGTGAAAGAAAATCTGACCAGTGTAAAAGCCCAGTCGGAGCGCGCAGTAAAAGTCACTATTACCAAAGCCGAACAGGAATACTGGATCAGGTGGAGAAATCAATTTGTTTGGACCATGGGTGGTAAGAGCTCAAATTTACTACCCAACAAGCCGGGGTGCTAAAATAAGAAGACGGAAGGAAAATCATCCGGGAAAGCCTTGCGCAACGCGGCATAGCCCTTACCTGACACTCCCTGAAAAAGGTCAGGAAGAAAGATCTCATCTCCAAAACCATCAGGCAGATTGACCGGGATATTATCCGCGACCTCACTTTGCAAATATCTTTCCCGCTCACCTTTCTTTTCCCACTGTGTAATGGAAATGATTGTCGCCCGGTTCAGGTCAAGAACAAATGGCTCGTTTGTTTTTGTAGCCAGTGCCGAAAGAAAAAGAGAAACACCAGTTAGTCCGTCAAAGAGGTCGAGCGACATTTGTTGCATACGGAATCTTTGTGTACCCGGTATAATACCCGGGGAAATCCAGGTACAACTACCATCCGCCGCAAAAATCGCATGGGACTGCAACGATCTGGCAGCATTCAGGGCTATCGTAAGGAGCTCTTCGGGGTCGGTAGGTAGGTGCTCATAGGTAACCGCTTGCTTAATCCTTTGCAAGTTCCAAACAGTCTCTTCCCCAATATTCCTCAAAAGCAGGGAAGCACGAATAAAACTCACCTGCAATTCAAGATCCTTTTCGTCCATTGCCCCTATTTTCCTTATGACCTGCTCATAGGCAGACCTTTTTACAAAGCTGGAGCAAACAGGTCCTTCGGGGGCCAGCAGATCGATTTGGTCTGATGTTGCATTAAATATGGGGATATCCACCTGCTCCATCTGGAAAATTTCGGACTTACAGATTCCCCAGTACGGATCGGGCCCATCGATATTAAGAAATGGCCGGCACAGCAGTTCAAGTCGAATGCTTCGTTCCAGACCCTCACGCAGGTATTCCGGGCTCGTAAGACTTCTCCCGATCTGGCCATAAATGCGGGTCGCCCGGAAAATAAAACGCAATTCTTTTCCTGAAAACAGATGGATAGGAACTTCCTCCCGATACTTGATCAGGAGCTGATATAATGTGGTAAAACCCGATATGATTTCGGCGGTAAATTTAGTCGGGACCTGCTGCTGCCCCTGAAAAACAGGCATATTTTGCTGATCCTTCATTGGTGCCTTAACCATTTGGACACCCATTTTGTCAGTATTGATGGACTCCCATTTAGGATGCTGGTATATTGAAACACCAAGATCATAACCGCCCATGCCGCTTATATCGAAAGTTAATCCTTCCTTTCCTGAGCTCCATGTTGGTAGGAGCCCCGTGCGAAGTACAGAAGAATTAATTTGCTCATTGGCCATCTGCAGGGCGCCATCCATCTCCTGTTCAGCCGGAACTTTTATCTCATGGTGCATCACTGACTCCAGGTCGATGAGGACTGGGTGGGAACCCGAAGCGATCAGGTTTTCAAGATGGAAGTCGTTGCCATTCAGCACATAAACAAGCCCGATCAAAGATCCGATACGACGGTAATAATCGGCAACATCGGTTTCAGAGCCGCAAGTTGCGGATTCGACAAAACCCACCCAGCCATAAGTGCCCTTTTGAAGGACATCCAGGGGCTTGAGCTCGGGGGTTAATCCCTTTTTATTGATCCATTCCAAAAGATCCGACCAGGCCGACTCCAACTCAAGATTTTTTGGTTTATAAATAAGTTTCAGTCCTGATTCAAATATCATGGACGATACCCCTTTACCGCCGTTGTGAGGGTCGGAGAGTCCGCCGCGATATTTAATGATCTTTCCAGGCCAAATACCTCCTCCGAATTGGGCGGTTACCTCGCTCATATCCTGGGTAAGCCTGCCAAGAAAATCATGGGTATTCTTTATCCAATTGCCTGTCAAGAGGGTGATCGTTTTGGCCAGAACGGCATATTCCTGAAAAAAAAGATGCCAGCCGTCCTCCATGATCTGGTTACAAAAACTGGTATAGAGCCCCCTTTCGGTTTCAGCGCCGGGGATGCCTGATTCAAAAAGACGAAAAATGGAGGGCTGGTGCTTGGCCTTGAAAACCGAAAATTCAAGCAGTAAAGTCTGGGAAGAAAAATAAGCCAGCAATCTGGCAAATTGCAGATAGAGCATTCTTTGTGCTTCCAACGTCAAAAGATTCTCTGCCTTTTCTTTAGTATACTGATCTAGTTTTGATTTAGCGTAAATAATCATTGGAGTCAGCAGATGGAGGAAAGGGATTTCGTTCTCAGGTCCTTGACCGAAAATCTTTTCCATTTCTGCAAACTGGTCATGAAAGTCGTTTTTGGCGAGAAAGGCCATCATCTCCTCAAAAGAGAAAATCCAGGACGGGAGATGGTCCTCCCCATTGATGGTTAAGGATCCCAGCAACTTCTTCAGGTCATCATCGGTCAACCCATCCTGAGCCAGTCGTGCACTGAACCTACCGGTTTTGCCGGAGCCAACGGCTTTATGCCATTCGGCGAGATGTTTCTCAAACTGAATGTTGCCGGTATCCAGGAATGAAAACCGTTGGGGTTCCTCTATTCTCTCACGAAGCGATACAGCTTTGGCAGCAATATCGAAATAGTACGACGATATGGTCATTACATCAATTATACGACTGGTAAAAGTACCCTACCAATCAAAGCAGGTGGCAGAATAATCCTCATCCGTACCACCAGCTACCTGCTGCAATTCGGCTTCACTGAGTTCCTCTGATTTTTCAAAATGGGCCTGTGAGGGAAGAACCAGATAAATGGTATTCGCATCTTCCTCCAATACCTGAATCTTGAAATGTTCAGGAATCTTCATTTTATATTCCGCTTCGAGGGTTTCTTTTGGCGATGTCACCAATGCTTTCCTGAACGAATCATCTTTCAGGGCCTTTTCAATCAGCTTATTCTGAAGCTGGTTTCGTTGTTCCAATTGATCATTCATCATTTTATAATTATATTGTTGCTAGTGAAATTGATCAAAAAAATCCGGATCAGGCTTAGCCCCATGGTATAAATCACCCAATGTGCCACCCGACACAAGTTCCAGTTCCGCCTCACTTAGCTCCTCGGAATTTCCAACATTGGGCGGTGCAGGAAGGACCACATAAAAAGTGTTAGCATTTTCCTCCAAAACCTTAATATCAAATCCTTCCGGGATCTTCATTCTAAATTCCTCTTCCAGTGTCTCTTTAGGCGATGTTACTAAAGTTTTCCTGAACACTTCATCCTTCATGGCTTTTTCAATAAGCTGATTCTGAAGCTTAATTCTAAGGGCAAATTGATCATCCATTTTTAAAAAATTATAATTTAAAAAATATACCTTTTACCTTATGCAGGTCCCAAAATAGCCTTTGAGCTCTGTTGACATTCCTCTTTTATAGACTATTTTCAGGTGATTGATTCCATTAACATAGGTGATCGGATAAATACGAGTTACCATTTTCTTTCCACAGTAACCAACAAAACCTATCCTTTTAGATTCAAGCATCAGGGCTTCGGATTCGAGAAAACTTAAATTCTCTTGCCACCTGGGCTCCCAATTGGGCTGTTTCATATCCGCCAGGTACAGTTCGATGCCCAGGTAAGGCAGTATTTCCTTGCCAATATGCAGATTAACAACAGCATAGTCAAACCGGCTTTTGTATTTCGCAATTAGGTTCTCAATAACCTGTTTCTCCCCGGGCCAATCGATGCGATCAAGAAATGTGGAGAGGTGACTGGTATCAAACCCTGCGAGAATCAGACGGACAGTTTCCGTTTTTCGGGGCAGCATTAATCCGAATTGAAAAACAAAGGCCTTTTTGGGGAGTTCGAGTATAGACCGATTCATCGTGTGGCCCAAATCATCCGGAAATCGGATTCCGAAAAGAATGAGATACATTTCATCCAGAACCTGCTTGATCGACGACCATTGTTCCGGCCCGGTCATTCCTTTTGCATCGCGAATCTGAAAAAATAGGTTAGGAACCGGATTATAGCCTGAACCTTCGAAGTCGAACTCAAGCCAGAAAAGTATTACTTTTTCTGCCAGATACGATCCCGGGTTGGTCCATTCGCTGAAGAGGGCGGAAATTCTTTGCCAGTCCGGATATTTCAGCAAAGAAGGTGACAGGCTGGAAATTTTGCTTTTCCCTGCAAGGATAGCTGCACCTTCTGATTTCTCCCTGATCTCTATAAAAAAATCACAGAAAGGCTCCGGATTTCCAAGCCGGGTCTCAAAACCGAAGTCAGTTGAGATATCAAAGGGAAATAATCCGCACAGATCCTTCAACTCCTTCAGATACTCCGGAGCAAG
Source organism: uncultured Bacteroidota bacterium (assembly GCA_903851365.1). GTDB lineage: Bacteria > Bacteroidota > Bacteroidia > Bacteroidales > UBA12481 > UBA12481. The sequence goes on from CAINOB010000095.1 coordinate 6,281, forward strand.
TATGTCGGGTGAGAACTTTCCCTCAATTTCAGAAATGTGATTCGAAAAGGAAAGCACACTGCTGGAATTTAAAAACACTCCACTGAGTAAAAGACTTCACCGTAGGAACCATAGGAACCACCGGCAACGTTTTGTAATTCGGCTTCGCTCAGTTCATCAGAATTTTCCGGAATCGTCCGGGGGGGGAGAACCAGGTAAATCGAGTTGGTTTCTTCCTCCAAGACCTGAATTTTAAAGTCTTCCGGAATTTTAATTTTGTATTCTTCCTCCAGGGTCTCTCTGGGGTATGTTAACAAAGCATTTCTGAAGGCATCATCCTTCATGACCTTTTCAATAAGCTGATTCTGAAGCTTGTTACGTTCGGCAATCTGATCAATCATAGAGTTAATTTTTATGTTGGGTTATCATACTTTACCTAAATATTTCAAATTGCTATAAAGTTGGTGAAATGAAAGAATAAATAACACATTTCATTACGAACTTTAAACGATATTTAAGTTTTAAAACTCCTTCTATGTTTGGCCGAGAGATTTTCCGAAAAACCTCCATGGAGAAGATGACTTCCCCTGAGAACCTGGATGAACTATTGCAGGTGAATTCGGTAAAAACCTGGTTGCTTTTTGCAGCAATCACAGTGGTTTTGGCAGGCATGCTGCTTTGGGCCTTTTTGGGCAGCATTTCCCAGGAAGTTAAAGGATTTGGGATCGTCAGGATACAGGAATTGCCCAGGGCCATCGTATCGGATTGCGCTGGCCAGGTGGATTCCATCTTTTGTAAAACCGGTGACCCGATCACCAAGGGTCAGGAACTGCTGACAATTTTATCGATAGAAAAATCTGACCGCAAGGCGATTACTTCTCCTTTCGATGGTACTGTAACCGGGTTGAACATGAAGGAAGGTTCTTATGTTGTGCCAGGAACAGAGGTAGTTGAGATGGTCAGAAACCAGGTATTCATCAAGGATCAGCCGGAGGTAATCTTCTTCATTGAGGCTGCCGAAGTCCCTAAATTAAAAACAGGAATGAAGGTCAGTCTGCTTGAGGCAAGATCAGGCATACCGGCGGAATACCTTACAGGAAGCATCTCCTTTATTGCTGCTTATCCGGTTTCGGCTCCTGCCATCAAAAAATATTTTTCTTATGAAGATATTTCCTTGAAAATGAAGGGGAAAAACTTCTATGAAGTCCGGGCTTCCATCATACCTCGCTACTCCTCCCTCACCGATCAGGAGCGAACCATGATAATACCTTTGAATGGCCTGGCTTGCAAAGTGTCCGTCTCTGTATCGAGAAAGAGCCCCATATCCTATCTTTTAAACTGATGAAGAGGGTAAAAACCCCAACGGTACTGCAGATGGAAGCGCTCGAGTGTGGGGCTGCTTCTCTGGGAATCATATTATCCCATTATGGAAAATATGTACCCCTGGAAAAGTTGAGGGTAGATTGCGGCGTTTCCAGAAACGGCAGTACGGCCGCTAATCTGACTAAAGCCGCAAAGAATTATGGACTGATAGTCAAGGCCTATAAAAAAGAGCCTGAGCAGCTGAAAACCCTGCCGGCCCCTATGATTGTCTTTTGGAAATTCTACCATTTCCTGGTAGTGGAAGGATTCGGTAAGAATAAAGTTTACCTGAACGACCCGGCAACCGGACCGCGAACGGTTGACACCAAAACATTTGACAGCTCTTTTACCGGTGTGGTTATGACCTTTGCTCCCGGACCGGACTTTCAGCCGGGGGGTGAAAAGCCCAGGTTTTACCCAATCCTCCTTAAATGGCTGAAGGGATATCGGAACAGCCTGCTTTTCCTGTTTCTCACAGGATTGGCCCTGCTTATTCCCGGGCTGGCTATCCCGGTATTCTCTAAGATATTCGTCGATCAGGTACTCATCCGGCAGTCAGGTTCCTGGGTTCTCATTCTGCTGACAGGGATTGCACTTACTGCCTTATTGCGGGCTCTGCTTTCCTGGATCCAGCAACGCAGCCTGATCCGGTTGGAAATGAGCCTTTCGCTGAAAAACTCATCGAAGTTCCTGTGGCATGTGCTGCACCTTCCGATGTCGTTCCATACACAGCGACCGGCGGGTGATATTACGATGCGCGTGAACATCAATAACCAGGTGGCTATGTTGCTCTCCGGCCAACTGGGAAATACTTTTCTGAACCTCTTTCTCATCGTTTTCTATGCCGGCATGATGTTCTATTACAGCGTCCCGCTTACGCTGGCAGCCATAGCAGTGAGCCTGTTGAACTTGTTGGCCCTGCGCTATATTTCAAGAAAAAGAGTCGATTCAAACCAAAAGCTCCTGCAGGATAACGGCCAATTATTCGGACTCTCCTCAGCTGGTTTGCAGATGATCGAATCACTTAAGGCTACGGCCTCAGAATCCGATTTTTTCAGCAAATGGGCCGGATATCAGACAAAGCTGCTGAACATCCAGCAAAAGCTGGGAATACTCACCCAAACGCTCCAGGTGATCCCCATCTTTTTAACCTCCCTGAGTACCCTGATCATCCTGTTCCTGGGATCGAAATACATTATGGGTGGTATCATGACAGTAGGAACATTCGTTGCTTTCCAATCGCTGATGGCCAGCTTTAATCAGCCTATCGTATCACTGGTTAACCTGGGCAGTGCCCTCCAGGATATGCAGGGCGGTCTGAAACGGATAGAGGATGTTTATAACTACCCTGCTACACACCCTTCTCTGCTGGAAAACCAATCCACCCAAACCAACAAAACGGTAAAACTTCAGGGATATGTCGAATTGAAAGACATCACCTTTGGTTACAGTTTGATGGAGCCTCCCCTGATAACGAACTTTTCCCTGCATCTTAACCCGGGATCGCGAGTGGCGATAGTCGGCCGTACCGGGTGTGGTAAATCGACACTGGCAAACCTGGTAAGCGGCCTGTACGAACCCTGGAGCGGAGAGATCCTCCTCGATGGCAAACACCGCGAGGAGATTTCTTATACAACGATTAATAACTCCATTGCCATGGTGGATCAAAACCTTTTCCTGTTTGAGGGAACCGTAAAAGAAAACATCAGCTTCTGGGATCAGACCATCCCCGAAAAGGACCTGATCCAGGCCGCCAAGGAAGCTTGCATCCACGTGGATGTCGCTGCACGGCCAGGCGCTTATGACAGCCATGTCGAGGAAAACGGAAAAAATTTCAGCGGGGGTCAGCGCCAGAGGATAGAAATTGCAAGGGCATTGGCTACCAAGCCTTCCATCCTGATCCTCGACGAAGCTACCAGCGCGCTGGATTCACAAACCGAACAGCAGATCGACATCAACATACGTAAAAAGGGATGTACCTGCCTGATCATCGCGCACCGCCTGAGCACTATCCGCGACTGCGACGAGATCATTGTTATGGACCGTGGCCAGATCGTTCAGCGCGGTACCCATCAGGAACTTATGGAGCAAAAAGGTTTATACGTAGAACTAATTAAAGAATAGCACCGGAAAAATGTCGAAAGAGATATTTTCAGAGGTCATGCTCGCTTCGGGCGAACTCCGGAAGACAGGCGCCAACCAGTCCTTTCCGCTGACGCATCCGGAGCAGGTGTGGTATATCGCAAAAGGTTACGTCGATATCTTTTCGGTAAATCTGGAAAATGACCAACCTAAAGGTTCCCGGTTCTTTTTCTCGACCGCTGATCAGGGGGAACTCCTGTTCGGATTTAAAAGCAATCAACCTGGTGAAAAACGCGGCCTGATGGCAGTGCCTTCCTCCGATGCGGAAATAGTTTGTATAAGTCTGGAGAAGATCCGTGAGATCCGCCTGAAAACGGAGCTGGCTGACACACTGGCAATCCTGCTCGAAAAATGGATCGGTCATGTTTCGTTTGGAATCTCTAAGGATTTCAGTCCGCGCACCGACCTGGTGGTGGAAGCCGGTGAAGAGAAAGCGGTTAAGTCCAATGTCAAGATCAGGGCCAGGAGGGGAACAGTCTGGTTGGAATTTGTTAAAGGAAATGCCCTGTTCATGGGGATGAAAGAGCTGATGGAACCGGAGGAGCGCTTTACTTTCCCTGTTACCCAGGATTCGTGGATACAAACCTTCGAGGATTCACAAATCCGAGGTTACTCGACCTCTGAATTCATGAAACAAGAGGAATTCTGGGCCCACCTGCAGAATTTTTATGAGGTCATCTTCTTTTGTGAATACTTCAATGCACGGCTGAACACAGTAGACGAGTTCAACCGTTTGACCGAAAAAGACCTTCAGGGCAAACGAACCCGTTCTGCAGCGATTCTGAAAATCGCCTCGGTACTTGACGATAGCCTCCGTAAGAATTACTTCGATCTCACTCAGGACCCGCTGCTCAATGCCTGTCGATATGTTGCCGGATATGCGGGAATTACCATCACAGAGCCGCCAAAACCGAAAAGTGAGGAAGCGCCCCCGCTGACACTGAACGAAATAACCCGCGCCTCAAGGTTCCGTACACGAAAAGTTTCACTGACAGGTTTATGGTGGAAAAATGATAACGGTCCCCTCCTGGCTTTCACAAAATCAGGTCACGCACCCATTGCCCTGATACCAACGTCACCGGGAAAATACGATTACATCAATCCGGCTGGGAGCATCAGAAAGAAAGTAACCGCTGAAACAGCTGCCTCATTGGAAATTGAAGCTTTCCAGTTTTATCGCCCGTTTCCGGATCAGCCGATAAAGGGCTTCGACCTGATCAGGTTCGGCTTGAAAAGCTGCAGCAAAGATTTGATTTTCATCCTTTTCGCCGGTCTCATAGGCGGTCTGCTCTCGCTGCTGGTTCCAGTGCTTACCGGTAAGATCTTTGACCTGGTAATCCCTCAAACCGACAAAAACCAGCTGTATCTTTTTTCCCTGGTAATCTTCATGAGCATAATCGCGATATCCATTTTCCAGATTGTGCGAAGCTTTGCCATGATCAGGATCGAAACGAAACTCGATTTCACTTTGCAGTCGGCCCTGTGGGATCGTCTGCTTAACCTGCATATTCCTTTCTTCCGGAAATTCCAGGCTGGCGAGCTCGCAGCAAAGGCGAACAGCATCATGATGCTTCGCAAGGTGTTGTCCGACACAGTGATATATAGCCTCCTCGGATCGATTTTCATGCTCGTTAACCTTGTTCTGCTATTTTTCTACGAAGCGTGGCTCTCCCTGATCATCTTAGGTTTTCTTATGGTCTCCCTTTTGTTCGTTTTTTATATCGGCTCACGGATCCAAAAGCGTCAGCAGGTCGTCGTTAACATGGAAAGCAGGCTTTTCGGGATGTTGATTCAGTTGCTGTCGAGCATCTCCAAAATTAAGATCGCCGGAGCTGAGGTTCATGCATTTGCCCGATGGGCCGATAAATACTCTGTCAGTAAGCAAAAGACCTATGAGGTAAGAAAGCTGTTTCTGACAGTCACGCTGATGACAACTATCCTTCCTCTGATAATCACGCTTTTCGTGTTTGCAGTCATTGCAGGACAGATACCAAATACTCTCTCCACCGGCGGGTTTCTGACTTTTTACACCGCACTCACTATGGCGATCGGATCGTTTATACAGTTAGGCATGGCTGGGCTATCCTACTTCATGGCCCTGCCTATGCTCGACAGTATCAGGCCAATTCTGGAGGCCCTGCCGGAAAACATATCACTGAAACCCGAAATCCAGAAGCTTTCGGGAGAAATCGAAGTCGCCAATCTTAGCTTCAGGTACCAGCCTGATATGCCACTGGTGCTCGACAATGTCTCCCTGCACATTAGGCCAGGCGAATTTGTGGCAGTCGTCGGCGCCTCAGGTTCCGGAAAGTCCTCCCTCCTGAGAATGCTCCTGGGTTTCGAAACACCGGAAAGCGGTTCCGTTTATTATGATCAGCAGGATATTTCCTCGTTCGATCCGGCCTCGATCAGGAGACAGGCGGGAACAGTCATGCAGAATATCCAGCTGGCAAATGGGAATATACTTTCCAATATAACCGGGGTGACGGAGGCCACTTTCGAAGATGCCTGGGAAGCAGCGAGAAACGTTGGGCTCGACGAGGACATCAAACGGATGCCGATGGGCATGTATACGGTCATTACCGGTGGATTAAGCACCATTTCGGGAGGTCAGCGCCAGCGCATCATGATCGCCAGGGCCATTGTCAACAAGCCTAGGATCATCTTCCTGGATGAAGCAACCAGCGCCCTCGACAACAAGACTCAGCAGATCGTGAGCCAAAGCCTCGAAAAGCTCCAGGCCACGCGTATTGTCATCGCGCATAGACTGACCACCGTGCAGAATGCCGACCGGATTTATCTCATGGAAAAGGGAAAGATTGTTGAAACAGGTACCTATATTGAATTGCTCGAAAAAGGTGGTAAATTTACCGAGCTGGTAAAACGGCAGATGGTGGAATAAAATTTAGGGACATTAGCTCAGTCGGTTCAGAGCGCTTGCTTCACACGCAAGAGGTCACTGGTTCGAATCCTGTATGTCCCACAATTGAAACCAACGACTTACAAAGTTAGAATTGCAGGTCGTTGGTTTTCATTTGGTGGGAACCCGAAGGATTTATATTCAGATTATGCTATTTTTATTTTTTATAAGAATCGCCGGGGATGTTCAATTGGACACAATCAAAAAGGTTTTTTCAGTTTTTTTTGGCAATCGTTGCTTATGTAATACCTATGCATAATGCCCCGCTTTGTGCACAGGAAATTTATTCAGAAAAGAAGTATACCATTGACAATGGTCTGTCTCATAATCAGGTAGTATGCGTAAATCAGGACACAACAGGTTTTTTGTGGATTGCAACCTGGGATGGATTGAATCGATATGATGGCAATCAAATACAAACTTATTATCACCGTACTGAAGACTCCACCTCTTTCCCTGGCTTTTCAATCGAAAAAATTCTGATTGACAAGGCTAATCATGTGATTGTTGATTGTGGCTTCTTTATGCCGGCCGTTTATAATCCCGAAAAAGATTGTTTCAATATTTTGAATATCAAGGGTCTGTCGTGTGGTATTTTTGATATAAATGTGGGAATCGACAGGACTCTTTGGGCCATAAACGATGCCAGCCTGTTTGAATTCGACGATTCACTCAAAATTAAACGCACCTTTAAAATGACAGATCGGGCCGGGCAGACGTTTTCCATAGGCAAACGGCCTCAACTGGTCATCGACAATAGCAATCGCCCCTGGGTTTTTCTGCCCGGTCCCGAATCGTATACCATTTACAAGGGAACTATTGTAAATGATACCCTGGTTAGGTGGAGTTCAGTTAGAAGTCTGGAAACCAGCATTTTCACCACTTTTAACGAAATTAACGATACGGAGAACCTCGAAATTCAGGAAACTGCCAATGGCGATATCTACCTGTTCTCTAAATTCGGGTTGTATTTTTTTAATCCCGGTTCCGAATCATTTTCAAAGGTTTCGGGAATTCCGGATCCACGGTTGTTTTCAGGAAAGGCTGCCTTTTTCTGGGGCGATGGAGAAAATGTGCTGAACTATATCGACACGGAGACTGATCAGGTGCATCATATCAAATTGAAGACCAATAGCTTTTTTGAGACAGCCCTAAAAGACCGGCCGGTAATATTTGGGCGGGTATTGTAACAGAAAAACGCGAAGACCTTGGATTATTTCGTTACAACCAGGCTAATCCTTTTTTTAAGCATTACCTCACCGGGCCCGACGAAAAGGGGGATGTCAGGATGATTTTCTCAGTGCTGAAGGACAAACAAGGAAACGTTTGGGCAGGTATGAGAAAGGATAACTTTTTATACCGGATTAAACCCGATGGCAGGATCAGTAAAATGGATTATTCGTACGCATTGAATCCGGAAACAAAGGTAAAACCAAGAATTCTGGCAGGGGATACTAGCGGTTTCTGGATTGCAGGGACGAATGATGTCCTTCTTTTTTATGACTATCGATCCCAAAAGTTCTGCACCCGGTTTGACCAATCTATTCGGGATCAGAATGGGGGTAGGGAAATTGGTTTTCATAACACTATTGTTGATCCTGAAAGAATTCTGTTCAATGGGTTTGATGGGATTTTTTCCTATGAAAAAGCATCAGGGATTCTTTCACAAGTTTTTAAAGTTGACCCATACGGTATTCAGCATAGTTTTATGAGGGCCAATGATGGCGGTTACTGGATCGGAATTTGGAACAATTCTGTGATAAAACTGGATAAGAATTTCAAGCTGGAAAAGAGCTACAAGCTAGGAAGAGAAAACACCCTGGTAGAGCATGTTTGCCCGGGCGACAACGAGGATCTGTGGCTGGCATTGATGGGAGGCGGATTAGGGCATCTTTACCCTAATACCGGTAAATATGAATTTTTTACTACGGCTGACGGTTTGAGTAATAATGTTGTATACAGTCTCTTGAAAGACCGTCACGGTAATTTGTGGTTGTCAACCAACCAGGGTATATCCATGTTTAACCCAAGATCGAAATACTTCAGGAGATTTGGCCGTGAAGAGGGACTTCTGATCGATGAGTTCAATTCTGATTCCTGGTTCAAGTCTGAGGATGGAGAAATGTTTTTTGGTGGCGTTGGCGGTGTGGTAAGCTTCTATCCCGATAGTCTTTTACTAAAAAATGAATCCACGAATAAATCGGCTCTTCTCATTACCGAATTTATAGCATCCGGGCGCCCTGTGTTTTTGGGTAACCTTCAGCAGGATGGAGTTACTCTTCAAAAAGGTGACAATAATTTTCAAGTCACCTTTGCTCTTCTTGATTTTCAGCATCCCAGTCGGGTTAAATACCGTTACCGGTTACTGGGAGTGAATTCAGGCTGGTTAATGTGCGGATTCCAGAACCGGAAGGTAATGTTTGATAATCTGACACACCGGGAATACACCCTGCAGGTTGAGGCTACTGATTATCAAGGCGATTGGGCTTATTCAAGATCGCTCATCATCCGGATTCCAGCCAGGATGGTTGAAACCCTTTGGTTTAAGATTTTCGCTGTCCTGGTATTTGGAAGTATCATTTTCATGGTGGTTTCGTTATTAATCAGGAACCGCAGAGCAGCAACCCGGCAGTTGGAGAATACTCTACGGATGGAGAGCCTCAGAGGGCAGATGAACCCCCATTTTATTTTCAATTCTTTGAACTCAATAAATTATTTCATTTCAAATAACGATAAAATCTCTGCCAACAATTTTATCGCTGATTTTTCAAGGTTGATCCGGCAAACGCTGGAGAATTTATCGTCGAGCCATGTTCCTCTGGAGGTAGAGCTCTCCTCCATTTCCGATTACCTTAAACTTGAACATCTGAGATTTGGCGACAGGTTTAGTTATTCCATCCATTCAGAAGCGATAGGAGATACGGATAAGATTGAGGTAGTTCCCGGGCTGGCGCAACCCTTTCTTGAAAATGCAATTTGGCATGGAATACGGGGTTTGCAGGGCAGAACCGGTACCGTTAGGATTTCATTTTTCCCATTGAGGCCTGATGCCTTGGAATGCATCATTGAAGATGACGGAATTGGCTGCCATTTATCCAAGAAAACCAGAATTGACCTGCCAGGTAAAAAATCTCAGGGGATCCGGATTGTAAGGGACCGCCTCCACATTCTTAGTAAAACAACCGGAGCAATTTATGATGTTGAAATCGGTGACCTATATCCAGGCCAGGAAGAGCCGGGTACAAAGGTGCGACTGCTAATTCCCATAAAAATTGATAAGAAATAAACCATGATCCCTGACGAAATCACAGCAATACTCGTTGATGATGAGCAACCTTCCCGAACCGTTTTAGCAAATTTTTTAAAGGAATATTGTCCGAAGGTTAGCATTCTCGCCGAATGCAATTCATCCGAAACCGCGTTCGAAAAGATAACTGAGCTAAATCCGAAATTAGTTTTCCTTGATATTGAAATGCCGGCTGGTAATGCGTTTGACTTGCTCAGGAAGTTCGAAACCATTGAGTTTAAGATCATCTTTGTTACTGCATTTTCTGAGTATGCGATACAGGCTTTCCGACATTCGGCCTCGGATTATCTGCTCAAACCAATAAAAGTCAGTGAACTGATTGCGGCAGTTCATAAGGTGGCAAAGGAGCTCACGGCGAAGTACGGAAACCTTAATGTCCAGACCTTAATGGAGAACCTGCAATTAAAAGAAGAGGATGAGAAAAAGTTGGTTATCGCGGATTCGAATGGATTTCAGGTGATCAACCCACGCGATATTATCTTTTGTGAAGCCAATGGGTATTGCACGCTGTTTTACTTATTGGGTCATACGGTGACCGCGAGTTCGCGAAATCTCAAATATTATGAGAATTTGCTCCCTACAGGTACATTTATGCGTGTGCACAATTCCTTTCTTATCAACCTGAATCACGTGCAGGGGTACCTGAACACTGAGGAAATTAAGCTAACGGAGGGACATAAAGTTCCTCTGAGTGGATCGGCAAAGAAAGAGTTTGTGACGTATTTTAAGAAGTTCAAGTAAAGAGGAAATCTATTTCCACAATTCAGAGGGATTAATGCCGATAAGCATTTCCTTTTCGCATCAATTTTTCTTAGTGTATGATAGCTTCAATATCTCTTTCCTGAACCATAAACAGGATCGAGGAAAGTAACAGTGCTTCCTGACAAATCAATCAATTCCATATTAAAATATCCAATGAAACCAAGCAGTTACTAACCTTGCGGTTACTAACCCTTCAGGAATCTCTCTGTCCCGATTTTCGTTTTTTCATTGATCTGAATCGTTGTCATACCTCTGGGAACCGAAATCTTTAGGAATGGATTGAAAAAATGCAATTTACGGATTGCCGAGAAAAGGAAACAATTAATTTTAGCTACTGAAGCCATTCTCAATATAACAGATATGATTAAGCCAGTCGCTATTGTTTTTAGTCTTTTCACTATCGTACTTCTCGCCTCGTCAACAGCCTTTCCCCAACAAAATAAGGAAACCTTCGAAGTATTTGATTATAAACCATCCTTTTCAGAAAGCTTTATTTACAAGAACTTTTTTCTGACAGGCTCCGATTATAAATGGGTCCCCAAATCGGGCTGGAACTTTATGAGTATCTCCGCTTTTTCCACGCCAAGCAAATTTTATCAAATTGATGGATTCTTTTTTAGCCATACCTTTTTTAAGATCGGACTTTCAACAAGGATCATTAATGAGGGCCCCTTTACCTTGACTTATTTTTTCCCTTTCGGACTCAGGTTGCCATTGATTTGCGGCAAAGGCTATACCCTCTCTTTGAACAGTGATTATTATCTCTTTAGGTACGATATCGATGAAGGAGTCGGCTATAAATGGGAAAGCCCAACCTTTATGGACAATCAGCTCCGTCTTGAATCCAACATTGGGGGAATCTCTGCAATTCTGGGCTATCGTACTCAATTCACACCCTGGGAGTCAACCTATGTCGGACCTAACGGTTCCCCGGAATTAAGTTGGGAATATAGTGGCAACCTTTCTGGTGCCTACCTTGGCGTTTCTATAGGCCTCAAATATTCAAAATCAAAGAATGGTGGACTGGCAGATTGGCGGACAGCTAGAAGTCAAAGGACTTCAAGTGCTTATAGCGCATATATTTCGAAGTACCGTTCAACACCTTTCTCAAACAAGAAGATGTTATCGAAAGTGGCCCGGACAGATGCAGATCCGGATTTGCGATTGGCAGCGATTGAGAAAGTCCAGGATTATAATTTGCTGGAAAAAATTGCTGTCAATGATCCTTTGGCGGAAATGAGGACGGCCGCCATTAGACCGGATTTCAGCAAAAGTCTGCTTGCCGTAATTGCTCTTGGCGATTCAGCGTCTATGGTGAGAATCAAAGCATTAAGTCTGGTGGATGACCAGGACGTCTTGATTAAGGTTGCTATTCAGGACCGGGATCCGAAGCTTCGAATGGTAGCAATAGAGAAAGTTGACGATCAAAACATTCTACTCACCTCAGCTCAGAACGACCCTAACCTTTTAGTTCGGGTTACAGCTGTTAAGAGAATTAACAACCAGGAAGCCCTCAAAAAAATTTACTCCGGATCAGCGGACCCGGAAGTCCAAATTGCCAGTATCGACAGAATTCAGGATGAAACTTTTATGCTTGGCGTAGCTTTAAATAATTCCTTTCCTGCGGTGAGGTTGGTTGCGGCAAATAAGATTAATGATCAATTATTGCTCACTAAAATTGTGTTGGAAACCTTCGATGCAAATTTACGCGAAACTGTTTTTAAAAGGGTTTTCGAGCAAGAGTATTTATTAAAGATCACAGTTGGGATTTCTGATTGGCAGATTCGAAGTAATGCTTTTAACCGGCTGAATGACAGCTTACTGGTTGAATTGGTCAATATTACCAATGACCCGGCAATTCTTTTGGCTGTTCAAGTCAGATCCGGACAAACCACCTGGAAAGAAGCATTTTCAGAAGTGGGAATGAGCAATCTGGTAGGAGCCATTGCACTAGTCAGAGATCCTTTGCCCACCACCGGGGATGTTCTCTCCCTGTGCCATAAATTTATTGCCTTAGGCGATGCTTCACGGATTCCCGAACTCAGGAATCTGCTTGTTCGTTTTGGAGATAAAAGCCTGGCCGAAGATTACATGAACTGTGGGAATACCAACCTAGAAGAGTCAGGCCGAAAATGGTGTGCCGATCATGGTTACTTGGTAGAGGCAGGTCCGGGCTCGAATCGTGTTCGCTGGGGCGAAAAAAAATAATTTGTGATTTATCCTGAAATTCATTACAAAATCCAAAAATCATTTGCCTGATATTGACCAATCACCAGAAATTAATCCCAGCCAGATTTTCTAAGGCCAGCAGAAAGATAAACTGTCCGGATACCAGTGTCAATTTAATGAAGAACCGATATATTCCGGTGGTGCTTGGCTTTTCTCATTGGTTTTTCCGATTTTCTTGTCTATTGGCGTGCATCACTTTTGTAACCCAAAATTCCGCACCAAAGGCACTTAACAATCCCCTAAGGGCCCCGGTCATGAGCCCAGAAGCCGCGATAATGGAGCAGAAATAATACTAACCCTTTAGTGCGCCTGCCCTAATCCTGCAAGCAGCGAAGCGAGAACCCTTTACTCCGGTAGCTGCCGTTCCGACCCACGCCGTCGTTGCCGTAGTATAGATGCCGGTTCCAGGTGTACGCCCCACTTTCCGAGGACGACCAGAAGATGGCGTCGGAGCCAAGGCCAATGAAGCCCCCGTTGTAGCGTGTACCGCTTGGAAGGACCATGAAACCGATTGAATTATCCCCATTACCATTCTCAGACCACCCGGATATTGATTTCATTTTCTTTCCTGCAATTGATCCCGAATAGTCAGTTAAGGTGGTCCACTCGTCATCAGTCGGTAAATGCCAGCCCAAAGGACAAGCGATTTTTGCAGCCGCCCAGTTGTACAGAACTCCATAGGAGGTGTAATTACCTTTGGATTTGGCCTCACTAATACTACGGCCCTCATAATTATACACATAATAAATGGCAGAAGATTCCGACCCCTCTGATGAAGGACTCACCGCAGGCAGGTAAGCCAGGTTTTCGGCCATCCAGGTTTGCGAGCCAATCTTAACATATTTATAAATATGACTGTCACGTGAATCTTTAAAAGATTTAATAACTGGCGTACCATTAGGATCTTTGTCACAACCGGCAATCAGAATCAGGAGTAAAAGAAAAGGCAGAGTTTTCATTTTGATAAGTCATTCTTTTTGTGTCACTGATATATTTAATATTCTCTTGTGATTAGGTTAGTTATACGTGATAATTACATATTCATATTAAAACCCCTCTGTAAATTGAGGTTACATTCTTATTGCCGCTTTAATCTTTAATGCAACGGATACTCATAAAATCACTATTGAAAGCACTATTGTTTTCATTGGTAATGCTCGCTGTAGCAGATTGCAGATTGTAAGAACTCGGATTCCACTGGGTATAAGTGGATGACCACCAACACCCATCATAGCCTTGGTTGTAAGAAAAAATAGATTGCAGGTTTGACATGGCTCCCCCAGGCAAAGCTGAAAATCCACTTTCATTCGTCGCACCGGTATTTGGTTGACACCATAAACCAGTATTCATGTCAAGGTTACCAATCGATTTCATTTTGCCTCCGGCTATGCTATTCCCTCCTAAATATGAAATCAAAGTATTCCACTCCTCATCCGAAGGTATGTGCCAACCCTTTGGGGCAATGCTGTTTTGCACCAAACCCTTTGGATGGACAACCCTGTAATTATATAAAGCGCCAAAGACGCTTTTGCTCGTTGGATCATCATTATACCAACCATAATTAGGTATTGGCCAACCTTTAACGGATTTTAAGCTACTCGCATATTCAATTGGTGTGCCATCGTTGAATTTAGTGACTTTCAGGTTTTCAGCCATCCAAACCTGCGTACCAATGGTTACCGTCGTATATTGATTACCATCAATGTCTTTCACCTGCCTGGTAAAAATGTTAAGGTCTTTTTTGCAACCTGAAAGAAAGAAATACAAAAAACACATTATCAGGTAGTTGAAAAATGAGCCATTAATTCTTTTTTTCATATTTTCCAGTTCGAAGAGTGTTAAGATTACTTGTCAATTAAATGTTACCTGTCGTGGGTACTTTTGCATCCTGTGCAAGCAGCTGTGCACACCTAGTTCTGGAGGCACCGGACCGAGAAACCGTAGCTACGGTAATCGTATGTCAGGTACACGTCATCGTGATTGTAGTTCAGATCCATGTCATTGGCGTCCGACTTTCTGAACTCGGAAGACGACCAAAAGTCGGTGTAGTCGCCCAGGAAGCCGAAGCTCCCATCATAGGTGCGGTAGCCGCCAGGCAGGGCGTTGAACCCACTGCTGTTATCGCCATTACCATTTTCAGACCAACCGGATATTGATTTCATTTTCTTTCCGGCAAGTGCTCCCAAATAGTCTTCAAGAGTTGACCACTCCGCCTTAGTTGGTAGATGCCAGCCCGAAGGGCAAGCGATTTTAGCAGCCTCCCAATTGTACAACACCCCATAGGTGGTACAATTTGTGTTTGCCTTTGCCGTACTCAAGCTGGTGCCTTCATATCCATACACATAATAAAAGGCGGAAGATTCCGATCCCTCTGATGAAGGACTCACCCCAGGCAGGTAGGCTAGGTTTTCGGCCATCCAGGTTTGGGTGCCAATCTTAACATATTTATAAGTATGGCTGTCACGTGAATCTTTAAAAGATTTAGTATCTGGCGTACCATTAGGATCTTTGGCACAACCTACTAGGATCAGGAGAATAAGAAAAGGTTGGGGTTTCATTAAAGGGTGGATGAAATATAATATAAATATAAATAGGCTGCGCCAACAGATAAAGCAAGGCCTCCAAGCGTAGTCAGTGCACCATATAATGCGAGCCTTGTTTCATTGTTGTCTTTCCCTTCTAAAGCCACATACAGAACTCCGACCCATCCCAGGCAACAGCCCCACATATAACTGGGGATGCCTGAAATTTTTCCGCTCAATAAACTTACCCCACCAAGATCACTGGAGCTGCTCCACCCGTGGACAAGGTAATTGCCTTCGGTTAACACCTGTGACAATGTTGCTTCCGGATTCTCTGCCAGGTAGTTTTCCAAAAGAGTAAGTTGTGCCACCTGCTGTTCGACTACAATCCGGTCATAGCTAAAATCAGCGATTGCGAAAGCTTTGGCTTCGGCACTAATAAAAATAGTCAGGCATACCGAGATCAGGAGTAATTTGTTCATTTGTTAAAAAAATCAGACGTTATAATTATCTCATAGGTTTCACCTTGTCCCACACTGATATTAATAGTCTTTTTCATCTGAGTTGACAAATTTGTAAACTCAACAGGCCTTGTCCCGGAGAGGACCCCATATCTTTCGCATGTCTTTCGATTTAGCTCTGCTCCATACGCTCCAAAAAATACCTGAACTTTAACGTCTGTTTCATTGACTACTTTTAGATATCGATCACCCTGATAGACGATTTCACAATTCGAATCATTTGTATTCACTGATTTTTCACATTCAGTAAAAACTACAATTGAAAAAAATGCCAAAATGGATGAAAAAACGGCAATTCTCTTTGTCATAGTGTTTTTGTTTTAAGGGTTGTTTTAATTGATTGAAAAAAATAAAAATACCATTGCCACTATTATTGCTGCGATGATTTGAACCATTATTGTTTCTCCTTTACTTGATTTAGTTTTGCGTATGTATTCATTTCCAAAACAGGAAAATTACAGTGAGGAGTGTTTTCATTTTGCTCTCAAATAATTCTTGAGAAAATGAACAGAGTGTTGACGCTAGTATGATGAGGCCCCTAAAACCAGCACAAAAATGACGGTAAAAGCTATTCCTGCACCTGTACATCCGCCAACTACGCATCCTTTCAATGCCTGATTCCTCTGCTGAGGAGTAAGTTTATTATTAATAAGCAGTATGTATAATCCACCAGCAGCGCCCCCAATTAACCCACCCCAAAGTCCTCCAATGAGGAAACCCGGTATAATGGAAGTTACAAAACTAATTCCAAGTGCCGGCAAAAAATAGGATTTCTGATTTAGTGAGTCCTGCGTCACTGCATGTAACATATTGGAATTCATTATTCCAGTTTCGCCTCCGAAATTCGGATCCGCAAAACTACCGGGATTGGTCAGGTTTTGCTCTACCTTGGTTAATAGTGACAGTTCGTTCTCCAACTTAACTTTGTCATAAACGAACAAATCTGAAGTTTGAGCAAAAAGTTGCGTTTGGTATGCAACAATAACAATAATCAACAAAAGCATTGATTTTCCCATGGTGTTTGTAAGAATTAAGTTTCTTTTATCTCAATAACCTTATGAAAAGAATGACTATTTATTAGTGATTGGGTTTTTGGATTCTAAGGACTTGTTATATATTTCAATTGCCTTTTTTAAACTAGGTCCCCCAAACAGCGCGGTGAACCCGATATTGGCTGCCAGGCCGCCAAGTATAAATACGGTTGATAAAACGGGATCCAGGGTAGCAATTCCAATCACGGAGACAATAATCTGGCCAGACAGTCCGATAGCTGATACCATCTGATATGTTCTTAATTCCACAATACACTCAGAGTTACTTTTTAAAAGTTTTTTTAATTCCTTATTTTTTAATGGTTTGTCATTCAGGCAATAAACCCCTTTTTTTAATTCAATTTGTCCGACCGTTGTTTTTTCTGAAACGGTTTTGTCAGTAACCGATTGCGGCTTTTCCTGGATCTGCTCAAAAGCAATTGTTTTATCCGGTTCTTTTTGGGAAGGGGCAATATAATTTGACAGGCAGGTCTCATGAATATATCCGGTTTTCTTTTGATAATCAACCTTCCAGAATTTCCCAGTATGTTCTATCAGGGTTACAGAATCTCCATTAAATGCTGTGGTTATAACCTTGGAAGTCAGGGAAGGTTCTTTTAGAAGACTTGAATTTTGAGTAATCGTTATCTGTGAATAACCGATAACCGAAAACATGACCAAAATGATCAGGAACAGTGCATACTTTTTCATGTTTTTTCCTTAAGTAATTTGAGCTTATTATGGTCTCATCGAGTTTTTACCAATTTTTAATGTCGTGCTTATTATTCCGGACAAGCGCCTTGAAAAGCAATCAGACATCTTTCCCTTGCTTTCTCAGAAACTGAAAACCAGTCCGACTCCGTTTTTAGTTACACCAAGGTCAAGCCTCATTGTGTTATCAGGTCCTTTATAAGAAGAATTGTAGGCCTTAATTGCCATTCGCTGTTGGACTCTGCCAACTATTGCAATCGGTAAACTACCAACGACGCCAGCCAATCCTATGAAGCCCATTGCAATACCTATGTCATCAAGGGAAAGCCACAAAGGAATAAGGTCGGCAACAAGAAGTACCAGGCCCCCACAGGCAGATATAGTAGCAATTTTAATATTCTTGTTGGCCAGTTTCATTACATCAGCACTCTCAGGGTTGGCTAACAACATGTCGCTAAGAACTTTTGGAGGCAAGGGTTTATTATTTTGGTAATAAACCTTTGCTTGTTTATCCCAAATGATCCGATCTTTAGTTTGTGCTTGAGTAGATTGGCTGACCCCTGTTTTTTCTGGAACGGTTTTGTCTGTAACCGATTGTGGTTTTTCCTGGATCTGCTCAACAACATTTGATTTATCCTGTTCTTTTTTTGAAGGGGCAATATAATTTGACAGGCAGATCTCATGAATATATCCGGTTTTCTTTTGATAATCCACCTTCCAGAATTTCCCAGTATGTTCTATCAGGGTTACAGGATCTCCATCAAATGCTGTTGCTATAACCTTGGAAGTCAGTGAAGGTTCTTTTAAAAGACTTGAATTTTGTGTAATCGTTACCTGCGAATACCCGATAACCGAAAACATGGCCATTAGGATCAGGATCAAAATATTCTTTCTCATGGTTTAGTTTTCAACAAACTTAAAAGCCTTTCTGAATGATTCCATTAGGATCATATGGATTGACCCTTTCATCCCATAACCCTGGCTAATGATCCTGTAACTGGCAAGAATGGCTCCGGTACCATCCTTGAGGCAAGCGTGAGCCATTTTAGGATGAATGGTGGGAAGAGATCGTTTTATCTACCAGGGTATTCCGAGCGACAGGATTAAAAATAGAGAGGCATAAGTGCCTTTACCATAGGTTTTTCCCACCATTAACCCAGTATTTAAATTGGCAGACAACTTCTTTTTTAGAAAGTCAGTACATCCTAAAATACCGAGTTTAAAATAACTCCTGGCAGCGTCATCAACCTTATCCGGATTTACAGCGAATAAAGCCCCACCAGTATAGACGGATATTAACCACGGAATTCTTTTTGAAACATCATTAGTTGGTTTACCCTTGGCTATCGGATAGTATAAATACAGAGGTAAAAATGACCATTCAGAAACCCGGTTCTGAAAGTCAAGAAGTTCAACCAATGAAGTCCCAACCCCAAATGATCCTAATTCCTTGAGTCCGACATAAAGTGTTCCGATGGATCCGCCTAAAGACCCTAATCCTCCTTTGAGTTCAAGTGCGGTGCCATAATACCAGGTCACTGAGGATTTCACTCGCGTACTCACCTGAGAAAAGAATGGTGCTTTAGTTTGTGAAAAAATGCTGACCGAAAACATAGCCATAAGGAACAGGAACAAAACACTCTTTTTCATGGTTTGGTTTTTGACAAACTTAAGAGCCATGAAGGATGGTTCCTGCGAGATCATAGGAATTGCTAGGATCATCCAACAACCGGGGGAGTTGAACTCATAATCAGAATTTTTCATATCTTGAGTAAAATGCGAGACAACTGGATATCAATCCCTGGAAAATGAAACCTAACTTTCACACGCAAGAGGTCACTGGTTCGAACTGAGTGAACGAAGTGAACGACCTCATGAGCCGAAGGCGAATAATCCTGTATGTCCCACCAGGGATCATCTGCCACCACGCATAAGACATGTCCGCACCACTTGAAAACCGTTCTAGGTATTTATACTGCTTTTACACACAGAGTTGCAGAACTTAAGTACCTTTTAGTATTTTCGGTTCAAACAAAATATCCCGCCATGGTGAAGATTATCCTCCTCATCGTATTTTATTTTACCTTTCCTCTGGTTATCATCTATTTGTGTAAAAAATGGACCCTGCTGCAAAAGCTGGGTACCGTTGTCCTCGCCTATCTGTTCGGACTCATGATCGGAACCGTCGGAATACTTCCCGAAGGTAGCCACGGATACAAACTTGCACTTGTGGAAAGAGGTGTATCAAAGCTTGATAATAAGACGCTTGAAGCATTGATATCAGAAGGCAAGGCTGTTCCGGAGGATGTTAATGCCAACCGGATTGGTGCGGTGCAGGACAATCTCACCACCCTAAGCATACTCCTCGCTTTTCCGCTACTCATGTTTTCATTGAACATGAAGAGATGGCTGAAATATGCTAAAAAAGGGTTCCTTTCAGTGGTGCTTGCCCTGGTGGCAGGGATCGTTATGGTTACCGCTGGCTATTTTATCTGGAAACACTCGTTCCCGGATACCTGGAAACTTGCGGGGATGTTTGAAGGAATATATACCGGGGGAACCCCAAATTTTGCAGCACTCAAGCTGATGCTCAACGTCGACGCGGATCGCTTTGTGGTCCTGAATACCTACGACATCTTCGTTGGCGCCTTCCTGGTCCTATTCTTCATCACTGTGGCCCCGCGTCTTTTCAGGGCAATTCTTCCCAAATACAATGAAAAGGATGGAACCTCCATGGATCGCGAGTTGGTTGAAAAGGAGATCGAAAGCCTGGATGATTTTTCAGGGATGTTGAATAAAGCAACGATCCTGCCCTTGCTCAAAGCATTGGGCCTGACTTTCATCATCACAGGAATAGGGGTGGGCCTGAGTTTCCTGGTCCCGCCACAATACATGCCCTATAAGAACGCAGTTGCCGTACTCTCAATAACGACACTCGGAATCATAGCCTCTCTGTTCAAACGGATCAACAGCATCGAGAAAACGTTTCAGCTTGGCATGTACCTGATTCTTGTCTTTTCGCTCACCGTGGCCTCCATGGCCGATCTCAGGACCATGTTCGGCAAAGGAATGCTTGATCTGATCCTGTTTATTACCTGGTGTTATTTCGGCTCGCTTGTGCTTCACATCATCCTTGCAAAGATTTTCAGGATCGATGCTGATAATTTCCTGATAACATCAACGGCCTATATTTTTTCGCCGCCCTTTGTTCCACTCGTGGCAAATGCCCTGAAAAACAAAGACGTTATTGTCACTGGGATCGCTGGGGGCGTACTTGGATATATTCTTGGAAACTATTTTGGCTTTACCCTGGCACATATTCTGGAAAGGTTATAAAGCCAACTGGAAAATTAACAGGGATTATTTCCCGATACCGAACACCAGGTTGATATCCGGCAGCAAGTGCCATTGTGCACCGGATGGATATTTTCCGTAACACAGCTTATATCCGGCCTCAATCCGCAGCTTTTCTTTTTTTGAAGTATAGGCTAAAACTCCTTTATTCTCGAGAAAATAATTGCAGGTGGAAGCAGCCAAAATGAAATTATTGACGTTAAAGTCCCAACCGAAAAGTTTTGAAAACTTACCCCGGAAATCAATTCCGGCATCGAATTCGGGTTGATTAAAAAATACCGCCAGGCGAGGGTAGATAATCGGAAGATCAATAGTTGCACGTTTATCCAGAGAACCCGAATTCACCGCAAAAGCAATCCCCGCATGGGCGGTCAGGAGTGTGTTTTTACTGGGACCAAAGGATGCCAGAACCCTGTTGTAAATGGCAAAAGTCTGAGGTATATTCAATTCCGGCGATATCAGTCCGCCAATTCCTTTTGTTGCCACCAGTCGCATAAAAAGGGTTGGATAAAGGATCCCGTGTTCTGAAGCTAAACGGATTCCGGACCATTCACCCCATCCGGCCTTAATCTGGACTTGCGGCATCAGAAATACCATCAGCGGGTGAGCAGCGATTTCCAGTTTATCCGTTAAACCATATCTGGATAAAGTTAAAACTCCCAGTTCCACCCTGTGTTTCGAGACCGTCCAGGCAGTACCATCACTCCAATGCTGAAGCGGCTCGGAAGCTTGCGAAACCATACCGCTGAAGGTAACGATCCCGAGGAGGCAGAGGAGGGATTTTTGGATTCTGTTCATGATGGATTTATTCGCGGGGATTATCTGGGTAAAATAAAATAACAGCTGACCGGCGCATGGTCCGATTCCCGGGTTGCCTCCTGGTGAGTGACCGCCGAGTGATCGAGCCAATGGAAATTGGTAAAAAGGTAATCAAGTGTGCGGTCCCAGAAATGCGTGGGCCGAGTGGTATGGGTAAAATATTTATACTGGTTATTGTGAAAATCTTCAAGCGAAACAGCTGGCTGGTAAAGGGAGTACAGCGTATCGAGCAAATGGATAGACGGATCATAGTAGCTCCCTTCCATATGAAACGGCTCAACACCTGCCACGTGGAAGTGTTGGCCCGGACACTCATCGACCATGCAATAATCCACTGTATCCGATCCGGGAGGTATAGTGTTAAAGTCGCCCCCCGCAACGAACCATCCGCCGAGGTCATTAATCCTTTTGAGCTCACCCTGCAAACGTATCATCTGCCTTTGCCTGGTATCATCCGTGGCAAAGGCAGAAGCATGTAAGTTAACCACAAAGAAATTTTCGGTATGCGGAATATCAATTTTGGCGGTCAAAAGACAACAACGTTCGTAGAAATATCGGGTGAGTGCGTCCTGATCTTGCCTCAGGCCAAGCTCAATCCGCTGACTGCTGCTTATGGGCCATCTGGAATAAGTGGCATTGGTTTCTTCCAGCCGGCCAAGCCCATCGCTGGGAATAAACTGTGTTTTCCACTGGAATCCCGAAGCGGCATAATTAAAGTAAGTATGGTCAAGTACCCATTGCACCTGGTTGATATAGGCTGAGCGTTTTGAATCCAGATCAACTTCCTGAAGCAAGAGTACATCCGGCTTCTCCAGATTGATTTTATCAGCAATGGCCTGAAGGTTTCCCAAGATCTCCTCTTCGGTGAAAATAACCCTCTCCCCGCAGGCATCGCCAAACCAGGGGAGCCTGCCTGCGCCAAAACGGATATTCCAGGTCATAACACGGATCCGGGTAAAGGTATCTGGTACCTGCACGATTGTTTTGGCCTGATAAAGCTGTGCGGTTTCGGTATCATCGAATCCGGTAGACAGGGGCTCACAGGAAAAAACCATAAAAACCAATAAAAACAGAACGATGGCAGGTGCTGAAAAACGAAAATGTTGTAACAAGTGGTTCATTGACAGGTTGTGGTGGAAATCAAATGTAAAAACAATAAAACTAATTACCAATTTTTTTACTACAAATAATAACCCTATCTGGCTTAAAATGTGATAGAAAAAGGAAGCTTTTGTCAACCGCAAAATCGCTAAATTGCTCCCATAAATGACATCATTACGCCATGTTTAGATTTAATATCGCACTTATGCTGGGTTTAGTATTTTGCCTCTCTGCCTGTCACCAGGCATCCAAAGATTCAAAATCGCAATCCCCGGATTCTCCTGAATCTTTTAAAGCATTGGTCAGACCGGTTGTCGATACAGTTGGCTTTGCTCAGTATGGCTGGCAAATGGATAGCATTATCAACCGGTTAAATGCCAGAATCAAGATCGATCGCACTAATGAATTTAAGGCAATTATTGCTCCGCATGATGATTATAAATATGCCGGTGAGGTAACCTACCAGGCAATATCGGGTATCCACGCAAAAACGCTCATCCTGTTCGGAGTGGCACATAAAGCCAAGAATTTCCATCTGCAGGACCGAATCGTTTTTGGTTCTTTCACCCATTGGAATGCTCCTTATGGAAAAGTAAAAATATCCGGATTACAGAAGGACATATTAAAGAAGTTACCTGCTGAACTGTGGATCGTTCACGACAGCATGCAGAGGGTGGAGCATTCCCTTGAAGCACTGATACCTTTTCTCCAGCATCAGAACAGAGAGATGGAAATCGTACCCATTATCGTGCCGTACATGAATTTCGAAAAGATGGTGGAAATATCTGAATCACTTAGTAGTGTATTATCTGAGATCATGCATGAGAAGCATCTGACTTTTGGTCCCGACCTTGCCATCGTGATCTCCAACGATGCTTTACATTATGGCGATGTGGACTGGGGAGGTAAAAATATGGCGCCATTTGGCACCGATAGCCTGGGTAATGAAAAGGCCAGAAAATTGGATCTGGAAATTATCGATAATTGTTTAAAGGGTGATTTAAATGCACAAAAGGTTAATCGTTTTGTGAATTACACGGTTCAGGAAAAAGATTACCGTGAGTATAAGTGGACCTGGTGCGGCCGATATTCGGTTCCGCTTGGACTGCTGACTGCCAACCGGCTGAACGAAAGAATATTTAGTAAGCCGCTCAACGGCCAGTTCTTAAGCTATGCCAATAGTATTGACCATCCCCTCTACCCGGTTGAGGACCTGAGAATGGGAATTACAGCTCCCGCCAATCCAAGACATTGGGTTAGCTATGTTGGTATGGGTTATAAATGAAAAAATCAAAATAAAGCTACTTTTAGGAACTTTTTTAAAAATTATTCCATTTCAACATATGAAATATAAAAGCATTTTCGGAGTACCAGCAGTACTGTTGTTGGTTGTTATTTATTCATTCAGCCCGAAACCCATCATAAAAGAGCCAAAGGTATATGAATGGCGTGGCGAAAACAGAAGCGGAATCTATCATGAAACCGGCCTATTAAAATCCTGGCCCGAAGCAGGGCCTAACCTGGTTTGGGAATATGAAGGTGTAGGCAATGGATATGGCTCGCCGGTTTTTACGAACGATAACATGTATATCCAGGGTGAAGCTGACAGCATGGCCTACCTGTTTGCATTTGACAAAAACGGTGCATTGCTGTGGAAGAAGGATTTTGGAAAAGAATGGGTGAAAAACTGGAACGGTTCACGTTCAACGCCAACAGTGGTTGATGACCTGATTTATGTGACCTCCGGAATGGGAAACATTTATTGCTTCAACAGATATACCGGAGAGAAAAAGTGGTCGGTCGACATGATTAAAGACCTGCATGGCCAGTTTCCACTGTTCGGATATTCGGAAGCGGTCATTATTGAAAATGAAAAAGTTTTTTGCACACCGGGTGGAAAAGACACCAACGTAGTGGCGTTAAACCGGTTTACCAGTGATATTATATGGATAAGCAAAGGAGCGGGCGAACGTCCTGCCTATAATCAGCCACAGATTATCAAGCTTAAAGACAGGAATATACTGGTCAACCTGACCGCTTACCAGATGTTGGCACACGACACCAAAACCGGGGAATTGCTATGGATTCATAATCAGGACAACCTGAAATTAGAGGAACGCGGACCCGGAAAAGGCGACACGCATGCCAATACGATAATTTATCAGGATGGATTTATTTATTATGCTGAAGGAGATGGAAACTGCGGAGTGAAACTGGCCCTGGCACCCGATGGGAAAAGCATTAAAGAGGTTTGGCGAAATAAGGAGTTCGACAGCTATATGGGGGGGATTGTTAAACTCGGAGACCATCTGTATGGCGGAAGTTCAGCTAAACCTGAATTTAAAAGCATCAATGCGACTACCGGGGAGATAGAGAAGACTCTGAAAATTGGCTCTGGTTCCGTAATTGCCGACGACAATATGCTGTATTATTACAACATAAAGGGAGAGGTTTTTCTGATCAATGCGGACCCTGTTAATATGGAAGTTGTCAGCAAATTCAGAATAACCAAGGGCGCCAAAGAGTATTTTTCTCATCCCGTAATCCACGAGGGCAAGTTGTATGTAAGGCACGGTAATTTCTTACAAGCCTTTAGTATTAAAATTTAAAAATGACAGGATTTAGATTTTGGATACCGGGTATCATCGTCTGTATGATGGCCCAGATACCCTTTAGCCATATTCAGTGCCAGGATGCTCAATGGCTCGGGCCGAACAGAAATGGTGTTTTCAAGGACACGCTTTTATTGCAACAATGGCCTGCAGACGGCCCTGAAATGCTGTTTGCAACAGCAGGTATCGGCAAGGGATTTTCCTCAGCAGTTGCTACTAAGGACAGGATCTATGCAACTGGAATAAAAGATACCCTGGAGTACCTGACTTGCCTGGATCATACCGGTAAGATTCTCTGGCAGAAACCTTATGGCAGGTGTTGGGTAAAATCATATCCGGATGCACGGTGCACTCCAACTGTGGATGGCGACAGGGTTTATGTTCTATGTGGCGTCGACCATCTCGTGTGCATCAACGCCCTCACCGGAGCGGAAATCTGGAGTGTTGATATTCATAAGGTGTATAATAGCAACTGGGATATGTTTGGCGTTTCTGAATCGATCCTACTGGTAGATGATAAGGTAATAGTCACGCCGGCAGGTGAAACCACTACCGTCATAGCTCTGGATAAGATGACCGGCAAGCTGGTGTGGAAATCAGAATCGCTGCATGCCCATCGTTCCAATATGTCGCCTATAGTTATTGACCACGTTGGCAAAAAATATATTATTACCGCCACCCAAACTCATATGCTGGGCGTGGATGCGGTAGATGGCAAGATCCTTTGGACTTACCATTACAACTTTCTTGATAAAAACGGGGATAACTCTACCATCTTTACCAATAGCCCGGTTTACAAGGACAGTTGCCTCTGGATTTCCGATGGCTGGGACGTTAAGTCCGTCATGCTGCAAATTGCTCCGGATGGCAAGTCAGTCACGGAAAAATTTTCAGACCACACCTTTGATAACCAGAATCACGGGGTTGTGTTGATAGACAGCTTTTTGTACGGATCCAATTTTACAGGCAGAACAACCGGAAAATGGGTCTGCATGAATTGGAAAACCGGCGAGATTACCTGGATAGCTGATTTTCACAGCAAGGGGCCAATTCTTTCTGCGGATGGAATGCTATACTGCTATGATGAAAAGGGAGGGAATATGGCATTGGTCAAAGCCGATCCCAAGGAATTCAAAATTACCAGCACTTTCCAGGTGAAGTATGGTACAGGACCGCACTGGGCACATCCTTCAATCTATTATGGAATGCTTCTGGTACGGCATGGTGATTACCTGGTGGCCTATAAAATCAGGGAGTGAGTGATCAGGAAAACATTTTAACTCTGCCTTTTCTAAGTTTTGTTTTAAAAGCCCAATAGGAATCAGTTCCTCTGATATCTATTCGTTTTATCTCAAACGGCTCTTTTAACCCGGATTATTCATAAAAATTCATAGAAAAAGGGGACTAAGTTATTAAATTTTAGTAAATTAGGGTTGCAAAACCATTAATAACTCAATCCCCAAATATGAGTACTTCAAGATCGGCATTTTATCTGAAAAAACAA
>CAINOB010000096.1 GCA_903851365.1 uncultured Bacteroidota bacterium
ATTACACTACGGCCACATTCAAGACTTCACGCATTGTAATAGGCCAGTCTGTTGAAAATCCTGCCCAGGGAGACATGCTCTTCATTATCACCCATCATTTCGGGGCATTAAACACCGGGTATGAGAATCTTTTTGGGTTGAAGCAGGCCTCCATCAGGCTTGGTGCAGAATACGGTCTGACAAAACGCATCGGCTTCGGGCTTGGATTAAATACAGACAGGAACACCTGGGATGGTTTTATCAAGGTAAAAGTATTACGGCAAAGTAAGGGTGCCAGGAATATGCCGGTATCCCTGAGTATTTTTGGAAATACTGCTATTTATACAACAAAATGGGAAGTTCCGGAACGTACCAATTATTTTTCGTCCAGGATCTCCTATGCAATGCAGATCATCCTGGCAAGAAAATTCGGTAACAGCTTATCATTACAGCTTACACCCTCCTATGTTCACAGGAACATGGTAGCTTCGTACCAAGACCATAATGATGTATTTTCTGTAGGTTTCGGTGGCCGGGTAAAGATATCGGAGCGGGTATCTCTCAATGCAGAATATCATTACCTGTTTCCAGGCCAGATCAAATCTGAGAAGGTATACAGTTCATTATCTGCTGGTATTGATATTGAAACCGGCGGGCATGTTTTCCAGATCTTCCTGACAAACTCTGCCGGGGAGAATGAAGAAAGTTACCTTACTGCCACCCGCGGATCATGGAGCAAAGGCGATATTTTTCTGGGTTTCAACATTACAAGGATATTCACCATTATTCCGCAAAAATTAGGCAGAGACTAATCACTGCTTTTATGGTTTAGAAGCAAAAACGAGGTTTTCCTGCAGGAAGGCCTTTTTTTTTTATAAGGTTATCAACGAAAGGAATTGCTTTACTGGTAGTTAACCGTAACAGGGAAACCAGTCGTATTCTGATACAATCCTGCCGGTTGGTTTGCAGAAACAATCACTGTAGCCCCGACGTGGAAGGTTGTTCCGGTGGCACCAAGGGTCCCGGTCCATGAAGTCCCGGCAGTTACAACAGTCATGTCGGTAGTATAGGTGCGTACAATCATTGTATTGGAGCCGCTAGTTATTGTGAGGTCGGCTGCTGGAATATTTATGGTAAAGATCTGTGTGGGAACCCCGGTCACAACAAATTCAGCCGCCCGTGGCGTGCCGTGGAAAGCCGGAAGTGTAACACCACCGGTTACAGTCCTTGTAGGGTTGTTTCCTGCGATCGGAGCAAGAACGCAGGTTCCGGCAGTAGTTGTCACGGCCAGGTTTCCAAAATCGAGGTTATAATTCTTCGTAATAGCTATTACCGTCACAATTGTCGCAGCCGCAGATGAACTGATCGTCACCTGGGCATTGGATTGAAACGGAAGAAATCCTGTGAGGAGCAGGATAAAATAGTGTTTTACGCTAATCTTTCGTTTTAATCTGGTAAATATTGGGTCCATTATCTTTCATGGTTTCTGTGTCAATCTAAAGTATCAAAAATAGGTTCATGCAGTTCACGGGCAATAGGGATGCCTGAATCTTTTTAACATTTTTACGAACAAGCAGCTTTCATTGGTTATTTGGAAGGACTTATTGTCGGAATTCCATATTTTATTGATCGTTTGACTTATATCGTCTCTATTTACACTAAAAATAATGAAAACTATACTGTCAGATGACGGACAGTTCTGGTGACGGTTAAAAAAAGGCATCCGTAAGGAAAGCCTTTGACAAACACGATCAGAATTATTAATTTTATTGGTAGTTTACGGTTACCGGGAAGCCGGTTGTATTCTGGTATAGACCTGCCGGCTGGTTGGCAGCAACAGTTACTGTAGCTCCTACATGAAAAGTGGTGCCGCTCGCACCAAAGGTTCCATACCACGAGGTACCCGCCGTAACAACCGTTTGATCGGTTGTATACGTATTCACAGTCATCGTGTTGGCACCACTGGTAATGGTAAGGTTGGCAGAAGGAATATTGATGGTGAAAAGCTGTGACGGAACTCCCGTGACAATAAACTCAGCAGCACGAGGTGTACCATGGAAAGCGGGCAGGGTAACACCACCGGTTACGGTACGTGTAGGGTTGTTCCCGGCAACCGGAGCAAGGATGCAGGTACCTGCAACGGTTGTAACTGCCAGATTCCCGAAGTCAAGGTCGTAAGTCTTTGACATGGCAATAACAGTTACGATCGTAGCTGCAGCAGAAGAATTCAGCGTAACCTGAGCATGCATCTGCAAAGGGGCAATTCCCATGAGCAGCGCAAAAAACAACAGGATTAGTTTCTTCTTCATTTGTTTGCCGGAAGGCCTCTTTTTAATGGGGTTTCTCATAATCATCTGATTCCAATATTGTAGGTCAAAATTATATCGATGACCAGCTGATTAAAGCAGTAACCCTGGATATTTTTAACATTCTTACTAACACGACCAACATTTAGATAATACTCCAATACGTTCTAAACCGTAAAGAAGACCAAATTGAAGTCATTACCCATAAATTCCACCCATAAATATAGTAAATATTTTTCGAATATCTACAATTTGGCGGAATATTATGGTGGAGTTATCAACAAAACAGGCTAATTGTTAATAACTATTTCTGAAAGGATGCAAGGATGCAGGAATGCAGGAATGCAGGAATGCAGGAATTGGAAATGAGAAACGTGGGAATGCGGCGACTTGTAATGAAGAATTGGCAATAAGGGAAATAATTGCGGAGAGAGGGGGATTCGAACCCCCGGACCCCTTGCGGGATCAACGGTTTTCGAGACCGCCCCATTCGACCGCTCTGG
>CAINOB010000097.1 GCA_903851365.1 uncultured Bacteroidota bacterium
ACAATGGTTCAACCTGCTGATGTTTCTGACACAGCAGGATTAGATGGCAAACTTCCTACTGCCTGCTCAGTACTTCCCTTTTTGAGTCATTGATAACCTTGACAAGGCGACAGTGTTTCTTACCTGAGATGGAAAATACATCCCAACCATTTTCCTTAACCATCTGCATAGCATTCTGATTTTGCATGATGGCTCCACCCCAATGGTTGAAATCAAATATATGAGGTGTTTTAAACCAGCTTTCGATGTTCATCTGTAGATTGAAGGTTTTGGTTTCTCCATCCTGAATAGTAAAAGCAGATGCCGGTAAGCTTAACGTGAAATAGTTTTGCACAAATGCATAAATGGAATCGGTATTGCTTGTGTTCCCATGGTACAACTGGCCAATTCCAAGATGGAAGTTAAATGGCTGGGTGATGCCTGCAGTATCTTTCCATTTGCCGTCGATCATCATATAATGATAGCCACCTCCCAGGACTTCCGGCCAGGCCATGTTTACTTCGGGGGGATTTACAAACATAAACGACTTATTTTTTGATTCTGAAATCCCAAAAATGAAGTTAATAGAATCATAAGCCCCGGCCGGCAAAGGATCAAAAAACTGAATTGTCTTTGTAGCAGGTATATCTTCTTCGATATAGAAAATGTCTTTCCATTGATGAATTAAAGTTGTTGAGCCATCATGCTTATAAAATGTAATGTCGGAGATGAAATATTTTACATCGCTGATGAGATATTGGTTCCCTGCTTCATTAGTATAACTTAGATCATTTTCATGCAAAGGGGTTCCATTGACCATGTGCTGAATTGAGAAGATCACTTTTCCCGATGGAACAGCCGCCGGTTCTTCTGTTTTCTTATTACAGGATAACAGAATCCCTGTTATAATGATCAACACTAAGGCCAATAGATTTTTCACCGGATCAGAATTGCATCATCAAATTTATATATAAAACCCTGCCGGGTTCATAAAGCTTTTCGGAGCTGCCGACAATCCTGCGGTTAAGGTGCTCATAATAGGGGTTGTCGAGAATATTCTCAACGCCGGCCGAAACAGAGAAATACTGACAAGGGGCATAGCTGAGGGCAAAGGCAGCAGTTACAAACCCGGGGGTTTTCTGCTCTCCATATGCTTCCGATACCCGGTTTTGGGCATTGACAAGCCGTATAATGACTCTTGGCACCAGTTTCTGCTTCAGAAATTTGTACAGGAATTGAACAGAGCCTTCAAGCGGAGGGATCTCAGGCAAAGGATCGTTGTTTACCGTTTCCTCACCCGTTACCTGTCCGTTGGCAATCAGATACTTTACTGCGGCAGGATTGGTCCCGAAGGTGGCAGCAGCAGTAGCCATGATGCCCCATTTCTTTTGCGAAGGGGATTGAAAGCTGAATTCAAAACCAGTAAGCCAGACCAGGTCTACATTCGAAAACTGCTTTACTCCCAGGACCCCTTGAGTGGAAGGTTTGATGACCGATGGGGGGATGATTTTCCCGAGAATATAGTTATGCACGAGTGACAAGAAGCCATTTGCAGTGAGGGAGCCAAGTCCTGGTAAATAATAGTCAAGCCCAAGGTCAAACTGGTAATTCTGTTCAGGTTTCAATTGCGGGTCTCCCAAATAATCATAGGAATCAAATTGCACAGGCATCAGCTTTATGTAGCGTTCAAGAATCGAAGGGCTGCGTGTGCCAAGTCCAAGAGATGCTGTCAGATAAAATTCCTGTACCAGTTTTTTTTTAATTCCTGCATTGAAGCTAAAATTAAGGTAGTTGGAATTCAGGTTATCGAACCAGGAAACTCCGTCTTTTACCAGTTTAAATGTATCGGCCGAATTGGACTGGTTATAGTCTAGCCTCAGCGCAGCGGTGAAATCAATAGTCCCGAACCGGGATTGAAATTCGCTGAAAAGTCCGGCATTGTTCCATAAGGCCCGGTTGAACACATTAGCAATTTTTACTGATGTAAAAGTATCACCTGCCATAACCATTTTCATGGTCATCTGCTTCTGGCCATCCTTGTAGATATGTTCAAAATCAATTCCTGTAAGTATCGTTTTATCTCCGGCCTTCCATGAACCAACAAGCTTTCCCCCCGCATTCCAGGCATCCACGGTAGTAACGGCCTGCATGGTTTGTGCCGAAGGCCTGTTGAAGTTGTCCATTACATGATGAACCGACGAAAAATACCCCTGAACTTGAAGGGAGTTGAATGTCTTCCCCAGATTCAAGGCTTCATAATTCAGGGAAGTTATATTGGTCCGGTCCAGCTGCTCGTCCATCGGCAATGCCGGAAACTGAACATTATTTCCCTGATCATAGGTATAATTGATCATAAACCGGTGGTTTTCATTGATACGGAAACCTGCATCTACCGTTGCATATGATTTTCTGAAGGAGGTACTGAAAAGCTCGCCGTTGCCTGCCGTGTAACTGCCATAGCCTTTATATCCAGCGCTGGCTCGAAAATAAACATCCTTATTGCCACCGCTCAATTCTATATGCTCACGCTGGCCATTCCAGTTCGATTCAAACCCAAACAATACTTTACCATGGATTGAAGGCTGTGTGAATGATTCAGGTTGGGTGGTCTGGATATTAATAAGCGCTCCCATAACAGGGCCGTATTTCAGAACATAGGGGCCCTTGATAACTTCTATCTTGCTGATCTCTTCATTCTCAACATGGGAAACGACAGGGTCCATGCGATTCGGACATCCGCCTTCAATCTTAACACCATTATTAAGCAGGACCGAAACCTGGCTGTATTTGAATCCCCTTACAACCGGGTCAATAGCAACACCTCCTTTGCGGATTCCGGAAACATTAGGCTGCTGTCGTAAAAAGTCGCCCAGATCATGTACGGGCTGAAAATTAAAGTCTTTAATTAAGATCGGTTCTATGGGGTAGATACTAACCTTTTTAGCATAAACTTCAACTTCACTTAATATAACAGTATCTATATGCCTTCTTTCCTGGGCAAAGACAAAGCAGGGTAGAAAAATGAATGATAAAACCGCCAGCCGGCAGATAAAACAGCGAACTGAGGGTTTAGCTGTGATGTTTATCATCGCATCCTTCATGCTGATGACAGGTCTGG